>JACNLQ010000085.1 GCA_014381415.1 Fidelibacterota bacterium
ACCAAGGGGTTGGTTCATATCAGTAATAATTGCTGATGTATTCATCCCAAATTGCTTTGCCACTTCTATGATACAATTTCCCAAATTTCTAGCAAAGTCCAAATTATCTTCAATTGCACCATTCCCTGTTTTAATATCCATGACCAAACCATCTAAACCGGCAGCAAGTTTTTTAGACAAAATTGATGCAGTAATTAGGGGGATAGATTCTATAGTTGCAGTCACATCTCTCACGCCATAAATCACTTTATCAGCTGGTGCCAAATTTAAAGTTTGTCCAATAATGGCACACCCAACATTTTTTACAGTATGACGAAATAACGAATTATCTGGTGTTGTATTATATCCAGGAATCGATTCCAATTTATCTAGAGTTCCACCTGTATGTCCCAAACCACGGCCTGAAATCATTGGATTATAAATACCACAGGATGCCACAATTGGTGCTAACATAATGCTCACCTTATCCCCCACACCACCGGTAGAATGCTTATCAACCACGGGGCCATTCAAATCATCCCATTTTAATTTGTCTCCCGATTTCACCATATGGTCTGTGAGAGAAAAAGTTTCTTCCATGGACATACCTTTAAACATAACGGCCATACAAAAAGCCGCAATATGGCTTTCGGAAACAGATCCATTGGAAATGCCTTCAATATAATATTGAATTTCCGAATCGCTTAATGGCAATCCATCTTTCTTTTTTCGAATGATTTCCTGAGGAAGCACGATTGGGCGTTAATAAAACTTATTTATTATATTGTAAAAGAAATTCGCTCAACAGTGTTTGTAGATCATTTGTCGCTTTTGCTGCATTTTCTATTGAATGAGCATGGGTTAAATGTTCATCACTCATTCCAGCTGCCATATTGGTAATAATAGACACTGCTGCAACGTTTAGTCCATAAAATCGGGCAAGTATTACTTCAGGCACCGTAGACATCCCCACTGCGTCAGCACCTAATAATTTTGCCGCCTGAATTTCTGCCGGCGTTTCAAAACTTGGCCCACAAAACCAAATATAGACACCCTCATGTAATGTTATATTCATCGTTTTGGCTGCATCTCTAAATTTGTCACACAAAGATGGATTATACGCATCAGCCATATTAACAAAACGGGATGTTTCTGTTTCGCCAAATAAAGGAGAAACGCCTGTGAAATTTATATGGTCCGTCAACATCATTACACTTCCGGGCTGTGCTTCTGGAAGTAAACTACCAGCAGCATTGGTTAATAATAATGTTTCACACCCTAAACCATGTAATGTTTCGATGGGAATCCTCATAATATCCGGTTTGCCAGATTCATAATAGTGGGCACGGCCTTGCAAAACAACGATTTCAATGTCATTTATTTGACCCATAATGAGTTGCCCTGCATGCCCCTTTACTCCAGCATCGGGGAATCCAGGCAGATCTTTATAAGAAAATATAATTTTATTTTCAATATTTTCTGCAAACGGTCCCAATCCTGTTCCTAGAATGATAGCAACCTTTGGATGTCTACCGTCCACTTTTGAACGGATGATTTCTACTGCTTTATTATTTTTCATATATTAAAATCCAATTGGATGCCAAGTCGTTTTGGTTTCTTGACATTTAAGAATATGGTAAGGACTTTGGTGCTTATCATTGGACCAATCTTGGATAGGGAACTGAATGACATGTTTCACATTTAAGGCTGCATTTATTTCAACCAATTTTTGATCATCGGTATTATGACCACAGTAAATAATGGCATTCACATCCATGTGAGATGAAAAATGCTCAATTAATTCTGATCTATAACCAGTTAAAATATTAATTACGCCACCAGGTACATCAGATGTATGTAGCACTTCAGCAAAAGAAATTGAAGAAAGAGGAAGTGATTCTGATGCCAAAATAACAATGGAATTCCCGCCAGCAATTACGGGAGCAATAATAGAAACCAATCCCAGAAGCGAAGTATCATCTGGCGCAATGGCAGCAACCACGCCCGTCGCTTCCGGCAAAGTAAAATTAAAATAAGGAAGAGAAACAGGATTCACGCGGCTAAAAACTTGTTGAAATTTGTCGGCCCAACCCGCATAGTAAATGAATCGATCAATGGATTGATTAATTTCATTTTTCGCCTGTTTATTTGTCAAACCTTGCAAAGTTAATTCAGCCATAAACTGTTCTCTTCGCCCTTCTAACATTTCACCAACTCGGTACAATATTTGTGCGCGATTATAAGCTGTACGAGAAGACCATCCACCAGATGCACTTCTTGCTGAAACCATGGCATTGCGAAAATCTTTTCGTGAACCTCGACAAATATTTACCACAGTCGTTTCATTTTTATCTGTCCATTTGATATATCGTCCGGATTCAGTTCGCGGGAATTTCCCACCAATGAAAAGTTTGTATGTTTTTTGAATATCTATTCTTTGACTCATTTTTTCTCCTAAACCAAATTTACGTAACCGGAAAGACCTTCGATGCCACCCTCACTGCCAACGCCACTTTCTTTATATCCACCAAAAGGAGATGATGGGTCAAACTTGTTAAAAGTATTTGCCCAAATAACGCCTGCACGAATATCTTGAGTTACCTTAAATATTTTGGATCCTTTATCTGTCCAAACACCACCGGATAAACCATAAGGTGAATTATTTGCTTTGGTGATGACTTCATCCACAGTTCGGAAAGTTTGGATTGCTAATACAGGGCCAAATATTTCTTCCTGAATGATTCTATTAGATTGGCTTACATCTGTAAAAATTGTAGGAACAAACCAATATCCCTTTTTCGGAAGCGAGCAAGCTGTTTGATAAATTGTTCCACCTTCCTCTTTACCAAGTTTCACATACGTTTTAATTTTATCTAATTGCATTTTGGAATTAATAGCGCCGATGTCCGTATTTTTATCTAAAGGGTCGCCTACAATTAATGATTCCATCCGTTTTTGAAGTTTTGTAATTACTTCACCGGCTACTCCTTCTTGTACATATAAACGGGATCCTGCACAACACACATGGCCTTGATTAAAAAATATTGCATTAATAATTCCTTCTACTGCTTGATCAATAGGTGCATCTTCAAAAATTATATTTGCCGCTTTTCCGCCTAATTCTAGTGTATATTTTTTCCCCGAACCCGCCACAGATTTCATGATGTATTTTCCCACATCTGTACTTCCTGTGAATGCAATTTTATTTATATCACCATGGTTCACCAAAAACTTTCCGGTTTCTCCTGCGCCATTAACAATATTCACTACGCCTGGCGGTAGATCTGCTTCCTGAATAATTTCTGCTAATTTCATGGCTGTGAGCGGTGTTGTTTCAGCGGGTTTTAATACAATGGTATTCCCTGTTGCCAATGCCGGGGCTAATTTCCAGGCAGCCATCAGTAACGGAAAATTCCATGGAATAATTTGCCCTACAACACCCAAGGGTTCCGCCACCCTTCCCGGAAAAGCATATTCTAATTTATCTGCCCATCCTGCATGATAAAAAAAATGAGCTGCAGCTAAGGGTACATCTACATCACGAGATTCACGAATAGGTTTACCACCATCCATTGTTTCAATGACCGAAAATTCTCTTGCTCTTTCCTGCAGTAATCGAGCAATACGAAAAATATATTTCCCTCGTTCTTTAGGGTGCATTTTAGACCATGTTTTTTCATAGGCTTTTCGCGCAGAAGCCACAGCCTTTTCAATATCTGCTTTGCCTGATTCGGCAACTTCAGCTATTTTTTTCTCATTTGATGGATTTATGGTGTCAAAATATTTCCCATCAACCGCTGGAATGAATTTGCCATTAATAAATAAATCATATTGATCTTTTAATTGAATATGATCTGTGCTTTCTGGAGCGGGACTATAATCCCATATTTGTTTTTTAGTCATATTAGTTTCTTCTTTGTCAAAGTATTCTAATCAATAGAAAAATAATCTTTAGATTGATATTGACCTGTGGATTGTTTCATAATTTGCATCAATAAATCATTGGCAAGTGAACTGGCACCGAAACGGAATAAATTTGGAGATAACCATTCATCACCCAAAGTTTCCTTAATCATTACCAAATATTGAATGGCTTGTTTTGCGGTACCAATCCCACCGGCAGGTTTCATCCCAATTTTCTTTCCCGTCTTTATTTGGAAATCTCGTATAGCTTCTAGCATGGTTAATACAACCGGCGGTGTCGCTGAAGGAGATACTTTCCCTGTAGATGTTTTTATAAAATCTGCCCCAGCTTCCATGGCAATATCACTGGCAAGTTGCACATTATCTAAGGTTACCAATTCACCCGTTTCCAAAATCACCTTTAAATGTGCTTTTCCACAAGCGTCTTTCACTTGGGAAATTTCATCGGATACATAGTTATAATCTCCACTTAGAAACCTTCCACGAGAGATAACCATATCCACTTCATCTGCGCCTGCATCCACCACGGATTTTACTTCATCCAATTTCGCATTGATATCGGCCATCCCACTTGGAAAAGCCGTTGCCACTGATGCCACATTTATACCTGTTCCTTCCAATTCTTTTTTTGCAATAGGTACCATCGTTGGGTAGACACAAATGGCAGCCACATGCGGAAGTCCCGGATGCTTATAGTGTAGATGGGATGCCTTATAACATAATTGCTTCACCTTTCCGTCAGAATCTTTTCCTTCAAGCGTGGTTAAATCAATCATACTTAATGCAAGATACAATGCCTGCATTTTTGATTCATTCTTAATGCTTCTGGAAAAAAGCCTCGAAACTCTTTCTCGAGTATTAACCTGATCAATAGCCTTAGTTTTTTGTATGTTAATGGTTTCCATAAGATTTTTTGTAATATCTAATTCATATCAAATTTTTCTTAAATACAGGATTGAACCCTTTTCTCCTGTCACCACAAAATGGACCATTTTTAGAGTTAATCTGTAAATCTTTTTGGGATAGAGTTTTAGGAAGCAACACCATTCTAAAAACAGTCCGGGCTTTGCAACCAAACAAGCCCTGTAATTAGTAAAAATGAAGATAATATGATAATTGCCAAACTTCTCACGACATAAATGTAAGGTTTATTCTATTATAACTGAAAATTATTTAAGTACCCATGGTATTGTTCGTCTGTATTATCCACTTATTCCTTCATATCATCCGTAACCGTATTTACCTCATCTACTATTTCTTTTTTGGCTTTTTTAAATTCATTTAAACCCTTTCCCAAACCACGGGCAAGTTCCGGAATTTTTTTCCCGCCAAAAATGAGAATGATCACCAGTATGATAAGTACTATTTCCCAAGGTCCTAGGCTCATGATTTCTCCTTTTAATTATGTCTGTTATTATTATATTTTATTCAGCTGTTCCTGGGTATTCACATTTGTAAGCTGCAAACTATAATGTGAAAGATCCACAATTACAGGATTCAGCGATGAAATTACATCCATTAATGTATAATTTTCAACTGAAAACGCCTTTTCAAAATGATTAAGGCTATTTTGATGATAGAAACCGGACAAGGGAAATATTTTTCCATTTACAGAAGGAATAATAATTACATCTTCAATGTAAACAGCTTCTTTTTGCAGTGCATCTACCACATCTGAAGTAATATAGGGTGTGTCCACACTGATAATATAATTCCATGGAGAAGATGTATGCCTGAGTGCAGTAATGATCCCCACCATGGCTGCCTGGTAATCTGAAAAATCCGGGATAAACTCTATTTTATCTGAATATGGTTTTTTCCCCACAGAATATATATGAGTAAAACCACCTTGAAGTTTGTTAAATATTGTATCCAGAAAGGTAGTTCCATTAATCATACAGGCGGCCTTATCGGAGCCGAATCGCCGACTTGATCCGCCCGTTAAAATATACGCATTCAATTGACCTTCAATTAACATTGACTTCACATTGATGGAATCCGGCTGCCATCTTTCAAAACGGCATTTTTCCAGATAGGCACATCTTTCTTCATTTGTGAAATAAACCATGCCATAGCATTCAGAGCTTCCACCCGGTGCTTTGACCATATGACAACCTTTAGCGAAGCTTCTCCAACCGGGACATTTCCAACCCGATGAATACAATCCAGCTGACTGATGGCAAAGCTTCTCATTGCCTCTTCCCCCAGTTTCTGGAGCTCTTTTTCAGCCATTCCCTCATAATATTCATAATCCAGAGCAACGATGGGCTGACCATTTTCCATATCCCTCACCCTGCCGTAGAACTGAAGTTCAGCACCGTCATCCCCATGCGAATCATCAGATTTCGGAATCTGCAGATAATCCGTTGTTATTCGGGTTGTAATCATTTTAGCCTCCGGATACAGGTGGAATCAATGCCACTTCATCCTGATCCTTCAGAACAAAACTCTCTTCCACATAGGTTTTATTCACTGCAACACGAATGGGTAAACCGTTTAATTTCTGACGGTTCATCACGCGTACTTTTTGAAGAAGACCACCGACGGTTTCTCTATTATCCAATTGGATATCCATTTTGGATGTATCTAAAGCATCTCTCACCAATGAGAAATTACGAGTGTGTATGGTTATCATTTTATTGACCTCCAATTTAAGGGTTGAATTGTAATGGTTTCTCCTGCTTTTACATTTTTCTCCGATGGTTGCGCTTCGATAATGCAATCCGCATCTAAACTTGAGGTTAACATATGTGAGCCGGTTTTGGATGTAGGAGCACAGACAAGCTTTCCATCCGTATTTATCCATGCCTTTCCAAATAGGAACCTCTGCTTTTTCTTGTCAGATGGAAAATCCTCTGTTAACACTGCTGTGAGTTTTCGTGGTTTCTTCAGCCCAAGTATCTCTTGAATGATTGGGATTATGTACTCAACAAAACAGATATAGGATGATACTGGGTTTCCAGGTAAACCAAATATGAGTGTAGATGGGGTAGTACCGAAAAAGAGTGGCTTTCCAGGTTTTTGTGCCACTTTCCAAAATTCTTCCATTACACCCAAATCTCTGAATACATTACGAACGTAATCGTATTTCCCCATGGATATCCCACCGGAAGAAATCACAATATCGCATTCGCACATTGCTTTCGACAAAAATAGGTTCAGCGAATCCTTATCATCCTTAATGACCTCCTGCATTACCACCTCGCCACCTGCGCGAATACCCAGCTCGGCAAGTACAGGTAAATTGGAGTTATAAATCTGCCCTTGTTTTAGAGTCTCTCCGGGATTAATTAATTCATCCCCTGTTCCAAATATCGCTATCATTGGTTTTTTTGCAACAGATAATTCACCATACCCAAATGTTGCAAGTGTGCCTACTTCACCGGGTGCAATTTGGGTTCCTTTTGAAATCAGTTTTGTTCCTGTGGGTATTTCCTCTCCCAGTTTTCGAATATGATCTCCATGTTTTGCTTCCTTAAATATCTGCACTGAACCTAAATCTGTAAATCCACCTGAGTTTTCAACAATCACTATTGCGTCCGCACCTTTTGGAATTTCAGCACCAGTCATACACTGGGCACATTCTCCTTGATTTAGGGTTAAATCAGTGGGATTTCCTGCTGAACTAATACCTGCAACTTTTAATGTAACGGGTGATGATTCTTTTGCACCAATAGTGTCAATTGATCTCACCGCAAAACCATCCATTGCTGAATTATCGAAACTTAACATGGGAAAATTTGCAAATATATCCGTCGCTAAAATCCGTCCACCAGCATTGCTTAGAGTGACCATTTCCTCTTCAGTTTTTAGAATATGCTCTTGAATAATCGATTGTGCATTTTCTACAGATATCATACAATTTTCCTAAATAAAAACATGATGGCAATTATGATTACTACACCCATTATTTTTTGAATGGTCTGTGCATTAAATTTAAATGAGCCAAAATACGATCCAGTAAATCCACCAACTGAAACAGCTATGGCTAGTGGAAAAATAAACTGCAAGTCAAATGTACCGGATTGAGTTCGCGCAATCAAACCAGCCAAAGAATTTCCCCAGATAAATAAGGGACCCGAGCCAGCTGCTTCTTTTTCAGTTCCCAATCCAAACATGATGATGAGAGGTACCAAATAAATACCTCCGCCAATACCAACCGCGCCAGCCACAAACCCTAACACCGCACCTAAACTAAAAATTACACTCCATTTTGGTATTCCGGATAATTCAAAGGTGAATTTAAACTCCCCTAAAAAATACATCCGTATTGCTACTAATGCGAGAGTGAATAAAAGTAAGATGTGAAATATATGTTCAGATAGTTCTAAGGTGCCTGCAAAATATGCCATCGGTATGGAAGTAATCATAAAGGGAAGAATTAATCCCAATCTTCCATGACCATTCCGCCAAAAATTAACCATACCCATCGAAGTCACCACTAAATTCAGGGTGAGTGAAGTTGTGGGGATTATCAAATAATGTATGCCTAAAATTGCAAGAATTGCCGTATAAGCTGAGCCACCCCCTAAGCCGACAGATGAGTAAATCAAGGCCACAATAAAAAACAAGATGGGTAGAATAAAATCCGTCATTCGTTTCTCATTCCAATTTCCATCAGTGTTTCTCTCCTTTCATCATGTGAAATGAATGGAATATTGTGGGGATGAGAACCTGCAGGGCATCCTTCACCGCTCCGGTACTCCCGGGGAGGCAAATTACTATCGTTCCATTTACCACCCCTGCTGTCAAACGGGATAATATCGCTGTTTTTACCTTTCCCCGCCCATAAGCATGAAGGGCTTGTTCAATTCCAGGCAGGCTTGAATCAAATATCTTTTCTACCGCTTTTATTGTGAGGTCTCTTGGTCCAAGTCCGGTACCGCCTGTAGTGATGATTAACTCTACACCTTCTTCAATCCATTTATTAATGGTGGGGACAAGTTCATCAGAACCATCCGGAAAAACAATCTCATGGTCAACCGCGCACCCGACTTTCTTAAACCCCTCTGTCAATATTGGGCTGGATTTATTTTCGCTTGTACCCGCAGATACACTATCGCTCATTGTAACAATACCCACTTTAGGGCGATAGGTTACCACATGATCTGATTTTCCTCCGACTTTTTTTACCAGTTTAATGTTGCTAATCGTCATTGTTTTATCAATTGCTTTGCACATATCATAAATGGTTAATGCGGCATTTGATACCGCGGATAACGCCTCCATCTCAACCCCGGTTGCTTCTTGGGTTTTAACGGTGGAGCGTATCAATATTTCGTTACTTTTTACCACAAATTCAATATCCACAAATGACAAATTTAGCTGGTGGCATAATGGTATCATTTCGGCTGTTTTTTTAGCAGCCTGGATCCCGGCTATTTTAGCGGTGGTGAGCACATTCCCTTTCGGAATTTGGTCATTATTTATTATTGTAACCGTTTCGGAAAGTAAGGTGATTTTCCCTTCGGCTTTTGCCATTCGAGCCGTTGCAACTTTGTCTATTACATCTACCATTTGGACATTTCCCTGTTTGTCTAAATGTGTGAAATTAGTCATAGCATATTCTCCTCAAGATTTTTATCATTTTTATCAATCTTACATTTCACCGCTCATCCTCCGATCTGTGCCATGGAATTCCGAGAATTACCACCATTTTCACCTGCAGACCAACCGTCTATTGGTTTTTTTTGCATGGTTTCAATCAGCATATTTTTCACATCTCCATGACAATACCCATTTCGAATCTTCTCTAAAACATTGCTTTCTTCATTCGCAAATAGGCAGTTGCGAATTTTCCCATCTGCTGTGATACGGATTCTGTTACAGTCCCCGCAGAGATTTCGCGAAAAGGCAGGGATGATCGCAACCTTCCCCAGGAACCCGGGAATTTGATAAATATCATGCTCTGTTCGCGTGCCTTCTGCCTGTGTCATCTTCGGGAATTCGTTTAGTATGACCTGCTTTATATGATCCGCGCTCATGAATTTCCCCGTCTTCCAAATTTGGTGAGCATCAAACGGCATCAGCTCAATAAAACGTACTGTGATAGCATTGTATTTGGTTAGCTTCGCAAAATCTATTAATTCATCATCATTGAATCCCCGCAAAACCACTGCATTTATTTTTACAGATGAAAACCCTGCGGTTAAAGCGCTATCCAGTCCTTCCATTGCCTGTCTAAATGAATCTCTTCGTGTCATTAGAAAATATTTTTCCTTATCTAATGTATCGAGACTTATGTTTACACTATCCAATCCCCCTTGTATTAATTCCTGTACTTTATCTTTGAGTAAAATTGCATTTGTTGTAATATGAACTGAATCAATTCCGGGGGTTTTAGATGTGGTTTTTATCAAGTGCCCAATGCGTGGATGAAGAAGCGGTTCTCCGCCTGTAAATCGAACTTTATTTACACCTAATTCTCCAGCTTCAGTAATTATAGTTAATATTTCATCCGTTGTCATTAAATTGCGTTTGCTATTAAAAGCTATACCGTCTTCCGGCATACAATACATGCAACGGAGATTACAGGCTTCGTTTATTGCAATTCGCATATAGGTAAAAGTTCTACCATGCTGGTCAATTATGGCTGTTTTCGGCGAATATTTTTTTTCACCTAGAGCAGGAGGGGTTAATATGTGTGCGTTTTCTTCCATTCTCATTCCAATTCAGCCCGATTTGACGGGATTCGGGAGCTGATTTCAGCGTTTCCATTGAAACCGTACCGACCTTAAACCATACCCATCAAAGAGCTAAGGTTTTTCGGTTTTGAGATAATATTTTTCTAGTTAATTAAATAATTAAAAAATATCCTGTTTCTTTTAGATAATAAGACCTAATTGTCTTAATGTAATTTAGCAGTTAAACTTTTACTCTACCAAATTAGTAGTAGTAATATTTTATATAAGAATTACTAATATTTTTTCTCCTACCTTCTGAATGTACAATTCAAATTAAAATATTTAATAAACCATTTTTATTCAATACGATTTAATTAAAAGAAATTATATTTTGTCATTTTGGGGAAATTCTTATTGTATTAATCTTTTAAGTTGACTCTCAATATCTGATGGTGTAGACATAATTTTACCAAAAGTCATCATAGTCAAATCTGGAAAACTCGCAGCAATTCTAAACCTTCCATGTAGCATCTGAACTTTATTTTCTACTACAAGTACTTCATAGGGAAGCCATGCTAAATGACTAGGAGAATTAATATCAATGATAGGCATGAAGTGCGGTTCTCCTTTTTCTCCAGAAAGTCCAATACCATATAATTTAATATTTTTACCATGGATTTGCTTTTCAAAAACTTTGATGCAACTTGAAGATAACTGAAGATTTTTGTCAATTGTATTAACTGCATCTTCATAGGAGTCAAATTCACCTAATAGAACACTATCTTCTAAATATTCCATGCCAAACATATAATGATAGTGGTGCAATTTATCGGATGTAAATTTCTGATTGCTCCCAAATTGACGATAAAAGGTACCCCTCATTTGAGGGAGTGATTTCCTTAACTTTGATTCAAAAGATAAGAAATGTTTTTCGACCATTAAATACTCTGATTGAAAATATAAATTCCCCCAATATTCTGGGTTTTGGTAAGCAACATAGGTTTGGTTTTCTTTGTTAAATACAGCCAAGCGAATAACGGAAGCATAAACTGAGGAATATTTTCCTTTCAGACTGGCTATGTCTAAATCGGAGTTACTTAATACTAAAATGTAATTTTCCCCTGCACCAGATGCACTATATTCACCAATTATTTGAATTTGATCATTCATGAAAAAAGATCGTTTAATCATGGACAGAGTAGTTTGTACATCTTTACCGGTTTCTCCAGCCAAAATATATGGTTGAAGAAAATCTGTAGAAGAAAATAAAAGTGAGATAAGTGGTAAGAGTAAAATTCTGTTAATTTTATAATTCATTACTTCCTTTTAATTTATTTTTAATATTATGAAGATTTCTGTAATTTCACAGCACGGGAATATTGTTTATTTCCTTTTCGCATTCCATCAATATAGTGAAATAACGTCAGGATTGGATGACGAAACAACATCCTTGGGCCTGAAAATCGCATTACTTTCTTAATTTTTTCTTTCATATTTTGATTATAGCAATATACAACACAATTCACGCATGTAGGTTTCCCATACGAAAATGGGCAATGTATCAATCGTTGTTCAGCATAATCTGAAATTGCTTGACAATCATTACAAAGTAGATAGGTAGGTAAATGAAAGTTAGAACAGTAAATAATAAGCATTGCATCTACAGTTTTTTTCTCTCGAATTAATCTTGGAAATTGAATTTTATTTCTATATTCTTCAAACATCAAATTAATTATGTTTACTAACAACCACCATCTGGTGCTTTCTTCTTCTTCTTCCGTTTAATTTTTGGTTTTGATGTTTTTGATTTTGGCTGAGCAGATGAGGACTTAACAGCACCACCAAAATACTGGCTTGCTCCTTTACGAAACTCATATTTAGCAATCTCATCATCAGCACTAAATGGAGATGGAGCTGTTGGATTTAAAATGGTTTCTGTCCAATAATTTAACCCGCCTTGTAAAACATAATTATTTTCATAACCCAACTGCCGAGTAATCATCCAGGCTTCATGAGAAAGGGTGGTTCCATTGGAATAAAAAATATTCATCATTATACCCTGGTCCAAAACATCTATCCATTCATCGTCCAACAATTGTGATAATGGAATATTCATGGCATTATCCAGATGAAATTGT
>JACNLQ010000025.1 GCA_014381415.1 Fidelibacterota bacterium
GTACCAGATTACAATGGGTGACCATACTCAAACAGGTATTATGGCAGCTGTTTCCATTGCGGAGTATAATAAGGACATCATTAAAAAACATGAATTTACCCGTCCGGAAAAAGAAGATGACCGCACGCGGCATATTGATTTGACCAATGCCAATTCAGGACCGGTATTTCTTACCTATCGAAATGATGGAAAGCTGAAAAATGCTACCTTAGAAATTCTAAATTCTCATCCAGATATTTCATTTACTGCTGATGATGCTACTTCTCATACTCTGTGGAAAGTTGAAAACAAAATCCAAATTGAACGGTTTATAGACTATTTTCAGGCAATTCCAGCCTTATATATTGCTGATGGGCATCACCGTGCAGCCTCTGCTTCCCGTGTACAAAAAATCCGAGAAAATGCCAATTCAAATCATACCGGAGAAGAACCCTATAACTATTTTTTGTCTGTCATTTTCCCACATGATGAAATGCAAATCTTGGACTATAATCGTGTTGTTAAAGACTTAAACGAATTAACTGAAAATCAGTTTTTGGAATCGGTAAATTCTAAATTTTTAGTGACACCGATCCCCGATCCCCGATCCCCAAGTGCCGGCAGCACTTCCTTTATGTACTTAAATACAAAATGGTACCAATTAGAGGCAAAAGATCATATCAAATCAGATGATCCCGTTGAAGGATTGGAAGCTTCCATTTTGCAGAATCATCTCCTCACTCCAATTTTAGATATAGATGACCCCCGGACAAATAGTCGTATTGATTTTATTGGGGGAATCAGGGGAATGGAAGAGCTGGAAAGACGTTGTCAAACTGATTGTGCCGTTGCGTTCGCTTTACCACCCGTTTCGATCGAACAACTTCTCTCAGTTGCAGATTCGGGGCAGGTGATGCCACCCAAATCCACCTGGTTTGAGCCGAAACTGCGGTCAGGAATGGTGGTACGATTGTTAGATTAAAGATTTTCCTTACGATACCGTCACACCCTTAAAAGAAATCCACGGAAAAATGCAGGAACCAAAATCAATCCTGTCACTGGAGATTGCACCAATATTATTAAACATTTCCTGGATATTACCTGAAATCATGCTTTCACTGATAGGGTATTGGATTTTACCATTTTCAATATAGTAGCTATTCTTTGCCACACCGGAAAATTCACCATCAGCAGAAGGCCTTCCACCGGAAAATCGTTCCAGAAGAATTCCTTTTTTGACATTCCTGATAATTTCATCTTTTGGTTTTTCTCCGGCATCAACTACAAAGGCACCGCCGCTGTTTACGGCTCTTTGTCCACCGGTTTTATTGGCGCCGTATAAACTTAAGAGATGGGTTTTCAGAATACCCTTATCAATTATAGTACTATTTTCCGCAGTATAACCATCATCAGTAATAAAATATCCATCGGTTATTTCATCAGAAACAGGCCGCGCATGCAGAGTGAATTTGGGGTCTGTTATCTGCTGATTCAGCTTCTCTTTATAAATGGAAGTTTTAGAAATAATTTTCCCATCACTGATATCTCCGGTAATAAAACCAAGAAAATCACCCAGGCAATCTGGAGTTATTACAATTTCTCCGGTAAATTTTTCAGGTACGGGTTTAGTCCGCACTTGTTCAGTGGACTGTTTCAACAATCGTTTTGCAGATCCTGATTCAATAAATGGTGTGTCCAAGTTTAAAGTAGAAATGCCCATTCCATTAAAGGAGGATGTATCTTTCCCATCTTTTGCTGTAAACATATTTGAAAACCCATACATTCCTTCACGCGTGGTGAATTCAACACCATTTGAATTTTTGAAAACGGATGTTGATTGTGAAAAATCTACAACGGCTGCTTCCATATTAATTGTGGGGTGGGTGGTTTTCACATAGTCCATAAATTCATCCAGACGTTGATACATTTTATCCATGTCAGGTTTTTCATCCCCTTTTGAGAAAGACTGTTGAGGTTGTGCTGGTGAAATATCATTGGCATCATCAGGTTGTGATGATTTTGCCATGTCCATCACTTTATTCACAGCGTCATCTATAGATTCCGTATCCGTTTTATTGATGGCTACACTTCCACTCTTCTGATCAACTATAACAGAAAGTCCAATATTGGTATCAAAGGTAGTTCGAAAAAGTGACATCTCTCCGGTTTCCACATTCAACTCTTTTTTTTCAGAAAAAGAAACAGCACATTGAGATTTATCAGAACCGGCTTGTTTGAGTTTTTCAATACAATAATTTGCAATGTCTGATTGGTTCATTTATCTGCCTCCAATATTAACTTTACATTTTATGGCAGGACCACCCATGCCAACGGGAATCCATTGTTTTTTTCCACACATCCCACCTGCAGACCAGGACATTTCGTCCGATATCATGTCCACAGTTTTCAATACGTCAAAGGCAATACCAGAAATAGTAGTTTCTTTAATAGCTCTGCCAATTTTACCATTTTTAATTTCATAACCCATAGCTATTCCAAACATGAATTCACTGGTAGAATCTGCCTGACCATTGCTACTCTTAGTGAGATAATATCCATCATCAATAGAGGATATCATATCTTCTAAAGAACTTGTTCCCGGTACAAAAGCGGTGTTTCGCATACGGATTAGTGGTTCATCTGAAAAGGCATAGGCACGGGCATTTCCATCCGGATGGGTTTCGAAATGCTGAGCGCTTTCTTTATTATGCATAAAACTTTTCAGTACCCCATCTTTTATAATCACCGTATCTTTTGAAGGCGTACCCTCATCATCAACATATACCGGCACGGGGCAGGTTTTATCATTAAATGTGTTGGCATAATCCACAAGAGTAATTAATGGACTAACAACTTCTTGCCCCATCATATCACCTGCAACTGAACCTCCCAGTACCAGGTCGGCTTCAGTGGTGTGACCAATGGCTTCATGTGCCAAAATACCAGCGAGGTCGGCATCCAATATGACATTTTGTAAACCGGCTTTTGGGAATATCCCGTCAGCTTTTTGTTTGAGACGATTAACTAATTCATCCAATTTAGGAAAAAAATCAGAGGGTTTTAACAAATTATCTTCCATTTGTCCCAACCCACCAAATAATTCATACAGGTTAACCGGACTTCCATCTTTTTCGATTGCAACTGTAACAACCAAAAAACTTCGGGGAGTCATGGAATAAGATTTAGAACCATCGGATGTAGAAAGTGATTTTTCCATATCGGTACCTGCAATTACCACATTTCGGGAAAGAAGCTCTGGAAATTTCTTTTCGATATAGCCATCAACCTCACGGGCAAAGTCCACCCAGTATTTCTGGTTTTCACGAATTTTTTTTGTGGAGAAATCCATTTTGTACTCACCTAATGTATCAGGTAAAATCAATCCACAACGACTGGTATCTTTTAAATTCATAAATTGGACATTCTCCGTAGATGATTTTACTACCCGTCCAACACTATCATCATTAAATTCAGGCGCTGAAGAAAAGCCCCAGTTTCCATCTTTAAAAACCCGTGCAGATATACCACTCTGAGCACTGGAGACATTTCCAGTTACATCTCCGTTGGTAAGTGAAATCCGGGCAACACGATTTTCCTGCACCCGAAGTTCGGTATAATCTTTAAAATGGTGATTGTATTGGCTGATATCATGGGGTATGTTCATTTTTTTATCCCTTTTATTAAATAATATTTAAATAAATAAGTTTAGGTATCCGTATTAAAATTGAGTTCAATGCGCATACCTCCGCTGTCTAAAATAATGGATCTAAAACCGTGCTTACCAATTTTATGGGTGGGTTTAATATATTTCTCACCCTTCCTAAACCAGAAACTGGTATATCAAACCACACGGTTCGGTAATTATCTGCATTAGAATCTGCCAATACAAACTCAGATAAAATTACACATATTTTAATATTAATAAACTTAAAATTGTACTGGATTAGCTATCGAATTATTTGAGAAATTCACAGCATAAACCGGGATTGCATTCATCAATACAGATGCACCAATCATTATAGCATTCTTCATCCACCCAGATAGTATCGCCACTATCTATGACAAAATCATTGTAGTCCCAATGAGTGGCCTCGCCTAATAAATGAATATCAGCACATTTATTATAACATTTCTCATCCTGGATTGTAGAGTACCTATTAAATGAAATATATATAATAATTATTCCGATAATCAGTATTGAAATCAGTAGTAATGATTTATTCATTTTAGGTAATTTTTTTGGATTGGGGGGGGGGGGACAACATTTAATTTGTACATGTCATGGACATGCGGAATCGATTTAAAAGGAGCAACCTTTAAAAGGGTGAATACGTTAATACGCAGTCAGGGAATCATCCACCCGTTTGGCCCATTCATTTATTCCGCCAGTGAGGTTGGCAACGGATTTAAAATTTTGGTTAGTAAGAAATTCACAAATTTGGGCAGACCGGACACCGGTACGGCACATGATGACATAATCTTCATCGGCGTTGAGTTCTTCCAATCTTTTGGGTAGTTCATTCATAGGAATGTGAACAGCAACATCCATTTTGGATATTTCCAACTCAAAATCTTCCCGGACATCAATGATAGTGGGGGCAGCCCCATTTTCAAGTACTTTCTCTAAATCATTTACATCCATTTCGCTGTAGACAACTTTTTCAGTAACGGATTCAATGCCACAGAATTGTTTATAATCTATGAGCTCGGTTATAGTTGGATTGTTTCCGCAAACTACACAGTCATCATTTTTCTTAATTTTTAGTTCATTGAATTCCATACCAAGGGCATCGAAAAGCAAAAACCTTTCAACCATGAGATCACCAATTCCCAAAATAATTTTTAGGGCTTCGTTGGCCTGGAGTGTTCCGATGATTCCTGGCAGAACCCCCAACACTCCGCCTTCAGCACAGGAGGGTACCAATCCAGGTGGTGGTGGTGTGGGGTACAAACATCTGTAACAGGGTCCATCCTCATAATTGAATACCGATACTTGTCCGTCAAAACGGTAGATACTGCCATAAACGTTAGGTTTGTCCAAAAGTACACATGCATCATTCACAAGGTAGCGGGTAGGGAAGTTATCAGTGCCATCTACCACCATATCATAATCCTTAATAATTTCAAGAGCATTTTCTGAAGAGAGTGCCACTTCGTGTAAAATATAATTGGAATGGGGATTCAGATTTTCCAGCCGTTCTTTGGCTGCTTCCAATTTGGACTTACCTTCTTGATCAACACCAAAAAGTATTTGCCTCTGAAGATTAGAAATATCCACTACATCAAAGTCCACCATTCCAATGGTGCCTACTCCTGCTGCGGCCAAATAGAGAGAAACAGGGCTACCCAATCCACCAGCACCCACAACCAAAACTTTGGCAGCCTTGATTTTTTTCTGCCCTTCAATTCCTACTTCCGGTAGTGAAAGGTGGCGGCTATAACGAATAAATTCTTCTGAAGATAATTTTGGCGCACCACCGGCGATGGATGGAATTATACGCACATCAGCGCCATCCTTAACCTCTGCATCCATTCCACCTTTTTGCCGTATATCTTCACCATCAATGAAAATATTGACAAAATTCCGTAGGCTTCCATCTTCTTCGATTAAATGTTTTTTTATTTCCGGATAGGCTTGGAAAAGTTCATTTAAAACCTCACCAACAGAATTACCCGCAACTTCCAGTTTAGATTGGCCATCGGTAAATCTCCTCAGTGGAGAAGGAATTCGTAATTCACTTGGCATCTGTATTTTCCTCCTTAATTATTTTAATGTTTTCTTCAATAAAAAATTTTCTGTCTTCATTTAATTGCCATGAGCGGTAACTCACTGTCTTTCCGCTTTGTACGGATATGATTATGTAGCTGAATCCAGGCCATGCATGATCCCTATCAAAATCAGACGGCTTGTCCGGGTGATCCGGGTGGGAATGTACAATGCTGATAACGGATAAATCCCGCGCATCGGCTTCATCTTCCGCCTTCTGATATGCCAAAGGGTCAATGAGGAAACGCCGTTCACGGTTTTCTTCTTTGGTATTGGCCGCAGGAAGGTATTCCAGGCTAAAGGATTCATCTCCTTTGAAGTTGCCTAATATAAATCCGCAACACTCATGGGGGAACTCTTCTTCTCCATGGGCTGAAAATTGATCTATTATTTCTTGCGTTAAATTTATTGCTGACATATTAACTCCATAGTCCGGCGCTGAAATAGCGGTCGCCGAAATCATTAAAAAGGGTTACAATTCTTCCAGATTCAATATTTTCCATAAGTTTGGAACAGGCGGCTAAATAGGAACCGGAGGACTGTCCCACAAAAATACCATTTTTAGCCACTTTATTGCACCAGAATTTGGCTTCGTCAGCAGTAACATAAATCCATTCATCCACTACAGACTCATCAAAAATTTTGGGTACAATATCCTCAGGGGACCCCAAAGGCTTTAAGCCTTCTATTCCCGGCCAGATTTCCGGTCGGACGCCATGAATTTTAATATTGGGATAGACTTCTTTTAGTTTCCTCCCTATACCGGTAATAGCACCACCAGTTCCAACACCCCCTACAAAATATTCAAATTCTCCATCCATCTGACTAAGAATCTCCTCAGCGGTACCATGGTAATGAGAAAGCCAATTATTATCGTTGGCATATTGATCGCATAGAAAATATTTACCGGGGTCCGCATCAATAAGTTTATGTACATGCCGTAGAGCTTCATCATACCCCTCAATAGGATCTGTTTCAATAATGGTAGTACCATGGGCTTTCATACGTTGTTTTCTCTCTAGGCTTGCGTTTCCCGGGATAACAATTTCAACCTTATATCCTAAGGCATTGCCAATCATAGAGTAGGCTATTCCAGCATTACCGCTGGAGGAATCAATAATAATTTTGTCCTTTGTAAGTTCGCCGGATTCTATGGCTTGGGTAAGCATCCGCTTAACAGGCCTGTCTTTCAAAGAGCCCCCAGGGTTCATCCATTCCGCTTTGGCAAAAAGGGATAGGTTTGAATTAGGCGTAAGAAAGCTTACATCCAGTAGAGGTGTGTTTCCAATAAGATCCAACAAACCTGCGTTAGTAATTGATTCTGTTTCCATAATACTATATTAAAATTACAATAAATTTATAAAAAAACCCCTTTTACTTTATCAGCAAAAGGGGTTTTTCATATTTAGACTATTCAAACCTTAAGCTGGCAATATACCTCCTCCGTGACAACAACAATAATTTCTTTTGCTGTCGGTTTTCATCACCACTTGGTTTGAATATTCTTTTTTCACGAAGAAAAATATAAACCATCTCGTCTAATGGATACAAGAAAAAAATAAATTACTAATAAAGAAGAGTTTATTGATCCCTAAAATCTAACAAAACTTTCCCAAAATTTTTTCGGTTTTGGATATACTCATGAGCTTTGTGTGCTTCTGTAAAAGGAAAAATTTTGTCAATCACTGGTGAGAGTTTGCCTTCCTGAACAAGTTGGGATAATGCCAATACTGCCCTTTGAATTTTATCTTCAGATCCAGCAAGTCTGCCCAGATGATAGCCCATTATGCTCTTATTTTTGCTCATAAGATCCATTGGTCTATATTTTGGCATGGAGAAGACTTCTTTCATTGTTGTAATAAAACTAAATGATTTCCCCTTTACAAAATTTTGGTCTCCATAAATGATAAGTTTTCCCATTTTACTGAGGCATTTATAACTGATTATCCAATTTTTACCTCCCACAGGATCAATAATTAAATCTACACCACGATTTCCGGAAAATTCCATTACCTTTTTATACACATCTTCTGAATTATAATCAATGCAATGTGCCACACCCATATCTCCTAAACGTTCATGTTTCCATTTTGAGGCAGTTCCAATAATATTTCCTCCCACTGCTTGGGCCAGTTGAATAGCAGCCGTACCTACACCACCCCCAGCACCATGAATGAGAATGGTTTCACCTTCCCGAAAATTACCTAAATCAAACATCATCATATAGGCTGTTACATAAACAAGAGGGAATGCCGCTCCCTCTTCCAGATTGAATTTCTCGGGCAAAGGCATCACCAATTGTTCATCGGTGCAGATATGGGTTGAATAACTATTGTATTTACAGAATAGCATTACTTTATCGCCAGGTTTGTGGCGGGTTACATTTTTTCCCACAGATTCAATAATACCACATGCCTCAGAGCCTAAAGTTGTTGGTGGTTTTGGTGCACCAGGATACAGGCGCATACGTGCCATGATTTCCGAAAAGTTCACACCGGTGAAATGATTGCGAACCAATACCTCCCCTTCCCGTGGATTGGGATCGCGTTTTTCCCGCACCTGTAAAACACTGGGTGCACCGTACTTACTAATTATTACTTCTTTCATATTTATTTAACCACGAATTACACGAATGAACACAAAAGGAATATCTATTAAAATTCTAAATTCCATTTGCAAATTGTTCTAATTAGCTGGATTATAATCCTTTATAATTTTGTGTCTTTCGTGGGTGGTTGTTGTTATCAAGTTTAAAAATAATATTGGAAAAATCCTTTTATCCATAAAATCATTTCATTAAAAGAGCCGTCAAATATAAAGTATTGAACGAGACCAATAATAAGGAATATATCAATGAGAATGAGTCCTTTCTTGAAATACCATTCCTTGAAAATGGATTTATCGAAAAATGAGCTATTGTTGTTTTCCATTTTTATTTGCCAATCAATTCTAAAAAATCATCTTCAGAGTATATTGGGATATTCAACTCCTCTGCTTTCTTTAATTTGGAACCTGCCCCGGTACCGGTTACCAAATAATCGGTTTTACTGCTCACAGATCCGCTGGCACGAGCTCCTAATTTTTCCACCATGGATTGGGCATCCTTCCTGCTAAATTTTTCCAAACTTCCTGTGAAAACAAAAGTCTTTCCTGTAAATTCAGACTCCTGAATTTGTTCCACAGCTTCAAATTGAATACCCTCATCCAGACATGCTTTGATAACCTTTAGATTGGAATCGTCTCGGAAAAAGTTCACAATGGATTCTGCCATTATACCACCGATTTCATGAATACTTGTTAACGCTTCTATCCCAGCATCCATTAGATTTCCAAGGTTCCCGCTGAATGATTTTTCCAGTACTTTTGATGCATGTTCACCCACATTACGAATTCCCAAGGCATGGATAAATCTTGCCATTGAAGATTTTTTTGAATCAGTAATTGCTTCCACAATATTTTGAGCAGATTTCTCTCCCATGCGCTCTAGTTCAGATAACTGCTCCAAATTGAGGGAATAAATATCCGCTACATTTTTCACCAATCCCTTTTCTACCAATTGATCCACCAATTTAGTGCCGAATCCATCAATATCCATGCAGCCTTTGGCCACAAAATGCTCAATCCGTCCCTTGACTTGGGCTGGGCATTCCATATTCTGACAGCGAGCCACCACCTCCCCTTCCGGGCGAAACACTTCATGGGCACAGACTGGACATTTATCTGGAATTACATAGATTGTAGTATTTCCGGGGCGCTTTTCCAAAATAACTTTCACCACTTCCGGAATCACATCCCCAGCTCGTTGAATAAGCACGGTATCCCCAATACGGATATCCTTACGGTCAATTTCATCCTGATTATGGAGGGTAGCATTGGAAACAGTGACACCCCCAACATTTACGGGTTCCAATTTAGCAACGGGAGTAACAGCTCCTGTTCGACCCAGGCTTGCCTCTATATTCAAAATTTTAGTAGTAACTTGCTGGGATTTTAATTTTCCAGCTATTGCCCAGCGAGGTGAGCGACTGCGAACACCCAATTCATCCTGATGGGCAAATGAATTGACCTTGAAAACCACTCCGTCAATATCATATTCCAATTCATTTCTAAATTTTTCCGCTTTCTCATAATACCCCATTAAAAATTCCACCCCTTTCCCAAATTCAATTTTGGGATTTACCGGAAGACCATATTTAGGGAAAGTTTCTAATAGCTCTTTTTGGCTGGAAAAAGTGTTACCCTCTATTAAACCGGGAGCGTAACAGAAAATCCGTAGAGGTCGTCTAGCTGTTATGGAAGGATCCAACTGACGTAAACTACCTGCAGCACAATTTCGTGGATTTGCAAATGCTTGTTCTCCATTTTCCAACCTTTTGTCATTCATTTTTTTGAAATCAGAATGAGTAATAAACACCTCACCACGGACTTCCAGAATTTCAGGGATAGAAGCATTTTCCAATAAAGATAATGGTATTGCACGAATAGTTTTCAAATTTTGGGTAATGTCTTCACCAGTAGTGCCATCTCCCCGAGTTGAGCCGTGAATAAATTCCCCCTTCTTATAAACCAGCTCAACTGCAAGTCCATCTAACTTGGGTTCTGCAGCGTATTCAATATCAGACTCGATACCTAATCCCTTCTTCACTTGGGTATCAAATTCGGTTAATTCATCTGAATTCATTGCATTTGCTAAAGATAACATTGGAAGGCGGTGGGTCAATTGCTGAAATTCTGAAAGAGGGGTTGCACCTACACGCTGGGTGGGTGAATCGGGGGTGATGAGTTTTGGATTTCCCTTCTCTAAATCATCCAATTGTTGTAAAAGCTGGTCATATTCTGCATCAGAAACAATAGGACTATCCTTAACATAATAGTTGATATTGTGTTGGTTGATTTCTTCACGGAGAAGTTGAATTTGCCGAAGGATATCCATCATGGAAAAATTAGGGATATCCGTATATTTTCACCTACAAATAAACTATCAAAAAAATAGAATGTTGGCTTTTTGGAATATTGGCAAAGAATCCCACCATATGATTTAAATTAGCACTCTTGAAATTCATTTTTATTTTATCAATAACCACATTAATAAACTGCCAAACTATGGATATAAATCTTTTAAACTCATTTCTTTTTCATCCCCGCTCGGCTTCCCAGCAAAAGGAGGTTAATGATCATCTGGTTGAGGTTGATGAAGGTATCAAGGTAGGTGTCAGGTTTCACTTGAAAAATACTTCTGCCCCTAGCGTATTATTTTTTCATGGAAATGGAGAAATTAGCCCTGAATATGATGACATTGCTACAGTATATAATCAAAAAGGGTTTAATTTTATCATTGCAGACTTTCGTGGATATGGTTTTTCCAATGGTACACCCACTGCTGAAAACACTATGAAAGATTCACATATAATTTTGGATTCTGTTCAAAAATATCTTAAAGAAAAAAATTATTCGGGATCAATAATTTTGATGGGGAGGTCATTAGGCTCGGTGTCGGTATTAGAACTTGCCAAACGGTATCCAAATGATTTCGCAGGACTCATAATAGAAAGTGGATTTGCTGAAGAAAAACCCCTATTTGACCTGATTGGAATGACAGCTGGACAGGCAGGATTTAAAAAAGAAGATGGATTTCAAAATGATGAAAAAATCAAAAAATATAAGGGACCGTTATTGGTAATACATGCAGAGCAAGATCATATTATTCCCTTCAGTCAGGGAGAGGAATTATTGAGTTTATGTCCGTCTGAAAATAAGAAACTACTGCCAATTTCCAATGCCAACCACAATAATATTTTAGGGGTAAATCCCCAGATGTATTTTGAGGAGATTTCTCGGTTTATTAATGGACTAAAAAAAGGATGATATCATACGATATCATCCTTTTCAATTGGTGCTAAATCATGAGGTTACTTCGATTTTCGAAGCTGCTTTTTACCTTTTCCTCGTTTTATTTTATTTGGATTATTGGCAGGTTTTGGTTTTTTTCTGCCTTCGCCATATTTTATATAAAGTGCTTCCCGTTTTTCACCAAACTCATTTTTAATAGATGTTATTTCTAAGCGTCTTTTCTCTTTTAATGCATCAATTTCCTTGGTATAATAGTTATGAACTTGCTTTCTTTCAGTTTCAAATTCTAACACCAATTTTTCTAATTCAGCACGAAGGGCTTCATTGGTAATATTTGGGTTTATACGCAAAAATTTGTCTTTTTCAATTAATTTATCCTCAGCAATTAAAAGAGAAGCTAATAATAGAAAACAGCTGCTTAGTAAAGTCAATTTTGTTAGTTTCATTGATTTATCCTCCATTTACATTAGTTATTACAAGGGATTAATATACTCCCCTCGCTATAATAACTCCAAAGTGTAATAATACAGCTTGTTCCCAATTATTTTTAACTGTTTAATGGTTTTTATACAAAAAAATCGCGGAAGACAATTCAATGAATAAATAGTTTATTTTTCAACAAATAAATTTTGGGGAGAAAATTCACCATTCGGGTGTTTAAATTAAAATATTTTAGAAACAAATTAGAGATAAAATGAAAAGCATTCTTAAATTACTGATTATGATTCAAAACAAATATTTGCATTATAGCGCCACTTTTATTCTATTAATTACTTCATTCAGTTGGTCTCAGTTTATAGAAATAAATGCGGAGTTGGATTTACGCCGATTGAGCGAAGGGGAGCGACAATTATTTACAACTTTAGCTGAAGATATTGAGGAATATTTATTGAACACTCAATTTTCTGCCGATGCCAATGATTTGGAAATGGCAATCGATATTCGTCTGGTTTTAGAATCAGTATCTCAGAGTGGCAGTCAGACAAGTATCAATGCCCAGGCAATATTCA
>JACNLQ010000024.1 GCA_014381415.1 Fidelibacterota bacterium
ATCATAACATGTAAGGTCACAGCCATAATCCTGATCTTCACAGTCTTCAAAGCTATCACCAATCCAGCTTACTGGACAGCAATCATCATCAGCGCAGTCTATGACCCATCCATCTTCGCAATCTTCTCTTCCTCGTAATACATCATCAATTGACTTAGTAATTGCCTTCTGACCATAGCCAACACCCAGTAATATTGTAATAAATAATATATTCTTCACTTAAACTCCTCCTAATAAAATTTGAACTAATTTACCATACTTTATCTATTATCTCCAAATGTGTGCATCACATAATTATTTCTAAAATATATAATTACAATGAGTGTAAGCCTTTTGTTATTGAACCTACCCCCGTTAAAGTTCCCCTATGGGGTTAAGTTTTCGTTGAATGTTTGAAAATTGGGGCAAAATATTACTCGCCTATATATACAGACCCCACCCCCTTGAATGGGGTTTTGCTATATGGATTTACGTTATTTTTCATTTAATTGGTGGAAGTTTCTTATGTGGTTATGCAATTTGGTTATGCACTTTTAGGATAAACCTGCACATCTATGATTATGATTGGAGTAGTGGGGGAGTTACTTACGGGTAACAAAAAACCCCTTCAATTAAGAAGAGGTTTGATGTTTGTCAAGCGGAGAGTACAAGATTTGAACTTGTGCAACCAAATTAAAGGTTGACGGATTAGCAATCCGCTGCATTACCGCTCTGCCAACTCTCCAAATTATTCATAAAGTTTCAATGTACATGTCATACATGAAATGAGTTTGCACATTGTACCCTGCTGCTAAGCGGGGTAGAGATGCGGAGGATGAGGGACTCGAACCCCCAAGGCCGCAAGGCCGGCGGTTTTCAAGACCGCTGTCTTACCAATTAGAGCTAATCCTCCATATTTTACTGTAAAAGACCTTTGGCTATTTACCGTAGGCGTTTAGCAGAGTGCGAAAATTATTATGGGATTAATTCATTCTACAAGAAATAGATTAAATAAAAAAGGGGCAATTCATGCCCCTTTTTTATTTTTTTGTAAAACTGGATTAAAATCCTTCTATTTTAGCTGATTTTTTGTACAGCTGAAAAACAATATGCCAACCTAATGCAATGATGATCATTAGCTCAACTCCAGAGTGTAATCCGAATATATTACTAAATGTTACAGTATGCTCATTAATCATCGTCCAAATTAATGGTACCGATAGGTAGGTATTATGCTTTGATCGCAATCCTGCCAGAGTAGCCAATTTCCCATCAGGAGCTTCTCCATTCTTAATGGCAGTAATGATCTTTTTTTGGGCTGGCCAGATCCTAAACCATACATTGAAAGCCATGATGGTTCCAAACATAGCACCAATATGAATATTATATGCTCTATACCCAAAATCACCACAGTGTCCCATTGTGTAAACCATTATACCGATAAGTGAAAAGGAAACTATGGTTAATATTCGTACATTTACTGCAGAAAATTTACTGTAAATGAAATCATAAATAAATACTGCCAAAAAGACAAGTGTTATAGTTATATGAGTCCATTTGTTAATAATTCCACCAGAATCTGCCATCATGCTTCCATCTTCTCCACTCATACCCATCCCTAAACTACCTTTCCAAAAAATGACATACAGCAAGATAATACCTGTTACCCATGTCCAGGCAGCGCCCCAGCGGAACCAGTAAAGTGTCCTGGGCATAAGTTCGGGGACCACCTTCTTTTTGGTATCGCCATCCATAGTTCCAGCTACATGACCATTGATGAAGTTAAAGAAGTAAAGCAGACCAATCCAGGTAATCCCGGCAATGATATGCAGCCATTTAAAAATTGGATGAATTAGTTCCATTGTGTCTCCTTGTTAAAGATTAGTGGCTTCTTCAGCCAGATATTTTCTCATTCCATCATCAGAAGCACCCATGGCAGTATCGCCAGACTTCCAACCAGCAGGACAAACATCACCATGCTCAGTATGATAAGCTAGTGCATCTACCATTCGTAGCATTTCATCGATGTTGCGACCAAGAGGTAAATCATTTAAAACAGCATGACGAATCACTCCTTCTTCATCAATGAGGAAAGAGCCACGAATAGCAACTTTTCCACCTACAGAAGTTTCAATTTCATGATCATCCATTAAAACTGTGGCAGTTTGAGAACCAAGAAGAACGTCATAGGCTCTTGATATTGATTTATCTAAATCGGCAATTAGAGGATAATTTATTTTTCCAATCCCACCTTGATTAATTTCCATTTCTTTCCATCTTAGATGGCTGAATTGCGAGTCAACTGAACAGCCCAGAACCTGGACATTCCGCTTTTCGAAATCACCTAAACGATGATCAAAAGCGATAAGTTCAGTCGGTCAGACATAGGTGAAATCTAAAGGGTAAAAGAATAAAACAACTTTTTTCCCTCTGTAGTCTGACAGAGTTATATTTTTAAAGCTATTATCCGGCATTACAGCTTCTGCTGTGAAATCCGGAGCTTGATTGGTTACTAACATGCTATCTCCTTTTTTGGTTTTGATTTACAATCATGACACGTTCCCGAAAATAATATCTGGCAATTTTGCGCATCATGTTTTGTTGATTTTAAAAATTTCTTCAATATATTAGAAGATGTAATGTTGCAATCAATGATTGATTTACATTGGGTACAATAAAAATGTTGATGATCATAAATATTACCATCATAATGAGATACTCCATTAAAAGTAAGTTCTAAAATCAATTTATTATTTACAAGTTGAGAGAGGTTTCTATAGATTGTACCCATACTTATAGTTGGAAAGTTACTTTGTACCATTGTTAGGATATCTTGCGCATTTGGGTGCGTATCTACTGCGCGAATAGATTGTAAGATTAAATCTCTTTGTTGGCTATATCTCAAAATAAGTAGGAATAATTCCTACTTATTTTAAGTGGTATAAATTAGGTAGAACAAGTATTTATTTAATAAAGTGGAAAGCTTTTTTTAATACAGGCTTATTATTAAATCCTTAATGGTATCATAATTTCCCGTACATTCACCAAGTGCAGTGGGATCAGGATTAAATGATGTAAGATTTAACCTGGTGATGTAATTACCCTCTCTGTCTAAAAAGATTAGATCTCTTAATGTTATATCCCAATCTTCCCACACATCACCATAGGATTCATCAGGATAACCGTCTCCATCTTCATCATCCCAGATTCCATCTCCATCATCATCGTCGATATCTTGTACCCAAGGCAATATTCTAATGTCATCACAGTTTGAGCATCCATCAGGATCATCACAAACCATACAATGATAGTCATTATCAAGGTATTGAAATCCATTGATGCCGGTAATATTTACTTCTGTAAAACCTTCTGATTGCAGTTCAAGGTATAAATCATTTAAGACACCGAACCGGTGTCGGCACATACTTCAACCGGCTTTTCCAAAATAGTAGAGGGAAACATTTCCATTAAATACTTCGGGTCCAATCATTTGACCAAAAAAATCTGAATTTTCATTTATATCTTCATAAAGCCAATCTGAAAGCTGTTCTGCTGCTGCGCCATTTAAAATGATGTTTACCAATCCAACAATATCAAGAATATTTATTGAGCCATCTCCATTAATGTCACCACCAAGAAGATCGTCGCCAGATAATGCAGCATTTGCCAACATGACAATATCCAGTATATTTACAGTTCCGTCAAGATTAATGTCACCAATTAGCTCACTGGGATCTGGTTCATAAATATATTCTGCCCAAATGGAAATAGCACCAGATTGTCCAGTGCTTGTTTCTCCCCAATTTGAACCGAGGTCATTACTGGTGGAGTAAGGGAAAGTTGCATTATTGGAGTAATACCAGGTGATCTGAGACTCTGAATCATTGGCATGAAGGGTGAGCCAGTAAAAATTATTTTCATCCAGATAAATGCAGAGATCGGTGGTTATAATTAGAAAATAATTATTGCCATGGGTTTCCTCTGCAACATCCACCTCCCATGAATATATTTCTTCTCCTGGTGAATTATTATTATCAGTGTGAAGAATTACTATTGCATTGGCGGGTTCGGTAACATTTGATACATAGATTTTTAATGCCTCTAATACCATGTTCGATTCGATATAAAACCGATCGCTAACTGATTGACCAGTAGAACCATCATGTTGAATCAGAAACCCATCAGTTCCACTTGGAGCTCCTGTGCTGAATATGAGCGATCTATCCTGTCCAAACAAAGGGCTTAGAGCCAAAATAAATAATATTGCTTTAAAATTCATAAAGGAAATATAAGAATTTATCCTTAATTAATTAAGTGATTAAGGTCACCTCACAATTGATTCTATTTTACTGAAAATGAATGGGGAAGCATCATCAGTATTTCATTATCAAGTAGTATTGGAATTACATTCAGTATTTCCAATTCCTGAGCCAGTTTTTCTGGTAATAAATTAGAATAATGGGTTGTACCAAATTTGGCTGCCATTTCCATAAATTTGTCTTCTTGTTGGGGATATTCTACAATATCAATTTCCTGTCCATCTAATCCCGCAGCAGTTTTCGCCAAATTAATTGCTGTTTCCAGCCCGCCTGTGACATCAACTAAGGGTATTGAAATTCCATTATGGGCTCTTTTTCCAGTGAAGACTCGCCCCATAGCTACATCGTCTAAATTGCCATTATCAGGGAAATTATCTCGACCTGTTCTTACCCGATCTTTAAATTTGCTGTACACATCATTTATGCTGCCTTGGATTTTCTTTCTCTCCTCGGTTGATATTAATCGGCTTCCTGTTCCAAAGTCAGAAAATTCACCTTTTTTAATAATATCACTGGAAAGTCCCCATTTATTCATCAATTTACTAAAATTCAATCGAATTCCAATAACCCCAATAGAGCCAGTAACGGTGGCATCATGAGCCACAATAGTATCAGCTTGGCAGGCAATATAATACCCACCGGACGCAGCCACATCAGACATAGATGCAATAAATGGTTTTACATTACTGCTATCTTCTTCAGTAGTTTTTAAGACTTCTCTCCACATTTGGTCAGAGGCTAGGGCAGAACCGCCACCACTATCGATCCTAAGTACGATTGCTTTAATATCATCATTTTCTCGGGCAGACTTTATTGCCTTAGATATGGTCTCATCACCCATTTGAGAAGACCCTGCAGGACCCGGATTACTCTTGCCAGATATAATTCCTCCAACAGCATAAATGATAGCAATCTTTTCTTTCTTTTCAGGCGCCCATTCATGAACATAATCATCAGATCTATCAATATCGTTCCATTTTATAATTTCAACTTTTTCATCATTTAATGATTTTACATAATCATCAAATTGATCTGGATACATTATGCTATCGGCAAGACCTGAGGAAATAGCATCTTGGGGTTTAAAATAAGGACCGTTGTCGATTATTTCTTTGGTATGTTTTGAATCCCAACTGCGTCCTTTAGAAATTCCATCTACAAAAATACTATAAAAATCATCCAACAGATCACCATAGTTTTCCTCCATTTCAGAAGACATCTTTTTGTTTAAAAATTGATCTGCAGCAGTTTTGTATGATTTTCCATCAAATTCTACCCGAAACACTTCAGGTACGATTAATAAAGTGTCTAATAAGCCCCTTAAAAATGCAATTTCAATCCTCAGTCCTTTTAAATCAATTCCGGTATATTCATTTAAATATATTTCATCCGCCATGGAAACGAGATAATAATCTATATTGGATATTCCTTTATTTGCATAAACAATAATTGCTTTTCCCGCTTCTTTAAAACGGCTTAGTGCAGAATAAATTTCACCCCGTTTAGCAAATCCGGCTCTTACATTTCCAATTTCTATAATAAATCCATCAATATCCGGGTCATTCGTATAATTATCAATTTCTTCAATCCAAGTACGTAGCTGAATCCCCGGTTCTGGTTTTTGTGAAAAAGGGGATATATTAAAGTCAAAGTTAAATGGAGGAGTAATGGGATTTTCTTCAATAAATAACCCGCTGAGTTTCATCCGAATGAATTTTTGAGTATCCTTTGCTTTCTTATTTAAAATACTAAGTTGCTTTTGACTTGAAGTATAAAAACCGATTCCACCATTCAATTCATTTGCATCATTATAGGTAGTGGGTGAGTACACAGATTCTTTTCCGAAATTAAATCCTAAATTAATCTGAAATTCATTAAAATCTGAATTAGAGCGAGCGCTGATAGTTACTCCATTAGATGGTTGTAAGGAAATGTGGGGGGAGTAGTCTGAGGTATTTTCATTTGTAAAATTAACATCAACGCCAAGAGTGAGTTTATGATTTAAAAAGGGAAGAGGGCGTAATGCAATACCGAGTATAGAATGATTATATTGGGTTAAATCATCATTAAACTGGGAAACAAGTCCTATAGATGCAAAATTAAAAGGACGGTAAAGAAATCCAAAATCAAGAAAGCTGTGTTTATTCCATTTAATACCAGCAAATGCATTGCGAAAAATTGAAAATCCTATTCCGATATTTCCATCTGAGGGATTAAACGCATTTGGAAATTTACCATCAATAAATTCGTATTTTAAATCATAGCCAAAGCCATCTATTCTATTTGAAGAGTGGATTGTAAATTCAGAACCCAAAGGAATATAGGTTCCAGATTGTGATCCTCGAGAAATACCAAGCCCGGCAGGATTATTGGTAATAGCATCCAAATTATCAGGGGTAGCTATGGACACTCCACCCCAAGCATCCTGCCCAGGAAGAAATGAAATTGTAAAAATAAATAAAAATAGATTGTATAATTTCTGCATTTTGCTTCCTTTATATTCGTATTGAAGTTAATGAACTATGTAAATTTACAATGAATTTTAGGATTGGAGAAAAGCATCAAAATGAAAATTGGCAAAGTTATTCAATGGGATATGGGGCACAGAGTACTAAATCATCGTTCTGTATGTAAAGGATTGCATGGTCATAGATATAAAGCAGAAATTTGTGTTGAAGGAGAATTGATTGAAGAAAAGGGGGCGTCTGAAGAGGGTATGGTTATTGATTTTGCTGATATTAAGAAAGTAGCCATGAAATTTATTCAGGAAGAATTAGACCATGCTTTTATGGTTTGGGATAAGGATGAAGAACTGCTGGAGTTTTTCAAAAACTCACAAGGACATAAACCGGTAATTGTTCCTTTTACCCCTACAGCAGAAAATGTAGCAGCTTATATTTTCAACGAATTAAAAGATAAATTTAAAGATATATTCCAAACAGGACTTAGGTTGCAATCGGTAAAGCTGTGGGAAACACCATCAAGTTATGCGTTGTATGAAGAGGGGTGAATTGAAGATTTGGATTCAAGGTTTTAGGTTTTAGTTGCTTATCTAAAAAATTGTAGAATCAATATATAATTAACAGATTAGTCACTTCTTTTTACCTCGTACCACACGTTCAATAACTGCCCATGCCTTTCGTGGTATTTTTTCTAATTTATTAAATTCTCCAGCATTATTAATCCACTCCCCTCCATCTAGAGTGACAACTTCTCCATTCATATATCCTGCATAATCAGATAGCATATAGGCTGCTAAATTGGCTAACTCCTGATGATTACCATAGCGTTTCATGGGAAGCGATTTCTCAAAATTGAAAAATGTAGAAATGGGTTTGGGAAACAATCTGTCCCAAGCACCTTTTGTAGGGAATGGTCCCGGTGCAATGGCGTTACATCTTATTCCATACTTGACCCATTCGGAGGCAAGTGATCGAGTGAGCGCTAAAACACCACCCTTTGCAGCTGCAGATGGGGCTACGAAAGATGACCCCGTCCACGCATAGGTCGTTACAATATTCAACATGACACCAGGATGTTTATTATCTATCCAATGCTTGCCAAGTAATAAAGAATAATTATAGGTACCTCTTAATACAATATCAATTATTACATCAAAGGCTTTTGGTGTAAGGCGTTCTGTTGGACTGATAAAATTTCCAGCAGCATTATTTAGGAGACAATCAATTTTGCCATATTTATCCAATGATGACTCAATTACTCGTTTTACATCTTTATGATCTCTCACATCGCCAGAAATGGCTAATACTTCTCCCTGAAATTCATTGAATTCGGCAGCAGTTTCATCTAAAACCTCCTGTCTTCTACTGGTGATAATTAAATTAGCCCCTAACTCCATAAAATATTTCCCCATGGATTTTCCCAATCCAGTTCCACCACCTGTAATGAGAATTACTTTATCTTTTAGCGCCCCTTCTTTTAACATTCCTGAAAAATTCATTTTTAACTCCTGCTATATGCCTTGTATGAAATTAAATAATAAGGATAAATTTCCTCCCTTTAATTTAAACCAATTTTTATATACTAAAATCAATTTGGAGAACAAATGGTAAATCTTACCCATATTAACAAAACTAAAAAAGCCTACACTGATTCAGAAAATACCCTATTATTCTTGGGTATTTTTCAAGATAAAAAGTTAAATCCACAGCAGCGAACTCTTGATGATGCTTTAGGCAATCGTCTTTCCGCTGCCATGAGTTTGGATGGATTTACAGGGGAAAAAAACGAGCAACTCCATATATTTGGAAATGAAGTCAATAAAAAAATTGTACTAATTGGATTAGGTACTCAAAAAAAATATACTTCTGATCGGGCAAGAAGTGTGGCGTCAAATATTACGCGATACTCAACTAATGCAAAGAATTCAGGTTTTAGTGTAGATGGAGACTCATTCGGATTAAAGAAAAATAATTTTGCTCAAGCATTTGCAGAAGGCCTTGTTTTAGGATCTTATGAGTTTAATGACTATAAGACAAAAAAAGATGATTCTGTTAAAGCCAACTCCATTACTATGTACGGAGCGGTTGATGCAAAAATTTTAGATAAAGGTGCTGTTATTGGTGCATCAGTTGCATTTGCCCGGGATTTAGGAAATCATCCAGCAAATATATTGACACCCACCTACCTGGCAAAGGAAGCTCAAAATATTACTGATAATTCTCCTAAAATGAATTGTCAAATATTTGATGGAAAAGAATTTAAAAAAATGGGTATGGGTGCATTTCATGGGGTTGCAATGGGGGCAACGGAGCCTGCTAAAATGATAATTGTGGAATATAATGGCGGTCGTAAAGCGCAAAAGCCCATTGCATTGGTTGGTAAGGGGTTGACATTTGATTCCGGTGGAATATCCTTAAAACCATCCCCAAATATGGATGAAATGAAATTTGATATGTGTGGAAGCGCCACAGTTATGGGTGTCCTGCAGGCTGTCTCTGAGTTGAAACCCAGAATCAATATTGTCTTTGCAATTGGTTCTACTGAAAATATGCCAGGAAGTAATGCTCAGAGGCCAGGTGATATTGTAACCGCCTATAATGGAAAGACCATAGAGGTTCTTAATACTGATGCTGAGGGTCGTTTAGTTTTAGCAGATGTACTTTCCTATGTGAATAAAAATTACGAGCCAACAGCGATACTTGATTTTGCAACATTAACGGGGGCTGTTCTGGTCGCTTTAGGCAATAGAGCTAGTGGTTTGCTGGGGAATAATGATACCCTAATAAAAGAAGTTAAAAAAGCCAGTGAAATTAGTTCAGAAAAAGTATGGGAGTTGCCCCTTTGGGAAGAATATACCAGAGAAATAAAAGGAAAATATGCAGATATCAAGAATATTGGAGAAGGTAGATTGGCTGGGACTATCACAGCTGGAGCTTTTTTGAAAGAATTTGTTGATGATACACCATGGGTACATATGGATATTGCTGGAACAGCATGGGGTCCTAAAGAACCATCATACCAGCCTAAAGTTGGCGCTACAGGTGTTGGTGTAAGATTGGTTTACCAACTTTTGGAAAATAGAATTTAAATTAATTAAAACTAAATACAAATTAAACAAAGGCGGTATGACACAGTTAATTGAACCCCATGGGGGTACTTTATGTGATTTACTCATCGATGGAGATAAGCTAAATCAACTTATTCAAGATTCTTTACATTTAGATAGTTTAACGCTAAATGATAGACAGCTCTGCGATATAGAAATGCTGATAAATGGCAGTTTTTCACCCCTCACAGGTTTTTTAACAGAAGCAGATTATAATTCAGTTGTAAATGATTTGCATTTATCTAATGGAAATATTTGGCCAATTCCAATAACTTTGGATGTAAAAGAAGAATTAAGTAAAAACATTTCAGTTGGAGATAAACTTGTTCTCCGTGATCACGAAGGTGTTGCAATTGCAATATTGACCGTTTCCGATAAATGGACACCAGACAGAAAACAAGAAGCAGAACTTGTTTATGGAACCCAGGATTCAGGACATCCTGCCGTGGATTACCTTTTGAATCAATCGGGTGCAGTTTATTTGGGTGGAAAGATAGAAGGATTAGAACTTCCTCGTCATTATGATTATAAACTACAAAGAAATACCCCGGCAGAATTAAGAGCACAATTCAAAAAAATGGGGTGGACAACTATTGTAGCTTTCCAGACGCGAAACCCCATGCATCGTGCTCATAAGGAAATCACAGTAAGAGCTGCACGAGAAATTGGAGGAAATCTCCTCATTCACCCGGTGGTAGGCATGACAAAACCAGGTGATGTTGACCATTATACCAGGGTAAGATGTTATAAAACAATTATGGAAAAATTCCCTGAGGATATTGCAATAATGAGTTTGCTTCCTCTTGCAATGCGGATGGGGGGGCCACGTGAAGCTCTGTGGCATGCCCTTATCAGAAAGAATTATGGGTGTACCCATCTTATTGTGGGACGAGATCATGCGGGACCTGGAAATGATAGTGAGGGAAATCCATTTTATGGACCTTATGATGCCCAAGGCATGGTTAATAAATATGCAGATGAAATTGGTGTCAAAATGGTACCTTTTAAATTGATGGTATATGTTGAAGAGCGTGCAGAATATATGCCAATTGATGAAGTTCCGGAAGAATTAACAAAATTAAATGTGTCTGGGACAGAACTTAGAAGAAGATTGGATCATGATTTAGAGATTCCAGAATGGTTTTCATATTCGGAAGTTGTTGAAGAACTTCGACATTCCCATCCTCCTAAAGACAGAAGGGGATTTACTGTGTTTTTTACTGGATTGTCTGGATCGGGTAAGTCAACTATCGCAAATGCTCTTTTAGTGAAATTTCTTGAACATGGTCGGAGAAGGGTTACCCTTTTGGATGGTGATATTGTACGTATTAATTTATCAAGTGAATTAGGCTTTTCTATGGAACATCGAAACTTAAATATCACCCGTATTGGATTTGTAGCTAGTGAAATAACAAAAAATGGGGGTATAGCAATTTGTGCTCCAATTGCTCCTTATGAAGCAATCCGTAAAAATAATAGAGAACTTATTTCAAAGGTGGGCGGGTATATAGAAGTTCATGTATCAACTCCACTGGATACTTGTGAAAAAAGGGATGTTAAAGGTTTGTACGCCAAAGCCCGTCAAGGAATAATAAAAGGATTTACCGGAATTGATGATCCCTATGAAAAACCAATCAATCCTGAATTGAGTATCGATACTACAAGTATTTCTCAGGAAGAGGCAGTGCAGCAAGTATTGGTTTATTTAGAGAATGAAGGGTATTTAACTTGATAGCAAAATCCCATATTACAAATGAAATAATACAAAGCGTGATAAAAATTGCAAAGCAAGCCGGCTTGGTTATTATGGAGGTTTATAAAACTGATTTTGATATCCAGATTAAGAATGACAAGTCTCCAGTTACTGAAGCCGATACCAGAGCAAATGAAATTATTATTGATGGGTTATTAAAAATTACACCAGATATTCCCATCTTATCGGAGGAGGGGCGAGATATCCCTTATGAAGAAAGATCTAAGTGGGAATCTTTTTGGTTGGTTGATCCGCTGGATGGAACAAAAGAATATATAAAAAAAAATGATGAGTTTACAGTAAACATTGCATACATGCAAAACAATCTGCCAATTTTCGGGGTGGTATATGCTCCTGCATTAGACGAACTGTATTGGGGAAATGTAGAAAAGGGCGCCTATAAATCAATTGCTGGAAAAACATATAATAAAATTAATGTTAGAACTCAATTAAATAGTCCTGTTCAAATAGCAACAAGTCGTTCACACCCAAGTCCTAAAATGGATAAATTTCTTTCTCAATTTAAAAGCAATGACTTACATCCAATGGGAAGTTCCCTGAAAATATGTTCCGTTGCAGATGGAAGGGTACATTTTTATCCGCGATTAGGACCTACTATGGAATGGGATACAGGGGCATCTCATGCAGTTATTAAGGCAGCGGGTGGCGAAATAATTAAGTATGGAACAAATAAACCTTTGAAATATAATAAAGAAGATTTATTAAATCCTGAATTTATAGCAGGGAATTTGAATTCAATTGAATCATTAAACTGAGGAAATTGAGTTTGATGAAATAGAAAATTCAGGATAAATTTATTTTCTATTAATTAAACGGTTTTTAGATTACTAGGCTGGCGGCGTAGCTCAGTTGGTTAGAGCACCGGAATCATAATCCGGGTGTCCGGGGTTCGAGTCCCTGCGCCG
>JACNLQ010000022.1 GCA_014381415.1 Fidelibacterota bacterium
AACACCGGCTCTATTTTGTCATTACATACAAATGAGGCGCGTATAAACCGTCTGGAGAATACATTGGATAGATTTAACAGAACAAACACTCAGTCAGATTCGGTGGATATTACCGAGGATCAAGTACCTATGACAGATAAAATGTTATTAGACGTACCCTGTTCTGGAACGGGAGTTATGGCAAAGCGGGCTGATATTAGATGGAGGCGATCCATTGACGATATTTTAGAAATGCATTTGCTTCAAAGGAAAATTTTATGGGCGGCATCAAACTATATTAATCCCGGTGGTGTAATTATTTACAGCACCTGTTCTGTTGAACCGGAAGAAAACTACATGGTCGTGGATGCTTTCTTGAAATCACACCCAGATTATTCTATAGAGTCAGCTAAGGATTTTATTCCAGCGGAATATGTGGATGATAAAGGGGCAATGGTGACTTTTCCCCCTGAACATAAAATAGATGGAGGGTTCGCAGTAAGATTAGTAAATAATGGGTAGATCCCTACTCAAATATATCATTGCAATTACATTTTTCTCATTATTGGGTATCATAATTTTAGACTATATTATTTTACCTAATTATGTTGGATATAACAATGAACACTACCTTCCTGATGTTCGTGGTGAATATCGAGAAAAGGCAGCCTATCAATTACGCTCTCTTGGATTTAATACTAAATTTATAAATATACCATTTTCAGACTCCCATATTCCGGGAACCGTAATAAAAATGTTTCCAAGAGCATTTACAAAAGTAAAAGAAGGTCGAACAATTGACTTAACAATTGCTGGAAAGGATGAGGATATTGAAATTCCAGATATTAGCAATCTGACTCTTCGAAATGCAAAATTAACCCTTTCAAGATTTGGGTTGGGAATAGATACCATAATATATGAATATGACAATAATGTTCCTGATGGCTTTATTTCATTTCAACTCCCAAGAAAGGGACAAACTGTTAAATCTTCCACAAACATGACATTGGGTGTCAGCCGTGGTGTGCCTCCAGATTATTACATTATTCCAGATGTTGTAAATTATAGTTTAAATCGTGCACGTAAAGCAATTATAAATAAGGGACTTAGGGTGGGGAAGATTACCTACGAATTTCAGCCAGATCTGGTGCCAAATACGGTTATTGAACAGAATATGACAGCTGGTATGAGAGTATCTTTTCCAGCGTCAATAAATCTATTGATAAGTACGGATAAAGAGGAACAGTGATATGAAAATTATTTCACCTTCATTGCTATCAGCCGATTTCAGGCATATTGCAGAAGATATTAGAAAGGTCGAATCTGCTGGTGCAGACCGCTTGCATTTGGATATAATGGATGGAAATTTCGTTCCATCAATAACTTTTGGACCGCTGATAATAAATGCCATAAATAACTGCACCCATTGCCATTTAGAAACACACTTGATGATCCAAAACCCCAGTAAGTCATTTGACCAGTATATAAAAGCTGGTTCAGACACCCTAATATTCCATATAGAAGCAAGTAACAATCCAAAAGAGGAATTATCATACATCCGCGAAAATAATGTTGCGTCAGGCATTGCCCTAAATCCTAATACAGATGAAAAATGTCTATTACCCCTTTTAGATTATCTTGATTATATATTAATTATGTCAGTTGTTCCGGGTAAGGGAGGACAATCTTTCATAAAGTCCACTCTTAAGAAAATGGAAAATATTGTACAAATGACAAAGGGTAGAAATATCACTATTGGAGTGGACGGCGGTGTCAATTTAGATACAATTTCAAAAGTCTATGATACGGGTATAGATATAGCTATAGTGGGGTCAGCTTTATTTAAATCTGATAATATTACCCAGAGGTACCAGGATTTAATAAATGCATGACCCATTAAATTACCGCCAGGAAATCAATCGGAAATTCATCCATTTAGCTTCGTCATGCATTCCATTTATGTTATGGTATTTTGGAAAAGATGTCTTTTTACCCTGGGCAATAGCATGCGCAATAATTTTACCCATTTTAGATTATGGACGGCGTCACAATATATTCTTAAGGTATGTTTATACCAAATTATTTACTGGATTTACCCGGCCCATTGAGAAGAGCATTTTATCTGGAGCTTCATGGGTAATTATTGGATCTGCCATCACCATATATATTTTTAATGAAAAATCTGCAATTATTGGATTACTTGTATTAAGCATTGCCGATTCAGCTGCTGCAATTATTGGTATTAAAATTGGGAAAACAAAATTGTTTTCAAAATCATTAGAAGGATCTGCAGCGTTTTACATAACAGCAGCAATTATAGTATTTTCATTATCCCCTGCAGTATTTTATATAAACTTATTAGCAGTTTCAGCTGCAACGGTTGTTGAATTATTTTCCACACCTCGATTGAATGATAATTTATTGATTCCCATTGTAACTGCACTTATCTTAAGCATTGGGGGTGTAGGCTGAGCTTTTTAACTCCAATATTTCTCTGGCTGCTTCCATTAACCGCAATTCCACTAATTATTCATTTGCTGAATCGGCGAAACCTCATAACTATAGATTTCAGTACTTTGAGATTTTTAAAGTTACTAGAAAAGGAATCTATCCGCAAACTTCAGGTTTTGCAAATATTATTACTCATTCTCAGAACCATTATAATTCTCTGTATTATCATGATGATCTCCAGACCCGTAATTAATGGGATATTTAATTTGCAAAATTCCGGGGAATCTGCTTTGCATGCCATTATTCTGGATGACAGCTTCTCCATGTCGGGTAATAGAGAAAATATTCAACATACTGTTCGGAAAATACTGAATCAAATTCCAGATAAAAATCAATTAATTTTCATTAACACAAACGGTGGGCTTAAATTTAAAGGTTTGAGAGAAGATATACCTCCATTTGAATCTCTTGTTAAATCTACTTTTTTAGGTGAATCTGTAAATAATTCTCTTAATATATTGAAAGTGAATAGTGAAGGAGAATTCACATCAAAAGAATTGTACATATTAACAGACGGACAAAATTCATCCATTAAAGCTTTAATTGAAAATAGTGATCAATTAGACTCATTTCATATCTACTCTTTTATTGCACCAAAAATTGAAAATAATTTATCTGTCGTCAAATTACATATTGTTAATGAAATTCTTCTTCCAAATAATCAAATGGAAATTGAAGTTTCGGTTCAAAATAGTGGAGTAGCGAATATTGAAAACCGCTTATTACAATTAATCATTAATGAAATGATAGTTGGTCAACAATTAATTTCGATAAAATCCGGAAATACCAAAATATTTACCTTTAAAACTGCTCTGTCAAAATCAGGCAGCCATTCAGGAATAGTGGAGATAGACAGAGATAATAGAATGGAAGACAATCGTTTTTATTTTACGTTGAATATTCCTAATAGACATAAAGTAGCAATTATCAGCGACTCAAAAGAATCATCATATTATATTAGAGAATCCCTGAATGCCTTGAATAAATATGGAGAATCTCTTATCATTTCTGAATTTATAGATTTTAATAGTCCCCAGCTAAAAATTTATGAACAGGATATTATTTTCCATTTGAATCCGGAGATATTGGGGGATATATCTGATAGTAAAATTGAAGAGTATCTCTATAATGGTGGTCATTTAGTAATATTCCCTCATATATATTCTGATGGCAATACTTTTGAATATATAAATAATATTTGGTCTGATATTTCGAATGATTACAAATTTTTAAGCAAATCATCACTTGTGGACGGTTCTTATCAGGAATTAAATCTAAATTCTGTTCAATTATATGAATTGCATAATTTATTTGCATCTCAAAATACTCAGGATCGAAATATCAAACTCTTTGGATACTTATCTCTGCCATTTTATCCTAAATTTACTATGTTGCAGCTAAATGATGGCAGCCCAATTTGGAATAGATATTCCGTTCATTCCGGAATTTTAGATGTCTTCGGATTTGCGCTGAATTTAAATTGGACCAACTTTCCCATTAAAGGTTCATTTCTTCCATTCACTCATTATTTGATTTACTCTAATACCAGCAATAAACATGATATTTACAAAAGTACAGGCACCTCTTGGGAGAAGGTTCTGGAAAAATATTATTCAAATAAGATATACCATATCTCACCTGACGGAACAAAAGAGATATTACTTAATGATGAGAATAATAAAATTAAAGTAGATTTTCTGAAAACACCCGGCTATCATAAACTTTATACGGATGACGTAGAAATTGAAAAAATTGCAGTGAACATAAATAGTCAGGAATTACAAAGTCAACTTTTAGATTTTGAGGCTATTAAAGAATTTATACCTGGCAATATTGAAGTGATTTCTATGAACGATGATATCCTCTCTGCAATTAAACAGGTCAGGATCGGTGTTGAATTATGGAGGTTTTTCTTATATGCCACCATTTTATTACTCATCCTTGAAATGATAATCTCAAATGCAAAAAAACAACGATAAACGAGAAAAAGCATTTCTGGTTGGTGTAGTATTAAAAGGTTCTTCCCGGGTACAAATTGATGAACAATTAGAAGAGTTGGAATTTCTGGCGGATACAGCTGGAGCGGATATAATAAGTATAACTACCCAGAACCGAAATATGCCCGATCCTGCCACCTTTATTGGTAAAGGTAAAATCCAAACTATTATTAATCAAGCTGAGGAACTAGAATGTGAATTAATTATTTTTAATGATGATATTTCACCAACGCAACTAAAAAATCTGCAAAAGGAAGCTGGCGAAAATATAAAGATTATTGATCGCACGGGGTTGATTTTAGATATTTTTACAAAACATGCAAAAACCAAAGAAGCTAAGACACAGGTTCAGTTGGCGCAACTTGAGTATTTTCTGCCCAGACTCACTCGTCAATGGACTCACTTGGAAAGACAAATGGGTGGAATTGGAACGAGGGCAGGAGCAGGGGAGACCCAAATTGAAATTGACCGCCGTTTAATTAGAAATCAAATTGCAAAATTGAAAAAAGAACTTACTGCCATTGAAAAGCAGAGAAAGGTTCAAAATCATGGTAGGGAAGAGGCATATAGAATTGCACTGGTTGGCTATACAAATGCCGGAAAATCTACACTCATGAACGCTCTAACAGATGCAGATGTATTGGTACAGGATCAATTATTTGCCACCTTAGACACTACTACCCGAAAATTGGATAATATAGATGTTGGATTACCAGTCTTAATAAGTGATACAGTAGGATTTATTCGGAATTTACCACATGATCTTATTGCCTCATTTCGGTCCACACTAGGAGAAATTAGAGATGTAGATTTACTACTGAAAGTATTTGATGCTTCTTCTGACCATATACATGAACATATCGATACTGTTGAAGCGGTATTAAAAGAAATGGATATGCCTAATAAAACCAGCATTATGGTATTAAATAAAATTGATGCAATATCTGACCCTCAAAAATTATCAGGTTTAAAAACACGATTTAATAAGGCTGTTTTTCTATCCTCTCTTAAAAATATTGGTTTAGATATTTTGAGTGATGAAATAGAGGATCGTATAACTTCAGAATTTCAAAAAGATATATTTTTTCTGCCATTCAACCAAACCAAGCTATTGGGTATAATCTATACCCTCACAAGAGTATTAAAGAAAAAGTCTGATTATAGTGGAATACGATTGGAAGTTGAAGGAAATAAAAGGTCTTTAGAAAAAATAAGGCAGCTAATTGAGGAGTAAACAAAGTACTCGCAAAAGGACCCGATTTTCAGATAACCTTTGTTTATCGGTTACAGTGGGAATTCCTCGCTTAATCGCAAGTTTCCTTCATTCCGACAAAAAGCCGAAAAAGGCCTGCTTTTGAATAAGTCAAATTAAAACTCCCATATTTTAAGTTGAAAGTTCTGAAAATAAAAAATCCTTCTGCGAATACTTCATTTCAAATAGCTGGGCTTAATTTACACAGAATTAATAAAAAACCATATTATGAAAATTAAAATAATTCAAACCACCACAGATTCTACAAAAACAGCTGAATCAATATCTGAAATATTGGTTGAAAATAATGTTTCGGCCTGTGTACAGATAATTTCAAATATCAAATCATTTTATCAGTGGAAAGGTAAATTAGAAAATACTAAAGAGATTTTATTACTTATTAAAACCGTACCTGAAAAAGTGCAACAGTGCAAGAACATCATACTAAAACATCATAATTATGATGTTCCGGAGCTTATTGTTACAGATGCTTATATTTTAGAAGATGATTACCAGGCCTGGTTTATCGAGAAATGCGGGAAACTATAGCCTTATACCGATAATATATATTATGTATAGTTATAAATATTATTAAAATAGAGCAATATCCCCATGCCTTACTTTACCAGCATCAATTTCTGAGTATTAACAAACTCACCTGCCACCATCTTAACGAAATATGCCCCGCTACTGTAGCTATCTGCATTCCACACCACTGAATGATAACCTGCTTCCATATTGCCACTTATAAGGGTAGAAACCTCTCTGCCTTGCAGATTATAAATAGATAATGATACTTCGCTATCAACTGGTATAGTGATGTTAAGCGTTGTAGTTGGGTTAAATGGATTAGGATAGGCTTTCTCTAAACTGAATGATTCTGGGTATGGAGTTGATTCAGATAGTCTGCCAGCCATAAACAATTCATTATTTGACCATGCAGGAATATCACCAGACAGGTCAATATATTCACCTTTTTGGAATAACTTAAATTGTGGTACCATGCCTTCCTTAATATACCCTGTTGTTAAATTACTTCCATCATTCCCCATTATAGGTATATCGGTGTATTTTCCATTCCATTGTCTTGCTCCAATAAGCTCATTACCATTGGAAGCAATTATCCAATCACCCATTTGTATTCCATCTATTGATTCAATGAAATAGAAGGCTTGCTGCACTGATTGTTCATAGAATAATTCTATGGGGTTATTAATCATCCCATTGTTCACATCCATAAATTGACCAGAAACCGCTACTCTTCCCAAGGTAGGCGTTTCATATACCAATTCTATATCCATTGTTATTTTCAGCCAATACCCTTTTCCGGACTCAAAGGCACCCAGACTGCCCACCCAGGTACCGGGGGCAATTTGAGTGGATGCAGTACCCTCACTAATAATACCAGTGATAGCCGTCTCAATATCATCTGGTAATGCTGGTTCTATATCATTTGAGCTTGTAAATGGCCAAGATACTAAATTGGCTCCCTCATTTAAATTATATACTATTTCTGGTGATGTCCGTGTACCGGTAAAAGTGAGAATATCACTTTCCACCATTAATAGCCAGTAACCTGATGTGCGACTAATATTATTTAGACTGCCAACCCAAACTCCAGGTGATTGTTGAGTAGCTCCTACTCCCTCGCCAATAACACCGGTAATATTTACTCCAAGGCTACCCATTACAAGGCCAATGGAGCCATCTGCAGGCAATATGGGAAAACTTACCAAATTTGCTCCTTCGTGAAGTTCTAAGCTGTAGGTGAATACACATATCCCATCATCAATTTCTGCATTCACATCATAATTATCTGCTTCGGTGTCTGTACAACCAAAATGATGGATAGCATTTGCTTCATCACTATTATCACTATTTGTATTGCCAAATTCATCTATTGCTTGAATATGAAAAGAAACCGAATCAGAAGATATATTGGGCATGATAATATTTAGTGAGCTTGTATTTTCTACATTCTCTGCCAATAATTCATTGGAGATGCCTAAGTCTGATGCTGAATAGGAAATTGATATTGGCGTTTCTGAAAAACTATCATCCATTGCTGACCAACTGACCATAGAATTCCAATTTGCCTCTAAGATTTCACCTCCATTGGGTGACAACCATGTTACAAGGGGATCAACACTATCCAATTTAAATTGAGCAGACAATCCTGAAAATAGGATGTCTGGAATGGGTCCAATATTGAAAGTGTTATCTGATTCATCAGTAGATGAATTTCCGAAATAATCAGTTGCCTGAATTTTAATAATAGCATTATCTGTAATTATATCCGGGAGCGTAATATTGGTACTTCCTGAAAATGATAAGCCTGATTCAATCACTTCAAAATTAGCGCTGGCATTTGTTGAAATATGAAGCGTCGCATCTCCATCTGGAGAATCATCTTCCGCTACCCAACTTACCTGAATATTTTCACCAATAATATATTCTTCCCCGCCATTTGGGCTTATCATCATTACACTGGGCGCAACACCATCTAACACAAAAGCATCCGATTCTCCGCTAAAACTAATGGGTTCAACAAAACCAATATGAATTTCCCCATCAGCATTATCTGAAGCAGTATTCCCATAATTATCAGTGGCTGTAATATTGAAACTTGCATCGGTGAAGTTGATCTCCGGCAGAGTTAATACAGCATTGCCACTATTTTCAATATCATTCCATTCTGAAAGCAGTTCTCCTGCTATAGAAGACAGGATAATTGCAATGGGAAAATCTGAAAAGCTATCATCAGAGGAATCCCAATTTACAGTAATGGTTTCTCCCCTGTCGAAATATTCATCATTTTGGGGTGATAGCCATTCAACGATGGGCGCTATTCCATCCAATTCAAATGGCTCAGATTCACCGGAAAAGGTTATGGGTTCCTGTGCCATTAGCAGATTCAGACCAAATAGTATTTGAAACCATAATTTGGATAATTGAACTATTTTCTCATTCATACTAAATTCTCCCCATTTTTCCATAATTCATATAAAATTCATCTTAAAGTATATTTGGAATGTTTTAACCGTGTTAATGCTATGCTAACACGGGTAGCATACTCCATATTCTTTTCTTTGGACTACTTTAACCGTGTTAAAGTAAAATCAACACGGTTGATTAACTCAAAATACTTCATATTAAAATTCATCTTTTATTTTCACCTTTTCAAAAGGATAATTTTTAGTCAGCAATTTCATTTCTTCAGCTTCTTCCTTATACCTGGAATAATAGCTACCAAATTTCCACTCTTCTGGGGAATCTACATAACCATGTTTTACAGGATTGTACCAAATATAATTAATCCGCGTAAAATACGAATTATCATAAGTAATACAAGTATCCCAATAATTATAAAATATTTTCTTTGTGGAGTGAATTAACCGTGTTAATTCTACGTCCCCATCAACACGGTTGGTGAACTCCATATTAATATACTTTTTAATCCATAATGCGGTAAAACGGTGAGCTTCTCTGATAATACGGGGTAATATCAATGGATTATCAGCCACATTCACCATTAAATGATAATGATTATCTAAAATTACCCAATCCTCAATTTTCCAATTATACTTACTAAATTCAAAAAATAAAGACGAATAAAGTTTTTCTTTAGCCGCTGAATATTTTAAAAATGGTTTTCTCATATAGGTAGATGCAGTTATAAAATACTTTGAATTTTCCACAAATAAATGCGGTGGATTATGTTTATATGTTTTGTATTCTGTTTCCATATTCTTTTTTTGGACTGCATTAACCGTGTTAAAGTAAAATCAACACGGTTGATTAACTCCATATTCTTTTCTTTGGAATGCTTTAACCGTGTTAAAGCAAAATCAACTCGGTTGATTAACTCCATATTCTTTTTACTATGCTAACACGGTTAGCGAACTCCATACAATTCTGACATTTTTATTTTGGTTGAGGCAAGCCATTCTACTTGATTACTTTCCAAATGTTAAACTACATTTTATATTTCCCTTTAATTTAGAAAACCAGCTTTCATTAGCATTACTCGCCGGCTTTCTATTAAGCATCTTCGCCCTTGCGAGCAGGAAAAAATCTGGACTCAAAAATGCTTTCTCTATAAAATCCCTTTTACAAATCCTGGCAACTTGAGTATTCGAACATCGAAAACCGTTATTGTTGTTCGTGTTGTTCGGATTATTGTTGTTCCGATTCCATGAATGCAGATTGTTTGTATTATTATTCCAGCTACCGCCACGAAGCACACGATTGGATGCTATATGGATTTTTCCCCTTATTTTATACATTTAAACCTTTTATAAAAACCATATCTTGAAAAACCATCTTTCGTAAATTAAAGGTATCTCCATGACGGCTATGTCCTAACCACGCCATGATGGACTGTTTTATTTCATCTTGGTTAATCTCACCATTTAAATATAATTGCTGTTTAGTTTTCATACGTTTTTTAAATAATCTTAAATTAGATTTTAATAAACGACGGTTTTGATAAAAAATATGAAACCCTAGAAATGGAACGCCATTTTTTACGGGAAAGATTTCCTGCTTTTTGTTATGTAATATGAGTCTTAATCCATCTAAAAATTTATGAATTGCTAATCTTAATTGATGTAATACTGTTTTTGATTGATGAAAAATGATGAAATCATCCATATAGCGTAAGTAATATTTTATTTTCATTTCTTCTTTAATCCATTTATCTAATTCATTCAGATATATATTGGCAAAAAACTGGCTGGTTAAATTGCCTATCGGGATTCCACTCCTTTTTTCTAATGGTGTGAATATATTGTCTCCAGAAAAATAATTAATTGGTGTTCTGTATCCTATCTTTTCGGGACTGCTATCAATAATTATATCTAACAAATGTAATATCTGCTTATCGGCTATTTTATTTCTAATAATATCCTTTAATATTGTATGGTCTATGCTGGGGAAATACTTTTGGATATCACATTTCAATACATATTTATTCTTTCTAAGGAATGTTTGACAGGTATCAAGTGCTTTGTGAGTACCCTTATTCACTCTGCATGCATAACTATGAAAATATAGACAAGGCTCCCAAATCGGTTCTAATATATTCATGAGGGCATGATGTACAATTCTATCCCGGTAAGGTGCAGCATATATTACCCGCTCTTTAGGTTCTTTTATTACAAAACTTGCATATTCACCGGGGCGATAGCTGTCATTAATTAATTCTTCTTGAAGTAAAAATAGCTCATTTTCTATTTGTGAATTAAATTGAAGCGTAGAGCTTTTCCAGCGTTTTCCTTTTTGGGAGTTGATGGATGCCAAATAAAGGTTTTCAAAAGAAATAAATTGATCCCATAAATTTTTAAATGTTTTCATTTGCTTACCATTTGATACCAGTTTCCAATTTCTTTGCCAATTTCATTAATGTTTTTTGCTGCATATTTATGTCTGTTTAAACTCCATATTTCTTGTTTAATTAAAAAGCGTTGTAATACTCTTATTATTTCCAAATCTATATTTGCCTGATGTAGAAATTGTCTTTTATCCATTTTATTACTGTATTTAGATTTAATCAATAACTCTAAAACAGAGTACAATTTATTTAGCAGTCTGTCACCAATGGCAAATTTTTTATCTCTGGGAAAGCGGTTAATTAAGGGGCTTACCCAGTCTATATAGTCAGTCATTTTTTGTATTACGCTTAATTCCTTTGCTGTCGCCATTCATAAATATCAATTTTTGCCGTCGATCCTGACTTCGTCAGGATAAGGGTACAATTCGCAACTTAATAGCATATCTCAGGGTTACTGAGTCCTCGAACATCGAAAACCGCAATAGCTGTTCGCGCTGCCCGGATAATTGAGGCTCCGATCCCATGAATGCAGATTGTACGCACCATTATTCCAGCTACCGCCACGAAGCACACGATTGGATGAGTTGTACCAGCTATCCGTCCATTCCCATGCATTGCCCGCCATATCATAAGCGCCATAAGGGCTGGGGCTATTTGTGGTACTATTATCACCATTAAAGTAACCTACCGGGCTTGTACCGTTATCCCAGGGGTCGCCACTATTCCAGTAATTTGAATTATCACTAATTGTTGCACCATAATTTTCACCCCAGGGGTAATCTGCTCCTGTATTACCACGGGCTGTTTTTTCCCATTCAAACTCCGTAGGCAATTGCATGCCATAATGCTCTGCAAAGGCATTAGCGCCGTACCAGCTTACCTCAATTACAGGGTGCAGATCATATTCACCATCTGAGAAACCTGATGGTTCGTTAATTTGAAAATTGCTGCCATTATATGAAATACGGGCATAATTATAGGAAGAGGGTGTTCCTAAATCATAAAATGTTTGTGTACCCGCGACGGTATTTCCATCACCCTCATAATAGCCCTGCACACTATTACCGTTTACAGTAATATCACCATTAGCCAACGCTTCTTCAAGGTAAAATAAATATTGGGTATTGGTTACTTCATATTTCATTATTTCAAAATCATAGTCTATATCGTACGTTTGGTCATTTTCACCATAAGTGTAACTACCAGCAGGTACCAGCACCATCTCAAAATCACCTGCAAGCG
>JACNLQ010000081.1 GCA_014381415.1 Fidelibacterota bacterium
CCGGAATATTAGGAATTAGAGGCTCACGATCAATAATTCCGAAGTTAAGTTTGGGTGTCTCTTTTGTGACTGATCTGGACCAGTTGGCAGGACTACCCGATTCTGATGGAGATAATTATCCTGATTATTATGATTTTTATCCTGATGATTCTGAAAAGCATGATGATTCTCTTTATTGGCGTAAAATTTATGGTGAAATTACAGATGGCATTTATGCAGGATTCGATACTTGGTATTTAAATAGCGATGGTTATAATAACTATGATCCAGAGAGTGCTGAAAATGACCCTGTTTCAGGTATGGCTTTTGATGTAGCCTATGCCCTTAATGAAAAAGTCACACTATATTCCCAGTTTGGACTTCTTCAGGGAGAAATAGCGGATCCTGAAGATGATAGCAAAACTGTGGATCTTGGCTGGGGATTAGTACCCATTGGTGCCAGAGCAAAGGTAGGTCCAGTTAATCTATTGGCAGAATATAGGATTGGAGATCGGAGATTTGTATTTAATTATTGGGATAGAGCCTATGATGTGAATAGAGTATCTGTAATTAACTCAGGTGTTGCTACTCGTGAGAGCCAGCTATATCTCTATGGCAAACTGAAGGGTTTTTATGTCCAGGCAGATATGTCTGTAATGAACCTTTTTACACTGGGAACTGGATTTCAAAATATGCAGGGTGAAAAATGGGATAAAGATGAATATAAAATGGGTGAAACCAACCAAACTTTTTTGTCTACTATAACCATTAATCCCTCCCTAATTCCAAAAGTTGGAAAAGCTGAAGCATTTTATCAGCAAAGCAATGTTCCCAACCCCTTTGATTTTACCCCAACCGCCAGTACCATTTGGGGTTATAATGTGGGAGTTGAAGTATCTTCTGGCGTAATGCTCATTTATAAAGCAAGTACCACCTATATTACAGATTTGGACAATCCAGGAGATTATATACCTGTGGAATCAATTCAAATCGAAACTCAATTTATATTTTAAGTTGCCAATTTCTTCTGCTGATATCCGCCAACAGTTTATAGATTTCTTTCAGAAGAAGGAGCATCAATTCGTCCGCAGTTCCTCTGTCGTCCCCCATGAAGACCCTACCTTGCTGTTTACAAATGCAGGAATGAACCAGTTTAAACCCTATTTTATGGGGTTGCAAACTCCAGACTCAAAACGGGCAGTAAATTCACAGAAATGTATTCGGGTGAGCGGAAAGCATAATGACCTTGAAGAAGTAGGAGTGGATGATTACCATCATACTTTTTTCGAAATGTTGGGAAATTGGTCTTTTGGAGATTATTATAAAAAGGAAGCCATATCCTGGGCATGGGAGTTATTAACTGAAGTTTGGAAATTGGATAAATCTCGATTATGGGTTACCATTTTCAAGGATGATGATGAATCCGGAGAACTGTGGAAGGAACAGACTGACATCCATTCAGACAGAATATTAAAATTTGGCCATAAAGATAATTTCTGGGAAATGGGTGAGACTGGTCCCTGTGGTCCCTGTACTGAAATTCATTATTATACTGGGGATGATCCTGAAAATCAATCAGCGGAAGGGGTAAATGCCTTGGCTGAATACCGTGAAATCTGGAACTTAGTATTTATCCAATTTAACCGGGATAGCGAGGGTGAATTGCAAGAATTACCTGCAAAGCATGTGGATACTGGGGCAGGCTTTGAGCGGATAGTTGCTATTTTAAATGGGAAATCATCTAATTATGAAACAGACCTCTTTATTCCTATATTAGATAAAATTGTTGAAATTTCTGAAAAGTCGCTGGAATTTGAAGGAGGAATTCCCCATAGAGTAATTGCAGATCATTTGCGTATGCTATCTTTTTCTCTGGCAGATGGTTCCATGCCTGGGAATGAGGGCAGGGGTTATGTACTGAGACGGGTTCTTCGACGGGCGGCCCGATTTGGAAGGATGCTGGAAATGAAAGACCCCTTCATTTATAAACTGGTGGACACTTTATCAAATGTTATGGGTGATGCATTTCCAGAGTTAAAAGAAAAACAGAAGCATGTTGAAAAAGTTATCCAAGCCGAAGAATTTTCTTTTAACGAAACATTGGACAGGGGTTTAGAGGTGTTTGGTAAGATTACGAAAAACCTCTCTACCGGGGGAGTTATTCAAGGTGATGATGCCTTCAAATTGTATGATACTTATGGATTTCCCTTAGACCTTACGGAATTGATGGCACGGGAAAATGATTTTTCTATTGATGTGGATAAATTCAACGATTGCATGCTTCAACAAAAAGACCGTGCCCGCGCTTCAGGCAAATTTAAGAATATTTCAAAAGATGCTGATTGGACGGTATTGGAAAAAGAATCTCCAACAGAATTTACCGGATATGAAAAAATAGAAAATAGTGCCAAGTTAATTAAATATATACAGGATGGAGATTCTTATAAAATCGTACTGGATAAAACACCGTTTTATGCCGAATCTGGCGGACAGATTGGTGACAGTGGGTTTTTGACTTCCGATGGATTTACTTTCAGGGTGGAGGATGTACAAAAATCTGGGGACGAGTTTATTCATATTGGAAGAATCCAGAAGGGCAATGTTGAGGATGTCCGAAATGTGAATGCAAAAATTGATGATAGCCGCCGGCAGCAAATACGACGAAATCATACAGCAACACATTTGCTTCATCAGGCATTGAGAAAAATTTTAGGAGATCATGTTCAACAGGCTGGTTCCCTGGTCAATGCAGATTTATTGCGCTTTGATTTGACACATTATGAACAAATCTCCAAAAGTCAGATAATTGAATTGGAACAATGTGTCAATTCTGTAATTCTGCAAAATATTGATGTAGAAACCAGTGTGAAAAATTTCGATGATGCTCGAAAAGATGGAGCAGTTGGACTTTTTGGAGAAAAATATGGAGATACTGTGCGAGTGGTGGATGTCCCTAATTTTTCCAAAGAGCTCTGCGGGGGTACCCATGTGAATCGTACGGGAGATATTGGCGCAATAAAAATTATTTCTGAATCAGCTTTAGCATCTGGTATAAGAAGATTGGTTGCAGTTTCTGGTGATGCTATCCAGACATTGATGAGCAAACAAGAACAAGTAATAGGTGAAATTCGAAAAGAGCTCAAATGTACAGAAGATGAAATTTCATCACGGATTCAATCCCTAATTGCTGATAAAAAAAATCTGGAGCGGAAAATTAAAGAACTGAGGCAATCATCAATGATTGGTGAGATTGGTGACCTGGTTTGTGGTGCTGAAAGTTTAGGAGATATTCGATTAGTCGTAAAAAGTGTAGATGATCCCGGGGATTTAAGAGAATTGGGAGATCAATTCAGGCAGGCTTTTAAAACCAAAGGTGCAGCTTTGATTGGTACTATTCAAAAAGAAAAACCTATGGTAATGTGCGCCGTTACAGATGATTTAACTACTCAAATTCAAGCAGGCAAAATTGTAAAGGAAATGGGGGGAGTCATGGGTGGTGGTGGTGGCGGAAAACCACATTTAGCCACTGCCGGAGGAAATGATACGCATTTACTGCAGGATGCATTGGATCATGGTAGGAATCTAATTCATTCTATTCTGCAAAAAGTTGATGTCTGATTCACGGGTTATATTTGAAAAATCTGTAAAGGGGAGGATGGGGGTGTCTCTTCCAAAATCAGATGTACCGGAAATTTCATTAGCTGATTCAATTTCCCCCGAATTGTTAAGAGAATCCCCGGCAAAATTACCAGAGGTTTCTGAGCCTCAAGTTGTGCGGCATTATGTGAATTTATCCATAAAAAACCATCATGTGGATAAAGACTTCTATCCTTTAGGATCATGCACAATGAAATATAATCCGAAAATAAATGATGCCCTGGCCTCTCTTCCTGGATTTGCAAACATTCATCCCCACCAACCGGTTGAAAATGTTCAGGGAGCGCTTCATGTCATGTTTGAATTGGAGCAGATGTTGTTAAAAATTACAGGAATGTCCGAGGCTACTTTGCAGCCCAGTGCAGGCTCACAGGGAGAATTTGCAGGCATTCTCATTATGAAGAAATATCATGAAAAGAATGGCGAAAAGCGAAAATATATAATAATTCCGGAGACAGCTCACGGCACAAATCCAGCCTCAGTGTCCCTGGGTGGATTTATACCCCGTGAAGTGAAATCTGACAAAAGAGGGCGGGTGGATTTAGAAGATTTAAAATCAAAATTAGATAATGAAGTTGCCGGGATGATGCTTACGCAACCCAATACCCTGGGATTATTTGAAGATCAAATTGAAGAAATATGTACAGAAGTCCATGAGGTTGGAGCACTCATGTATATGGATGGTGCAAATATGAATGCGGTTGTAGGCTTATGTAAACCGGCTGAAATGGGCTTTGATATTATTCATATCAATTTGCACAAAACCTTTTCAACCCCTCACGGTGGAGGGGGTCCCGGTTCAGGACCTATTGCTGTAGTTGAAAAATTGGTACCCTATTTACCCATTCCCAAATTAATTAAAGATAAAAATGGAAAATATAGTTGGACAAGTGATATTCCAGATACCATTGGCAGGCTCCACACCTTTTTTGGCAATTTTGGTATATTGGTTCGAGCCTATGTGTACATTAGAATGCTGGGTGATGATGGTCTGAAATCCATGACTAGAAATGCCATTATCAATGCTAACTATTTAAAAAATAAACTAAAAGATGCTTATAATATTCCGTTTACAGAAGGAACATTACATGAGTTTGTTGCGTCAGGAAACAGTCAAAAAGCCAAAGGTGTAAAAGCATTGGATATTGCCAAGGCATTATTAGATTATGGTTTTCATGCACCAACAATATATTTTCCCAATAATGTACCGGAAGCTATGATGATTGAACCTACTGAATCAGAAACAAAAGCAACGCTGGATAGATTTGTTGAAGTTATGCTGGAAATAAATGAAAATATTAATGTAAATCCTGAGCTTATTCGTGATGCGCCAATTACAACTCCTGTAACACGATTGGATGAGACAAAAGCAAACAGGGAACTAAATTTGAGGTGGACACCATGAAATATAGGTTAGATAAATCACGGGTTTTTATGACTTTGGCAAAAGGTGACAACATTAACAAAACATTTGAATCCTTTGCTGAAGCTAAAGGTGTGGGTAGTGCCTGGTTAAATGGAATAGGGGCATTGGAAAATCCAGAAATCGGTTATTATTCCCTTGAAGATAAATCCTATCATCGAAAATTATTTAAAGGTGAATATGAGCTCACATCCCTCATTGGGAATATTACCATGAAAGAGGGACAACCCTTTTCACATACCCATATTACATTCAGTGATACTGATTACAGGGTTTTTGGAGGACATCTGTTTGATGCAAAAATTACGGCTGCAGGTGAATTTATTATGCAATTTGGAAGTGAAAATATTAATCGTGAAATGAATGCAGGGATTGGTTTGCCCTTATGGTGCTTGGAAGAGTCTCTTGGATAAGGTTGTTATCCGCACAACAGAGGCTCCTCAAGCAATTGGTACTTATTCCCAAGGAATTAAATCTGGTAACTTGGTTTTCACATCAGGACAAATACCATTAAACTCTGACACTGGAGAGTTGATAAATAGTGATTTTAAGTCTGACGTTAGGCAAGTATTAACAAATTTAGATGGAGTATTGAATGGCGGTGGAAGTTCCTTAAAACAGGCAATTAAATTAACGGTATTTCTTACGGATCTATCGAAATTCTCTCAAGTAAATGAGGTGTTTATGGAATTTTTCCCTGAAAATCCACCAGCTCGTTCTGCGGTTCAGGTTTCTGCATTGCCAATGAATGCCTGCATAGAAATTGAAGCAGTCGGATTTGTAGAATGAGATATTGGATTGCAATTTTATTTGCCTTTAGTATATCCACTTCTCAGAATACGGAATATGTGGATTCTACTAAGGTTCGAGACCCGGGAATAGCTTGGAAATTAGGAGTACTACCGGGAATGGGGCAGGTTTATAACGGTAAATATGTGAAAGCAATTGGATTTATGGGAGCAGAATATTTTGTTGTTAGCCGTTTTCTGGAATTAAAGAAAGAAAATAGAATTGGCCTTCGGAACACCTATGCCTGGTGGGCTTTTGGGTTATTCGTATGGAATATGTTGGATGCCTATGTTGATGCCCAATTGTCAACTTTTCCGGTAATACGGTTGGAGTCTAATAATGAGATTGATTCATTAAAGATTAAATTAAATTAGTTATGTGTGGAATAATCGGAATACAAAATAATATAGAAGCTGCTACATTAGCCTATATGGGTTTATATGCTCAGCAGCATCGCGGACAGGAAGGAGCAGGAGTTGTTTCTTCTGATGGCAAGAAATTACATCGTCATATGGGGCAGGGGCTCGTATCGGATGTGTTTTCAAACCCTGAGGTATTTGATTCCCTTATTGGAGATTCAGCAATTGGTCATGTTCGTTATTCTACTACCGGAAATTCTGATGCTGAAAATGTTGGTCCCCTCACATTCAATATGGGAAATTACAGTTTGTCCATTGCGCATAATGGGAATCTGGTAAATATTGATGAAATCAGGAAACAGCTTCAGGATGATGGTGCCCTATTCCAAACTTCAACTGATACTGAAATCATTATTCATCTTCTGGCTCGGGAAAAAGGAAGTACTTTAGCTGAAAAATTAGGAAAGGTGCTAAACAAAATTGAGGGTGCCTACTCATTAATTCTTCTTTCGCCTAATGAAATTATTGCTGCCAGGGATCCTCATGGAATTCGTCCATTTTGCCTGGGAAAACTTAAAGATACCCTGGTTTTTGCGTCTGAAACCTGTGCCTTAGATTTATTGGGTGCAGAATATATTCGAGAAGTAAAACCGGGGGAGATTATAGTCGCCAATGATGACGGATTTTATTCTCAACAATTTACTGAACCTCAGGAGTCTAAACATTGTATTTTTGAATATATATATTTTTCTCGCCCAGATTCGCAAATATTTGGTAAGAATGTAGATAAAATGAGAAGAGCATTCGGGCGAAAGCTTTCAAGGGAAAATCCTGATGAAACAGGAGATATTGTTATTTCAGTTCCAGATTCATCTAACACCTGTGCACTTGGATATTCACAAGATTCTGGTGTAAAACATGAAATTGGATTGATCAGAAATCATTATGTGGGAAGAACATTTATATTTCCATCACAACGCTTACGGGATGTCTCCGTAAGGCTGAAGTTTAATACCGTAAAGGGGGTCCTTAAGGATAAAGAAGTAATTATTATTGATGATTCCATTGTCAGAGGAACTACATTGCTAAAGTTAGTAAAACTTATACGAGAGAGTGGAGCTAAAAAGGTGCATGTTCGCATAAGCTCTCCCCCTGTAAAACACCCTTGCTTTTACGGAATGGATTTTCCCACTGTTGAAGAGTTGGCAGCTGGGAATAAGAGTGAAAAAGAAATTCAGGAAATGATTGATGCGGATTCGCTGGGATATCTATCATTGGACGGTACACTTGCATCTACATCCCAAAAGAAAACAAATTTTTGCACTGCTTGTTTTTCAGGTGATTATCCTATTAAGAATAAAGGTGAAAATGATAAAAAAGTTTCTAAAGAACCATCCTGTACATAAAAAACTGGTTCCATATCTAGATGTAGTATTTCTACTAAGGCCAACATTATTTTTTTCAGTTTGGGTTATGGTCGTTATGGGTATGGCTTCAGCACAAATGTATTATTTTGACCACCCTTTGTGGATATCTAACTTCTCATGGACAACCATCTTTGTATTTACTGGTATTACTTTTGTTTGCAGTTCAACATTTATTTTAAACCAAATATCTGATGAAAAAAGTGATACCATTAATCAAAAACTATTTTTAGTTGGTAATTTTATCACCATTGAGAAAAGCCAGTCAATTTCGAAAATTCTTTGGATTTCTGGATTATTAATTTTAATTGTAGTGAATTGGTTCTCAGCCATACTTGTTGGAATTATTTATTTAATTTGGGGTATTGTTTATAATCAGCAGCCCTTTAATTGGAAAAAGAAGCCACTTTTAGGATGGTTTGCGAATACGATTGTAGGAGTGCTATTATTTACCGAAGGGTGGAGCCTTGTATTACAAAATAATCCCTCTGCACCAACTATACCTTTGGATATTTCTATGCTAAATTTAATACTGCCCTACGTCCTCTGTTTTTCCTCTGTATCCCTGCTCACAACACTACCTGATATGAAAGGTGATTCAACATCCGGAGACAAAACATTTCCAATTGTATTTGGGAAAACCCTGACCCTCTTAATTTCTTTAACATTTGTAATTATTGCATTTACAATTGCCCTGGAAAATAATGACCCCCTGGCTTCTACCGCAACTATAGTTTCCATTCCATTTTTCATATTTGCATTTATTCGCAGAATGGATAAAGATATCTTGCGTGCCATCAGATACCCCATATTTATATTAAATTTTTTCGTTTTATCTGTTTATCCATTGCTATTTATACCTTTAGCAGTTACGTATTATGTTAGTAAATATTATTATTGGCATAGGTTTAACCTCCATTATCCCACATTTTTGGTTGAACATGATTAATATAAGAGCAAATAGATGTGATTATTGTGGTGCCTGTGTTTCTGTCTGCCCCGTGGACTGCATAGAAGTGAGAGAATCTTCCATAGAAATTGAACATGCTATATGTATTGATTGCGACCTCTGTGTTGAAATATGTCCCATAGAAGTATTGGAGGTCCATGCTGCAGAATAAATATGATGTTGTAGTGGTTGGAGGAGGACCCGCAGGATCAATGGCTGCCTGGGAAGTTGCAAAGAGGGGCGTTTCTGTCTGCATGTTGGAAAAAGATAGAGATATTGGATATCCCGTGCGCTGTGGTGAGGCTGCCGGAGAATCAGGACTTAGACAATTTGTTGAAATTCAAGATAATTGGATCGCTGAAAAAATTACTAGTGCAAAGTTGGTGTCTCCTAATTTCACGGCTGTAGATGTTAATTTTGCATCAGAAACAGGGTACATATTAAACCGTCGCATTTTTGATTATGATCTATCTAAATATGCTGCAAATGCTGGAGCTGAAGTTTACACAAAGGCTTATGTAAAAAATGTATTAACAAAAAATGGGCAAACAAATGGTGTAGTGCTTGACTATCTTGGAGAAGAAAAACAAATTCAGGCAAAGATTGTAATCGGTGCTGATGGTTTGACTTCCCGGGTAGGAAGATGGGCAGGATTAAAAACACAAGTAAGAATGAAAGATATGGAATCGGCAGTACAATATTCTGTTGCAAATGTTGATATTGAGCCCAATAAAATGATCATGTATGTGGGTATGAATCATGCTCCCGGAGGATATGTATGGGTATTCCCAAAAGGGAAAAAGTTTGCAAATATTGGAATTGGAATTAGTGGAAAGTACAGTAAACATAAATCTGCACAAAAATATTTAGACGAATTTATGAAACGGGAATATCCTGACGCAGCAATTCTTACTACGATGTGCGGGGGAGTCCCATGCGCAAAACCTATGGAAAAACCCGTTGCAAATGGCATTATGCTGGTTGGTGATGCAGCCCACCAAATCAATCCCATGACTGGTGGAGGGATTGTAGCTGGAATGAAAGGAGGCTGGATTGCAGGGCAAGTAGCAGCGAAGGCAATTCAAAATAATGATTATTCAGAAAACGGATTGATTGATTACCCAAAAAGAATGAGAAAAGATTTTGGGAAAAATCATGAAAGATTCTACAAAATAAAAGAAGCCACCGAAAAATTAACCAATGATGAATTAAATTCCATTGCTGAAAAAGTATTATCTATTCCACATAGTCAACGAACACTTACATCCGTATTTAAAGCTGCGGTATTTAAGAAACCCACCTTAATTATTGACGTACTGAAAGTTTTTGCAGGTGTCTAATGAGCGCACCCTTAAGGGCCTTCTTCCTCTCCTTGATTTAGATGAATACATTGCATTTGATTTAGAGACAACCGGCCTAAACCCGGATAAAGATAAAATTACTGAAATTGCTGCATGCAGGTTTGTGCATGGTGAATTTACAGAAGAGTTTTCCACGTTCATTAATCCTGGCATCCCCATACCAAAAAATATTACTGCTCTCACAGGTATCACCAATAAAATGGTTGAAGATGCACCGTCCATAAAAGATACTGTACCTGAGTTTTTAGATTTTATTGGATCAACTCCCTTGGTAGCACAAAATATCAATTTTGATTACGGTTTTATAGCCAAAAATTTACCAACCACCGATTCTTCATTTTCAGAATTGCCGCTATATGATACACTCTCCCTGGCTCGAGGTTTTATTTATTCCCATAATAGTTTCAATTTGGGGGCACTTTGTGATTATTATGGTATTAAAATAGAGAATGCACACCGAGCCGGTGCGGATGCTTTGTGTACAGGAAAGTTGTTTGCTTATTTAATTCAGGAAGTATTATCAAAACCTCTCACACTTATTCAGCGGGTTGATAATTTATTCAGCAACGGAACCGTGTATAATGGCAATTTATTTTCAAATATTATTAAGGCATCTGTCCGGTTAAATGTAATAGATGGTCTCATGCCAAGCCCCATTCCTTATAATCTATCGGATAATTCGTATGAATTTACTGGAAGTGGGAATACTGCTCTCCCTGACAATCCCGATGAATGGTTTACTGAAAGTGGAGTAATAAGCCTCAATTGGAATGGTTATGAAAAACGTTCTTCCCAAACTGAATTAATCAAAGATTCATTCGAGACATTTATTGAAGGGCAAATCCTAACTGCCGAAGCTGGAACCGGGCTGGGGAAATCATTAGCATATTTATCGTCAGGATTTTTAGCAGCCAAACAAAAACAATCGGCACTGGTAGTTTCTACTTATACAAAAAATCTACAAAGTCAACTATTTACTGAGGATATCCCCAAGCTGTCAAAAGCAATAGACCAGAATTTGAATGCGGTCATTTATAAGGGAAGGTATAACTATATTTGTCGAACACGGTTTAACCGCCTCTTAGATAATCACCACCAATTAATTAAAGCTAATGAATACGAGAATATTCTTCCATTGATTGTTTGGGAGTGGGAAACCAAATCTGGTGATATAAATGAATGTAATGGCTTTCAAATTAATAGACAAAAGAGACTTTGGTCTCTTGTCAGGAGTGAAAGAGGGTTTTGCTCCTCTAAACGATGTAGTAAATATGATGGGTGTTTTCTTGGTAAAGTTCGTATAAAGGTGGAAGGAGCTGATATCATTATCATCAATCATTCTCTATTTGCAAATGAGTTGATGAGGGATAATTCATGTCTGCCAGATGAGTTTATATATGTAATTGACGAAGCCCATCATTTTGCAAAAGTTACCAGAGATCAGCTGGTTACTCAGGTTGGTGCAAAGTCATTTGATGAGGTATTTAAATTTTTCAATCCGGGAAAAGATAATTGGAAAAAGAATTCATTAAAAAAATTTCCAGATATTATCAAGTTATATAATTCTCTTGCATCTGAAAGTAAAATAATTCAAAAAGCGATTCTCAACTTTTTTAATTCCTATTACGAAAATAAACAGGATGAAATTAGTCGATCTGATTATCATATTAACAAAATACTTTATCGGAATAGCCAGGTAGAATTTATAGATTCAGAACCAACGCCCTGGGAGGTGTTAACCGATCTCATGGGGTTTGAGAATAAAGTCCAGAAATTCAATACATTACTCCAGGAAAATAAGGAAAATATACCGGGATCATTAAATTTAGAATTCACTGCAATTAATGGTATTTTACAAGAAGGATTGGAAAGTTTAAATGGTGCATTAGATACTCAATCAGAATTAGTACAATGGTCGTCATTTGTACAGTCAGATTATCAAAATCTCACAGCATTAAACTCTGCTCCATTAAAGGTTAACAGTTTTATTAACGATAATCTCCTAAGTAAATACCCAGGCGGTGTATTCTGTTCGGCAACCTTAATGGTGAATGATGATTTTCGCTATTTTAATGAAAAAAATGGATTAGATTTAGCTGTAATTGATCATCATGTAGTTGAAAAGGTTTATCATTCACCATTTCATTATAATGATCAGGTAAAGCTATTTGTATTTAGCGGATCTATA
>JACNLQ010000053.1 GCA_014381415.1 Fidelibacterota bacterium
TGCTGGTTCAGGTAATTTTTCTGCTGTGCGTTTCTCTGCAGGTGCATCTGGTGAAGATATTGTTCGCTTTAAATGGTACCAAAACGGTGCTGGCGGAGCGTTTTATATCAAAGTTTTTGATGATGATGGTGGAATGCCTGGGGCAGAAGTTTATTCTACGATTCAAGCATCTGGAAATGTTGACGGTTGGAATGACAAAGATCTCTCTTTACAGGATCTTAGTGCTTCCGGTGATTTCTGGGTAGGTACCAAAGAATTTAGCTCTTCTAATCCATTTGGTTTGGATACAAGTGGTGATACTGGCAATTCTTACCAGAGATTAGGGTCAAGTGGTGACTGGACGGCTGTAAGCGGAAATATTGCTTATCATATATATCTGGATTGTGGCGATAACTGTGATGATGATAGCTGTACCAATGATGCAGGTGATGTTAATGAAGATGGAACGGTAAATGTTTTAGATATCGTTTCTGTTGCAGGCCATGTATTAAGTGGTGGCTTAGAAGGCTGTGGATTAGAAGCTGCTGACATGAATGGTGATGGACAGGTAAACATTCTGGATATCGTTGCCATTGTAAATCTCATTTTGGGTGGTCGTGGTGTTGACGCAACTTCTGCAGAAGTACTCAAAACTGATGACACATTCTTTGTTACTGCGAATGGATATATTGGCGGAATACAAATGACTCTTTCGCATGGGAGTGAGTTTAGTATAAATCTTACTGATGATGCAATGGTTGCAGATTATCTTACGGATGGCAATAAAACTACCTTAGTAGTGGTTGTGCCTGAAAATGACGAAATCTTCTCTTATTCGGGCGATTTTGAGATTACAGAATTGATTATAGCAAACTCAACATCAGAAGTTACGGTAAATACACCTAATGCTTTTGAATTAGGTGCAGCATATCCTAATCCGTTTAACCCAAGCACATCCATTAGCCTTCATGTTCCTACGGAATCTAATGTATCTGTTCAAGTATATGATCTTAGTGGTCGTATGATTTCAACTCTACTTTCGGGAGTACAAGCTCAAGGTGACTATAACCTCACTTGGAATGCCCAAGAACAGGCCAGTGGAATGTACTTGGTAAGAGCTGAAACGGCTGGAACTGTTGCAGTGCAGAAGATTTTGCTTCTGAAATAATACCCGTTTAATTGACGGCAAACTTAAAAGCCTCTGTTCTGTAAAGGACGGGGGCTTTTTTTTAGGAGATAGGGGTGAGGAGATAGGGGTAAGATGTATAAATTCGTTGATTGGGGATCGGGAGAAAATCAATTGACTATTGACAAATCATTAATTAAAAATCACTATTCATCAATCACAATTCTTTACTTTCTCTCACTCTTTTATAATTCAATTATTTTTCCAATGGCTCAACAAAGTTTGATTGGAGAGAGTAATTTATAAGGTAATTAATGATTTAATATTTTCATTACTCAAATACACTACAGAAGAATCTAATTCAGATAATCCATTCTTATTTTCGGCATCATAAACCATAGCTAATGCTAAATCATCTACTCTTAAACCCAATCCTTTTGATTTCATTATACGTTCTATCCAATTTCCATTTTCCATTAATCGAATCAACATACCTGGTTTAAAAATAGAAACTCTATCAAAATCATTTTTTATTACAGTCTGTTCTTTTTGACCAATGGTTCTTATATATAATAAAGGATGTATCCATTCTTTTGCCCATTGATTATGATTAGCACCACTAGCAGAAACCAAAGAAGCATGTGAAATTTTTGCATTTGAGGCCATCTTAGCTGCTTCCATCGAAATACCTGCTTCAACTTTTATAAATTCTTTTGCACTACCAGCACGTTTTCTGGTTGTACCTATACAATTAAAGAATACATCATTTCCTTTCCATAATTTTTTTGTTGAAGATAAATCATAAAGGCTTTCAATTACAATATCTTGAAGTTTATCATGCCTCTTTCCATTTAAAACAGGTTTTCTACCAATAGAAGTGATTTGCCCCCACTTATCATTTTCAAGTAATTGTTTTATTAGCTGTTGACCTGTAGCTCCCGTACCACCAATAACTACAGCTTTTCTTAATTGACTCAATTAATATTCTCCCATTCTATTGCATTTCTTTAGGAATCAGAATTTATGGAATTTGGCTTAATCCATAAACATTTGACCTTAACCTCCTACAAATTCCATAAATAATATGGATACCAGTTTTCTTTCAATTGACACACTCAAAATTTACATTACTACTATATTATGGGGTGAAGTATTCTTGAGTTCAGCTTTAACTTTTAATTGGATTATAAACAAAAAAATAATCCCAGAGAGATTAAATATTAATTTTTTGAATTATAAACGTGGGAGAACCCTGTTGGGGTTCAATGGGGGCTATTTCAGCAACACCAGTTTCTGGGTATAAAAGGTGTTGTTTATATTCAATCGGGCTAAATAAACTCCACTGGGGTGATTGCCTGCGTCCCAGGTGTATTCAATGTTTCCGGGTGTTCTATATTCATGGGCTATCTCGGAGACTAATTGCCCGGGAATGTTATAAATTGATAATTGCAGCATACCTTCATTTTGCACAGTAAAACTCAATGTGGTAGTTGGGTTAAATGGATTTGGATAGGTGCTTAGCATGATTTGCTGTGGTAATATTTCCTGCACATCTATACTGCCTAAAATATAGATTCCATTATTTTCCCATTCTGGAATATCTCCGTGGTTTAAGTCGGTTAAATTTCCGGTAGTGTTATCTAAATACTTAAATTGGGGAGTCTCACCTGTGTGTAAATATCCCTGTGAAAATAAATTCCCGTCATTTCCCATTACGGGTATATCGATGAGGTTCCCAGTCCATCGTCTTGAGCCGGTTACTTTTCCATGATGGTAGGAGATTATCCATCCGTCATTAAAATCATCCCCTGAGTTGCCTTTAATTTCGTTTATAAAGTAAAATGCTTGCTGAGTGGACTGAATTATATCAAAGCCATGGGGAATTGTTAATTCAATGGAGCTAGAAGTTTTTAATCTATTGAGTGGAGATATTTCAAAAGAGAATGAAATGTAATCTGTAGCTATTACCCAATATCCTTCACCACCAGAAAAGGAAGTAAGGCTGCCTGACCAGACTCCGCTTACATTATTTGCTGCTACTCCTTCACCAATTATTCCACTTATAGAGTCCTCAATATCATCCGGTAATCCCGGACTTAAACCAATTGACCCTTCAGCTGGAAAGGATATGAGATTTGCTCCGGGTGTCAAATTATATTCAATGGCTGTGTTTGTAGGGATTGCATCTTTAATGCAGAGGGATGCTAAATCATTTACAATAACCCAATAGCCATCTGTAGAACTAATTGTGCTTAAGCTTCCCATCCAACCGTCGGTTTCATTATAATTTGCGGCCACACCTTCTCCAATTACACCAGTGGCAATTCCTTCAATGGAATACATCATATTCGTCACAGATGCATCATCTGGAAGTCCGTAAAAACTGATTAGGTTGGCACCTTCATGGAGTTCAAGGCAATAATCAATGGTGTCTGGGCAATCAGCTTCATCGCATTCATAAATACCACCTCCACAATAAACTGTACCTGGACCTCCACAAATGCCGCATTCATCAATTTCTATTGTTCCACCGCATTCACCCAAACAGTCGTAGAAGTTATAAAAACAATCGGGATATTCATCGCTGCAATCAAGTACAAGGTCAAAGTCATGTCCCTGATAGTAGGAAAAGGGAATAGGAGAGCCAGTATTATCTGAAACAACAATATCATTTAATCCAAATGCTTCTCCTTCCAGACTCAGTGTCAACAGGTCGCCGCACCCTTCTGGGAGTAATTCACCTGAAAGTGAAAATCCAATTACGGTGTTAACATTAAAGCTTACAAAGAATCCTGTAGATTCAGCATCGCCTCCTGAATTTCCAATAATAGTTGCACCATCAACATCAAACTGAAAACCTGCAATAGGCACAGAAGAATTATAAATTATAGTACCATCATTATTTAAAAAGAGGGTAAGGTCTGGCAGATCGCATCCATCCATTCTATTATTTCCTAAATCAACACATTCTACTGTTTCGGTCCCTGGATTTCCCAATCCGTCACCATCCGTATCTTCGCAAAGGGTTTCTATGGTAGATATTCCGCCACAAACTCCTGCACAGTCAACAACATTTCCATCACAATCACAATCACCAACTGGAATACCCAATTCACCGGGATTTCCACAGCCACATTCCTGCTGTACTCCGTTGCCATTACATACACCGCATTCATCTAATTCTGCAGTCCCAAAACAATAACCAAAACAGTCCATATCCTGATTAAATCCGTCACATACATTGCAGTTATCAATGAGGTTAGATTCGCAGAATAGTTCATCATTCAGATCGTCAGAATTAGGCGCCCATCCCGTAGGAGCATAACCAAGGCAGAAATCATGTGAAATGTCACCGCCACCCCAGCCATCATTATCGTTGTCGAGGAAATGAGTTGTTGTTCCGGTACTGGCACAGGCACCCATGAAAACCTGTATATTGGGGTTATTTTGCGCATCCAGATAAAAATCACTTTGATTAGCGGTAATGGTAGAAATCTCTCGCATATTAAATCCATTTTCTCCAATGTAGAGATATAATTCATACTCACTTGACAGACTATCTAATGCTTCTATATCCCAGCTGATAGTTAAGGGAATATCTGAAGAAAGTCCCCCTCCAGTACTGCCTCTAATACCCCAAACTGACAGGTCATAATTTGGATGAATTGAGCGGAAATCGGTAGAGAACTCTGTTTGATAACAAGAATTTCCATTTGCATCTTGCTGTCCATACCAGTCAAGATGGAAGAAATGTATGTTGGTAAACTCTCCTGAAAAGGGATCGGGGTAGTCATATTCATCTTCTCCAAATTGCCATCCATCACTGCAACTTGAGCAGGTACCTAATTGAATAGTATGATCTGCTCCAATGCCTGAGGCATCGACACCAGTAATACTGATACCCCATTCCTCAGCAAAAATGAGTGAGAATTGGAGTAAAATTATTCCAATTTTTAATATAGATAGATATGTTTTCAATGTAAAAATTGATTCTCCTCAATATATATATGTATTAAAAATACTATTGATCACAGGTTGTAAATCGTGATATACATCAATTTTAACGAGGTAGAAGTTTGTGTTGGAATTAGAGGATTAAAACCAGCTTTTAATCTCTGATTCCTGAGGGAACTCTCCAGTTTTGAATTTAGAATATACTAATTCATCATTGAGGTTTACTTCAAATGCACCTGATCTTGGGGGAATTGAATTCCCCTCAATCTTTGCCTGGGGTGCGATAGTTTTAATGATTTTTGACACACGTTCAAAATCAGGTTGGTAATTTCACTTCTCGCAAAATTCGATATGAATTTTCATGTTTTCTCCTTAATTAAAAAATCTTAATGACTCCAAAAGACCTAATATTCCAGGAATGAGTAAAATCCACCCAAGTATTTTGGTAAAAAAATCAACATCATAATTGCCAGTTCGTTTCATCACCAGCCATCCTCCCAATAGTGTCATTGCTACAAATACCAAGAATAATATGGTTCTTCCCATACCGTATTTTGCACCATTTAACAATAAAATCAAAAGAATAATTCGAAATTGAAATACTTATCAAATATGAATAAAATCCATCTAAATTAACCACCTTCTTTCGGTTAATAATGACAATATAGGAAAAAACTATGGCACAAAATATAAAATTTGGCGATGTAGATATTCAGGTTCCTTCATTAAATTTCAAAAAGTTTGGTGGATTAATACCCCTTTTAATAATATTATTTTTAGCATCATTATCGTTTTATACGGTGGATGCAAATGAAAATGGGGTGGTGCTCCGCTTGGGTAAGTATTCCCATACAACCATGCCGGGACTACATTTTAAAATTCCAGTAATTGATCGGGTATATACCATTAAAGTGGATTACCAGTATAAAATGGAATTCGGATTCAGAACCTTGAAAGCCGGAGTCCGTACAGAATATTCAAAGCGGAATTTTAATCAGGAATCCTGGATGTTAACTGGAGATCTTAACATTGCAGAAGTGCATTGGATTGTGCAGTATAAAATAAAAGATGCTGCTGATTATCTGTTTAAAGTGAGGGATGTAGAAAACACCATTAAGGATGTATCTGAGGCAACTCTACGACTGATGATTGGAGACAGATCTTTTACGGAAGTGCTGCAGGCTGAGCGTCGTGCAATCGCAGATGCAGCCAAGGATCATATGCAGGAAATTTTGGATAAATATGAGACTGGTATCGCCATTAAAATGGTGCAGTTACAGGGTGTGTTGCCTCCTGACCCCGTTGCTGATTCATTTAATGAAGTTATTCGTGCAGAACAGGAAGAAGAAACGCTTGTAAATGAAGCCAACCAAGCTTTTAATAAGGAGATTTATAAAGCAGAGGGTGAAGCAAAAAAACTGATTAATGAAGCCAAAGGATATGCCATTGAAAGAATTAATACAGCCACTGGAGACGCCACTTTATTTGAATTGGTATTAAAGGAATATAAAAAAGCCCCTCAAATTACAATGGACAGGTATTTTATTGAAACCATGAACACCGTACTTGGGAATGCTCCCAATAAAGTAATTGTAGATTCTCAATTAGAGAATTTTTTACCCATGATGAACCTGAAAAATAAGGGGAGCAAATAATGAAGCAGACTATATTTCTTGTAGTGTTAATTGGTGTGGTAATTATTGGGTTTGGATCAATTTATACAATTAATGAAGCCGAGCAAGCAGTTGTAACGCAATTTGGAAAACCTGTTGGCGGTGCTGTTACAGATGCTGGGATCCATTTTAAAACGCCCATCATTCAAACCGTTATTAAATTTGATAAACGAATATTGGAATGGGACGGTTCTGCCAATGAAATTCCCACTTTGGATAATAAATATGTCTTTATAGATGCATTTGCCAGATGGCGAATATCAGATGCACTTCAATTCTATAAATCAGCTAAAAATGAAATGTTGGCTCAATCACGCCTAGATGATATTTTAGATGGTGCTGTTAGAGATGAAATTGCGAACCGGACTATGGTAGAAATTGTACGTTCTAGTGATAGGGTAATGGTAATTCAGGATGTAGAGTCATCTTCAGTTAATGTGAATGATAAAGTTATTGAGGAATATTCAGCAAAAGGAGCGCGACTGGAAATTGTAGATAGTATTTTAGAATCCGTTTCAAAAAGATTGCTTGACCTGAATATGGGCATCGAAATATTAGATGTACAATTAAAGCGTATTAATTACACTCGGCAGGTACAAGAACAGGTATTTAACAGAATGATTTCTGGGCAGAATCAAATTGCTGAAAAATATCGCGCCCAAGGTCAGGGAAAAAAACAGGAAATATTGGGTATGCAGGTACAACGTAAAAAAGAAATTATATCCGGAGCATATTTGGAATCTCAAAAGATTAAGGGTGAAGCGGATGCAAATGCAACACGGGTTTATGCAGATGCTTATGGCAAGTCCCCTGAATTTTATAATTTTATTAAAACGTTAGAAACCTATGCCAATACATTGGACTCTTCCACTCAATTTATTTTATCCACAGATAATCATTACCTGAAATATCTGGGTGAATAATTAATTTTAATAAGTTAACTTAATTATATAAAAAGTCTGTCTTTAGGGGCAGACTTTTTTACTTCTACTATTATAAACACTTAGGTATTTCCTTTAATAAATGAGAAGAGATTACCCTCGCCCAGCATCCTCGATAAATATCTTGCTTCATAGGTGAAAAGCGGTTAAATTACTTTGTTGTAAGGAGGGATGATGGACATATTATGGAGGTTTTATGTCCGCCTGGAGGAGTTTCAGTAATTCCATTACCCCCTGTTTTTATATATCAATAGTTTTTACCAGATTTTGTATTTACTGGTAAAAATGTGATGCAGATCAAAAAAAATAGAATTTTGGTACGGTAACATTTCCCTATGATTTTGGGGGAGTTACATTCAAATTTCGGTATTTTGATTAATGTGATTGTAATCAATTTATATGTAATTAAAGGGGTATTACATTTGATGAACTGGAAATTAAATTAGATTTTATAAATAAAAGGATTTTATGAAAACGAAAAAAACTAAGAAGCAATTACTAGACAATAATAATAACAATAATAATCTCACGAGGGGGAGAAAAATGAAATACTTTTCAATTATACTTACGGTAATGGTAACTGCTCTAATTGGTAGAGCTACCGAACCACAAACAGGCTGGTTTTATGATGTATCAACTCAACAGGCATTCTACTTATTTGATGAAATTACTATTGATGGATTGGTCGTTGAAGGAGATGGTAGTGGTGAGGGAGATGGTGGATGCGAATTATTAGGTACCTGTGATGTAGTAGGTGCATTTAGAAGGGGTGTATGTCAAGATCCTGGGTATCAAAATAGCCAGCAATTATGCGAATTATTTTCAGTTTGGAATACAGACGAAGAAATTTGTATAGGTTGGAGATATGCTGATTCAGATGGTGCAACTACAGTTGTATTGAATGGTAAAGAAGGAGCTGAAGGTACGAATACTTTTACTTATGCAAACGCAGGTGAATCTGCCTATATCAAAATTTATGATTCTTCAAGTGGATCAATTTTGGACCTAAACCCCAGTGCTGAATTACCAGGCTGGGAACTTCTTCAAATTTTTACAATAGAAGGTACATCAACCGCTAATAATACATTTGGTTGTACAGAAGCTGCTGCATGTAACTATGATGCAAGCGCAACTGCTGATGATGGCTCTTGCTGGTCAGCAAATGCTGGATGTTCTTGTGCAGATGGTGCAGGTTCAGAAGCTGATTGTGCAGGTGTTTGCAATGGCTCTTCCGCTTTAGATGATTGCGGTGTATGTGATGGTGGCAATGCATCAATGGATTGTGCCGGTGTTTGTGACGGTTCTTCAACTACTGATAACTGCGGTGTTTGTGATGATGATACTTCAAACGATGATGCCAGCTGTACCGGTTGTACCAATGCAGATGGTGACAATTATGATTCAGGAAACACCATTGATGATGGATCATGTGTAATTACTGTACCTCCAGCAACTAACTTGGCTGCAACCCCTGGTGCTGCAAGAGTCAGCTTGGAATGGGATGCTGCGGTTGATAATTTCACAGAATCCTCAGCAGGTTATACCTATGATGTTTATCAGGATGGTGTTGTTGTAAAAAGCACTTCCCAAACATCATCCCAGATTACAGGTTTAGATAGTGAAACAAATTATTGTTTCACAGTATTAGCAATACATAATCAATATGGTGCTTCCGCTGATCAATCTAATGAAGCTTGTGCTACACCCGAGGAAGCTGCTGGAGATCCTACCTGGAGAATTCAGCTTACGGCTGAAATTGACAGTTATGATCAATTCCAATTTTCTGGTAACGAAGATTGGTTATTACATGATGATGAAAACTTTTTAGGAGTTGCAACTGATGCTACCTATGGTTATGATTCTGCACATGATGCACCAGATCCTCCACAGGGTCCTGGTAATTATATTAAACTGTTTTTTGACCATCCTGGATGGAATGAATGGGTGACTCACTTTACAGAAGATATCGTTTTAGAAGATGATGATTTCTTCTCTACCAATTTAACCCAATGGAATGTTAGGGTACAGAGTGATGTACCCGGTTCAACTGTTATTAGATTTAAAACTGATATTGGTGTAATTCCTGCAAATTATGAATTGTATGTTGAACTGGATGGTAATTACACCCGTCTGCATCATTCAGAAGAAACAGCAATTGAATTTTATATGGACGGCTCCGGTCAAAAGGACTTAGCTGTATATATTGGTAATGTTGCTCCTCAAGCTCCAGATAATCTTGCCAGTGTTGGAAATTATAATTCAATCAATCTGGATTGGGACAGTGATGGGGATGATCTCAATGATATTGGTAATCGATATCCTGCTATATCCTATAATGTATATAGAGATGATGCACCCAGTGATTATAACTCAAATTCAGGTGGTCCTGGTAACGGCCCTGGTGGATGCGGTGGCTTACTCACCGGAGGTTTCGGACAGGGTAATACCGACTACCTTGATGATGTTGATTTGTATGCTGACTATCCCGGTGAAGGACTGCTTCAAGAATCTACATATTCATATACCGTAACAGGTTCTAATGATGCTGGTGAATCTTCTGAAGGACATACTGTTCGAACAAGTGGTGGTGACGATACTTTCCATGATGGTCGATCTTCTTCAACGGAAGCCACAACAGGATTAAATGCAGATCCTAATTCTGTACCTGTTCATATGGATTCTCCAAATGGTACCAATTTAGAAGCTGGACTTTATGAAATACCTCATAATTGGAGCCCAGATGCAAATAGAATTGTAATACCTATTGGTGCATGGGGTTCGGATGATCCAGACTTTCCTTATGATTTGCAAACTCTTCACCATAATCTCTACTATTTTGATTATCAATGGACTCAAGTAGGTGGACAATCTGATCTTCAAGATATTATTGGATTGACTTCCCCTCAGCTGAGTTTCACTGTTGCCAATACTCAAAAAGATGAAGATGGTAACTTGAATGATGAAAAAACATATACATGGAATCTAAGAACAGATTCTCAGCATCCAGTTAAAACTTCTGGGTCGTGTGGTGTATGGACTTCTGAAATGCACTTACATAGTGATAATCAAGATATTTCGGTAACCATTCAACCTGAACCAAATAATAATCCAATTGCAGCAGATGCACGGGATTTACCACGGTTTGGCGATGGTGCTTCCGTAGTTACTTCTGATGATTATGATAATATTGCTGGTGAGGGTAATGATTTTAATGATTATGAGGATGATGCCAATGTTAATGGTGCACAATTTGGTGTATGGTATGAACCTCATGATAACAATATTGTTCATGAGATTGCGGATGGTATTATCAATTATTTTGCTGATAATGCAGATTTTGGTAACAATAATGCGGACCTATATTTCACAGCCATTGATTCAGATGATGATGATGGAATGTGTGATGTTGGTGGACCTCCTACCTGTGCGTGGGACTGCCCCGGATTCTTTGATACATTTGATGCAGATGGCGAACCTTTAGAAGATGTTTCTTCTGATGATATATGTCAATGGATTGTGGATACAGTTGATGATGGTAGCTGCCTTAGTGATTGTAATGATAATATGATGGATGATGCTAATAGATTTGCCGCTGAATGTAGTGAATGTCTTGATGCAGGTGATTGCTCTGATATTGGGGGCTGCCCCGATGGGTATGTACAAGATTGCTCTGGTGATGGAGATTGTATTTCTGAAGGTCTTATTGGGGATGGCTGGTGCGATGGTGTAGATCAACCTTTCGGAGCTGATCTTACTTGTTATGAGGATGACGGTGGGGATTGTGCTGATGGAGCAAATAGTTGCCCAGATGGTCCCGATGGTACACAATATGTTGAAGATTGTTCCGGTGATGGTGACTGTGCTCCCGAGGCATGGATTGGTGATGACTATTGTGATGGTACAGACCAGCAATGGGGTTTTGATTTAACTTGCTATGATAATGATGGTGGAGATTGTGATGATGGCAGGGCTGGAGATGATGGTCGAACACCTGACAGAGATGCCTGGTGGATACCTGAAAGGTATGTTGATATCATATCAAATGATGCCCGTTCTGCAGTTTCATTCTGTGATGAACAAACCTATGAATGGTACTATACAAAAGGAGCCGCTGCAGCCTTTAATTATCTTGATGTAAATGCCAACGGTATTTACGATATTGGGGAAAGATTCTCACTCATTGATAATAATGCAATTGTTCAGGAATTTGGTCCTGAAGAGTTCTGGGATGATAATGAGAGCGGATTCTGGGATGCCGGTGAAGGATTTGTTGATGATAACGGAAATGGTATTTTTGATGTAGGTACTGATTTAGGTGATTTTATTCCCCCAACCAAAGTACAGTTTGAAGAATGTAATAATTGTATCGATGGTCAATTTACCTCTAATG
>JACNLQ010000021.1 GCA_014381415.1 Fidelibacterota bacterium
TGGTGCCAACAACTATGGGGTAAAAAGAATGATGGATATATTGGCACGATATGATCCCTGTGCAGGTGATTTTGAAAAAGTAATAGGTTCCAATCCTGATTCTGGTGAAGAAGTAGTACATGGATCAACTGTAAGTGATTCATTGGCAGCACGCGTATTTAAAACAATTAGTGAAGAGCATATTGGAGAAATGTCTTTCTTCAGAGTTTATTCAGGTAAGGTTAATGCCGGAGACGATTTAAGAAATACCACCCGAAATAATTCTGAGAAAATGAGACAGGTGTATTTTATGAATGGTAAGAATCGAAAAGATACCCCCCATCTCATCGCAGGCGATATAGGAGCAGCATTAAAATTAAAAAATACACATACCGGTGATACTCTGGCGAACCCGAAAGATCCAATCCTTTTACCGGAAATAAAATACCCAACGCCCAATATGAGTTTTGCGGTAAAACCAAAAGCCAGAGGAGATGAAGAAAAAATTGCTAATGGTTTATCCGTCATGCATGAAGAAGATCCAACATTTATATATCGTGTGGATCCTGAATTGAAGCAGACTATTATTTCAGGGCAGGGGGAACTCCATTTAAATATTGCTTTAAAACGAATAACTGAAAGGTTCCATGTTGAATTGGAAAAAGAAACTCCGAAAGTTCCTTATCGGGAAACAATTACGGGTAAAGCAGAAGCAAAATATCGACATAAAAAACAATCTGGAGGGTCAGGTCAATTTGCCGAAGTTTGGCTGAGGGTAGAGGCAGCTAATAGAGGTGAAGGAATTGATTTTAAAAACTCATTAGTAGGTCAAAACGTAGATAGAGGGTTTGTTCCATCTGTTGAAAAAGGAATTAATCATATTTGTAATGATGGTGTCATCGCCGGATGTAAAGTAGTAGATATTAAAATAGATTTTTATGATGGGAAAATGCACCCTGTAGATTCAAATGATATGGCATTTCAAATTGCAGGACGCCATGCATTTATGGATGCAGTAAAAAACGCTAAACCAAAGTTGTTAGAGCCGATTTATTCAATCAAGGTAAAAATACCAGATGATGCCATGGGTGATATTATGGGTGATATTTCATCTCGTCGGGGAAAAGTGCAGGGAATGGAAACAGATGGACATTTTCAAGTAATAAATGCAGAAGTGCCAATGGCAAATCTCCATGATTATGCCACAGCCTTGAAAGCAATGTCCAGTGGTAGGGGAATGTTTACCAACGAATTTTCTCATTATGAAGACATGCCTCATATTGAAGCAGAAAAAGTAATTACAAAATGGGAAACTGCCAGAGCTGCCGGTGAGTGATGAATTAAAATATCTATGGGCTCCCTGGCGTATGGGGTATATTCGCACAGCAAAAAATGAGTTCGGGCCCTGTTTGTTCTGCGACAAATCTCATATCGGAAAGGATGAAGATGATTTGGTAGTCCATCGGGGTGAAAACGCATATATACTTATGAATTTATATCCTTATAATAATGGACATCTCATGGTAGTACCTTATGATCATGAAAAAAACTTTGATGATTTGCAGGCGGACACTCAGGTGGAAATGATGAATTTAATGAGTCAAGCAATGAGAGTATTACGGGAAAGCCTAAATGCAGATGGGTTTAATTTTGGTGCAAATTTTGGAGAAGTTGCTGGTGCAGGCATAAAAGAACACCTCCACTTACACTTAGTCCCTCGCTGGATAGGTGATACAAACTTTATGCCTATTATGGGGCATACCAAGGTAATGGTGGATGGTTTGAAGGAAACCCGTAAACAATTGGCCGATGCTTTTGCAAAAAATGGAAAATAATTCTCTAATTAAATTTAATTATCTCTGTAAATTTCTTAGCTATTATTGAAATAGTTTTTCCGGGATTTATCAATCGTATTGAAATGTAAATTGATAGCTCCCATCTACACTTTGTTACGATGGACAAGCAGTTGGTTAGAGTCTGGCAGTGGCTGGATTAATCCAAGTGTATTTTTAAATAGATTTTTTCCGGGATTTATCAATCGTATTGAAATGTAGATTGATAGCTCCCATCTACACTTTGTTACGATGGACAAGCAGTTGGTTAGAGTCTGGCAGTGGCTGGATTAATCCAAGTGTATTTTTAAATAGATTTTTTCCGGGATTTATCAATCGTATTGAAATGTAGATTGATAGCTCCCATCTACACTTTGTTACGATGGACAAGCAGTTGGTTAGAGTCTGGCGGTGGCTGGATTAATCCAAGTGTATTTTTAAATAGATTTTTTCCGGTATAGCTCAGTTGGTTAGAGCAGCGGACTGTTAATCCGCGTGTCGCTAGTTCGAGTCTAGCTACCGGAGCCACCAGGTTGGAAACGCGAACCTGATAGCACATCGAAAAAATAAGCCCTTGGATCATAACTATGACTAATTTATCACACTCTCATAGAGAGTAAATGGCTTGGTAGCTCAGTTGGTAGAGCAGAGGACTGAAAATCCTTGTGTCGGTGGTTCAATTCCGCCCCGAGCCACGGTAATAAAAAGCCCCCGTTTCACGACGAGGGCTTGCTTGTTTTAGACCTTCTTTAACTCACCTATTTTTACCTGATTTTACTGTCTCAATAATGCACCATTATGCAACATGTGCCTCGTCGTGACAATAAATCTATGTCAACACTTTATGACAACACTTTTTCACTAACAAAACCCAAATGTTTTTCTAACTCTTCAAGCATTTTACGGCTCTTGGTTGGTAGCTGAGAAAGATAGTGCGTTTGTGTTACTTCAGTTTTTGAATGAGCCATGATTTGACTTATATCAAACACTTCGAATCCCAGATAAGTTAAATGTGATGCAAAACTTCTTCTAAGGTCATGTACTGTTATTTTCCCTAAACCTGCAGGTTTAAAGACTTCTTTTTTTAGTCGTCTGGATACATATGATGTTGAAAATGGAAAAACATAGTCTCCATCGTCTCCATATTTATAAGCTAATTTGACAGGCTTATTCTTCTTTTCTTTTAGCAGAACTTTTTTCAAATGACTTGTCAAGGGCAATACACTTGTTTTGCCTCGTTTTCTTTTTCGAAGGCTAATGGTGTTTCTTTCAAAATCAACATCTTCCCACCGCAGTTTGGGTTTTAATATCTCAGAAATTCTTGCACCTGTTAGCAAATACACAACGATATATGGATACCATCTTGAATCTGGTTTACAAACTTCCCATATCTTATTTAGTTCAGCTTCTGTTAAAACCCGAACGACTTTTTGTTTACTTTTGAATGCAGGAATCTCTGCAAAGGGATTCACATTAATTATATGACTTTTAATCCCCCAATTAAATATTGATTTAAGATGTTTTAGGTAGGAATTGATTGTGTTTACTGAAAGTTTTTTTATCTTTAGGGAACTAATCCAACTCTCAATGTAGTTTTCATTAATGGATGATAATTGAACATCTTCTTTAAAATTGATTAATGAATTTACTGATGTTTTATATCGATTAATCGTTTCCTTCGCTAATCCTTTCCCAACTCGGTCTGATTCCTTACTTTTCTCAGATTTGAATTTTTCTAAGAATGTAGACAGGGTCATATGTGGTAGGATGTGATTGTAATTTAATTTCAATGAAATATCTGTTATATCTTTTTCAAGTTTTTCAACATAAATACTAACGGTTTTAAAATCAGCCTGAATTCTTTTCCGGATCCGATCCTTGGATATATTATCATAGACATCAATATCAAACCCACAAACTTTAATATTGGTATTTAGGGTTGAATCGAAATAATCATAGATGTTTCTTTTACTTACTTTACTAATTACGGGCTTGATCTTTGCCATAATAATTCTCCTTACTTAATGGAATTAACACTTGAGTAACGGATCATCATATTTTCCAGGTCATTTATGTCAAATCGTATTCTTGACCCTAGCTTTTGAAAGTCTATTTGCCTTCTTGCTACCATTGTTCGGAGCGCTGATTCAGTCAATGCTAAATAGACTGCTGCTTCCTGTAATGTGTAATATCTTTTAATTGATTGATCCTTCATAGTATTCTTATTCCCAATTATTAATATTTTGATTTACTTTGTGGTTTTCTGCAACTCTTCATTAGAATTTCCCACTTGAGTAATCATTAACTTCAATGATGACTCCGGAATCCGTACCAACCGTCCGACCTTGAATACAGGTAGTTTTAGTGATTCAATACGACGATCGACTGTCCTGGTTGAAATTTGAAGTGTGTCCGCAATCTGTTTCCTGGTTAAAAGTTTCTCCAAAATATTAATTCCTATTCTTTCTTAATTAATTCCTTCTTGAATCATCTCAACCACTTCGCCAATTTCTTGCAAATCATTTGCAACCTTTACGAACTCATCTATTTTTAGATGTAATGTAACATTTCCCATTGAAATATTAACAATTTCTCCATCTAACCAAGCACCATGCGGTAAGTCAATGAATTTATTTTCTGATATCATAACCTTTTTTTCCTTTCATTTTTTAGCTATAGCCGCAACTGCGGCTATAGCTATGTTCATTTTAGTACTATTAATTGGTAGTAAAGCCCGCAACAAATCCCCCACACGCTCCAATTACTGCACCTGTTGTTGTGAGGACAAGAGTTCCACTTGCAACTGTTCCTGTACCAATCGCAGCGAGAGATGCGCTAGTCAAAGCAGCGCCAGATAGGGTGCTGATCACTGTACCAGTTCCAGCTGCACCTAATAATCCAGCGGCTCCAAATGAGGCTGCAATTGCAGGGGCGGCTAATCCGCCTGTCAAACCGATGGCTAATGTGCCAGCGGTTATTAGTGTTATTTTCTTTATATTCATGTTATTCTCCTTGTGTTAATTATGAAACTTCAGTCTGATATCAATCGACTGTTGCTTCGATTAAAAAATAATTTACTGGCGGTTTCAAAGTTTCCCTATCCACCGCCAGCATATTCCGTTTTAGTCAGAAGATTTGTCCAACTCTTCTGCCCTGGTGTCAATTGCCTCAATACAAGAACGAAGTTTTTTGACTTTCACCTCAGCCTCATCACCTCGTTGTTTGTAGGCAAGACGCTCCAAGGATGTACTAGCATTGGTACTCATTTGTCGTGCAGATTCAGCTTCCTTCTCTTTGATAGGAATCATTTTTTCCACCTCTTCTTTACGAGCCAACAATTTAGAAGCATCTTTTAACAATCTGACGCCTCCTAATCGTTTTACCAATACCGCATAATCATCCTTAGGTGGATCGGATTGTTCCTTTTCAGGTACAACCACTGGTGTTACTTTATCCATAACATCTCCTATAGATTTGGTATTGTTTAGTGAAGCACCAGACTGAGTTTCAGTCGCTGTCGCTTCGTTCGTTTTACTCTGATCTAAGCTATTAGCTTGATCTTGAGTTTGGTTCTTTACTTCTTGATTCATTTTTACTCCTTTTCTTTTTTTAGTTTTGCAATCATTTCAAACTGCATGTCTAATCATTACACTTTTCACAAGTAGTTTTAATAAGTTTCAAAAATACCGGCGGCTTCATGGATGACCAATCCACCGCCAGCTTCCCGACACCCTAGCCTTTCAGAGTTGGTTTTGTGAAGGTTTTGAACTCGTATTGCAAAAAGTGATCCCTATTTTTTTCATAAAGATTCTTTTTATGCGTGAATACCGATTCCAAAGTTTCAGATGCCCATTCAATATCAGATTGAATATCTTCCGCTTTTTCCACAATTCCAGAAACCAAAACGATATTAGAGTCGTCGGTTAACTTCCGCAGTTCCTGAAGATCCGTGTATGCTGTCACCTGATCGTCGAAATAGCTATCGACAGAAACGATTACATCCGTTACATCCTTTACGGTAGAGTATTCCGTTACAGGATCCTTGACCTTGGGTCGTCGTGACCGGGTTTTTATGTCGTTGATTGTTTTCATTGTTTTTCTCCTTTTTTGTTTTTGATTGTGATAGCAATTCAATACCATCATCTATTAAATTTAATAATTTAATTGTAGTATGTATCCGTAGAGTGAAAAACTTAGACACTACACGTATTCCTCATATACAACCCAGTTTAATTCAGGATTTAATAGATATCCTCTAATTGGGTCAGAAATTATTATTGGAGATCCTGAAACCTTTTTATTTAAATTGGAAATTGCTTGTCTGATTGATGCATCAGGATTTAGTGAGCCTACATCTAATTTATCAGCAATAATCTTGGATGTATTTTTGGTTTTTGAATGTGCGAGATGAATAATAATTTTGCCTTCCAAATTTTTGCCAATATTTATAGGTACACCGTTTCCTAATTTCCCAAATTGTTTAAATTCATCGTAAATAAAGTCATAGGTACAAGATTTTTTATCACTTTCATATTCTTGGTAAGAGAGTCTATTTTCACTTTTATTGGTGATTTTTGTAAATAAGCTGTCTTCCATTTCAGTTTTATCTTTATATCGAACTACAAATGAAATTATATCTATGTTGCGGGAATTGATTAATTGCCTTAGTTCGTCAAGGTTGATCTTATTTCCCCACAGAGTATGTTTTTCAACGATTTTTATGTTCCTGTTCCTCATAATAATATTGTGATTCAGATATTAACCTTTTTACCTTTTTAATACCTGTGGAAACTTATAGGAGATGGAAAGTCTAAATAAACTTGTCTAATTTTGTTTATTCTTGTTTGAATAAAAAAACCTCCGGGGTTGGAGGTTTTATCAAGGGAGGATTAGAATAATGTAATAAAGTTTACATCATTTCTGAGTAGCAAATTAGTTCGATTTTATCATTACTAATTTCATTGGGTATATAGTGATTACCCTTACCCTTTACAATTACATTAAATGTAATTCCCCCATTTTTCTTAAAATTTGAATTTACCCTACTTTGTTGAGTATCCCGTTCAGAAGATGAATTTTTATTGTTAGGATTTACCCATGTATAATTAAATCTATTTAATTTTTTATAATTTGAACCAGGCAACAATTTTTTTATATGTTCCTCAGGAATTTCCTCTTCTATTTTTAAATAATCTTTTTTATCTGGAAAATTTATTTTTAACCAAAACAAATAATATAGAAAATCGAAACCCGAATTATTGATAGAAACTATATAAGAATTATTGATAATAACTTCATTATTATTTCTCCCGGAATGTGGTACGATTTTAATGGATCTTAATTGACCAATTAGAATTTTCTTTGCATTTATTATATCAATCTCATCTTGGGTATTGTTCAGTGTTGAGCTATCAGGCCCACCAAATGAATGATGATTCCCTTCAGCTTCTAAATCTGGACATAAAGGATGTTTTTTTATTCCGTCAATTTGTTTTCCAATACGTAAAATAAGATAAACCTCTCCCTTCGTATCTTTAAAATAATAGGGTTGATTACCTTTAAATTCTATCATCATTATTGCATCTGAGAGAAGAGTGCTCATTATTTGTGGAATATAACTACTAATTAATGTGGACATTCTTCTTTTCCATATACTTTTGGATTCTTTTAAACCAGAGATTATCTTTTACTTCTTCAACTGTTTTGTCTTTATATTCAATATACTTATTGAGGTCTTCCATTAATTGAGAAAGATCCTCTACTGTTCCAACTTCATTCTCAATTTTTTGATTCTCTTTCTCTAAATATTCCTCCTCCTGTTTTTTGAGATATTTCTGAATAAGATTAATAGTAATTGCCACAATTACTCGAGATTCTTTAGCCAAGAAAAAGTATTGTAAACTCCCAAAAGTAAAAAGTAAAAAACCAAATGGAATTAAAAATGTTAATAAGGTGGCTATTCCGAAAATTTTACTTAATTTAATCTTGCTCATTGGAATAGATTTTATTGTTTCATCCAGGGTAGCAATACCAAATGCACTTGATGTGAATAATGCTGCCCCACTTTCTTTACCGTTCTTTAAGTCTGAAAGTAAATTCGTACCTGAGCCTGATAGAATTATTTCCTCATTCTTGATCCAATTTTCAGTTTGTTTTCCCAATTCCTTTCGTTGTTTTGGGGACATATTCTTTAACTTTAGTCTAATCTTAGCACGATATCGAAAATATATCCTTTCAATAAATTCTTTTTCTTCATACCTCGTTTCCTCAATCCCTTTAATCCCTATTTTATTTGCTGTGGATAACAAGCATTTTTTAATCAAATGATCTTTACTTACATCCTCAGATGACTTAGTCAATTCACGGAGGGCTGCATAAAATCCTTCGATCTTATTATCTGTCCGTTTGTATTTCAACCCCCCAATTTTCGCAACTTCAATGAGGTGGTTTATAAACTTTAAATCGGATTGATCGACTATTTTGGCAAGTTCTGACATTTAGAATATTGGTAAAAAGTTTGGAGTAATCATATTGCGGCGCTGGTTTTCATTATATTTCAATTATCGGTATAAGAATAATAGTTGTTAACAAATCAATAAATAAACTTAAGGAGTTTTATATGCTTAAAGTAATTGTAAAATATGGTGAAGTAGTTCTCGGTGCTTTGATGCTTGTATCTAAGACAGCCGAACTTGTTAGGGAATTTAACAATCGACAGATTCCACCAGGTGAAACCATTCCCGATGCCTCCTGAGAGCAAACAGAAGCTTCCTCCAAAGACAGCAGACCGAGTTGTGGATGTGTCAATAAATCATTTGCTGACCGGTTTTGTTTTGGTCTTTGGAGGAGTCTTAGCTGTTGGTACAACACTAATCGTAATCCGGGATTTGTCAAAGTACAAACGTCAGAAAGCTATTCTGAACGGAACACTGGAAATTGTTAAAACAATCTTAAATAAAAAAGGAGAAAAATAAATGCACAAAACAGAAGATGGCGGGATCCTGATAGATAAGGATACCATCGAAATCAGCAAAGAGATACTCATTGCTGTTGGAGGAATCATCCTATTGTCAAGAATAATCAATGAAATGCTGGGGATAAATCATGGAACAGTGGTTGCGTGTAAATCTTAATGGTCAGGCCTTTTCAAGGCTTGCAAACATAGTATCTAATACAGTGCTGCTTGCTTCAAATGCATATCTACTCGCCAGTAATATCAAAGGCAACATTACAGATAGAAAAAGAAGCCGGACTGTTGAGAACCTGCAGCTTACAGCGGAGGTAGCGTCTGCTGTTGCCGGTCTTACAAAAGTTGTTACTGAGAATTTGGATAAGTATCATGCGACAACAGAAGACCTATAACCCACAGGAGCGGCGTGAGATATATGAAAATCTTATGTGTACTTACTGCGGTAATACGGATGCCTTTTCAATCAATCTAAAACTAAAACACGAGATCCAACAAATAAATGGACAACTGGAAGTGATGCTAAATAAAGCATACACAGACAAGGTCCTTGGTGTTATTACACAAAATTTGGATAAACTTGTGGAGAGGTGCTATGATGGAAGACGAAGCTTTACCTGTGCAAACTGTGATCAGTCTGAATCTATTGACATGCATGAGCGGGTGTTGGATACCTGTTATAATATGGGATGTCCGGGATGCTTCTGGTGTGGTAATTACATTGACAAGCAGGATCTAATTGATACTTGCAGAGCGTGTATCTTAGAGAGACGCGGAAATGTAGATGAAGAGTATTGTAGTTATTCATGTCCAGCTTATGATAATGGTCTTCAGGAAGTTCGAGATTATTATAATATGAGCCTCAGTGATATGAAAAGAGAATTGGGCTTCATTTAGTCCAACTGCCAAATCGTTTACAGGCGGTAAAAAGTAAGGAGGGATGGCTGTACAGCTATCCCTCTTTTATTTATATAAAAGGAGAGCAATGAACAAACTTATTTGTAATAGCTGCTTTAACTTTGAGTTTTTCGAAACTAACATAGAGTACCTGAGGGAGATAAAAGTAAAAGATGGATCACTTGTAATTAATGATACCCACTTCGAGGACTGGAATTACACCGACACCCATTTTAGAGACAGCTTAGAAGACATTGTCTCCTACGTGGTTAAAAGTGAAATGGATGCCCTCTCATGGAATAGTGAAAAAGAGTGTCATGAGAATAGCTACATCAAATGCGCTAAATGTGGAAGCTCTCAGGTGAGTATCCCAAGCTATATGATTAAGAAGAAGAAACATCAAAGTTTAGAAGCAGAATTAAAAGAAAACCACCAAGAATACAATAATTTAAGGAGAAAAAGAAATGGAAATACGCTGCCAGTCTTGTGGGAACCAAAATAGCGGCTTTTTATTACCCCTGTGGTCAAAGACCACTTTTAAGCTGGACCATGGAGGTGAGATAAAAATACTGCATCTTAGTCCACTTGAGAGTTTAGAGGATAAGCTTACAGATAATAAAATCAAAAAAGAAATCACCTGCAAAGAGTGTGGAAACTGCGATGTAGAGATTGTACTAAATGAATTTGAAAAAAGCAGCTCTATTTCCTCTGAGCGACAAGCATTTGAGGGCCTATGAGTTACAAAGATGAAATTACCAAGAAAATTAAAGATGCTGTAAACAGCTGGATTGATAAGCTTAAAGCTGAGCATTCAAAGTTGCATCTCACCAAGCAGTGGAAGATAGACTATGGGGATGGATTTTCTCCTGGTCATATAACACTTCCTGTAGTAACTGGATCAAAGAAGGGACCATACCTCATTGCAGAGGTAGAATTTGTGGTACCAGATAATTTAGAATTGGATCTGGATACTGTTGAGCTGACCTTAAAGAATGAGTCGTTTAAACAGGCCAAGATTAAGAAGAATATTCCGACACCGGTGGATGAGCCCCTGTCAGTTATAAATGAAATAATACTGGGAATTAACACATTTCTATCAAGTTTAGATATTGGAAGATTTACTCCTCAACAGCCTACCTCCTATCCGCACTCAATAGGGTTAGCAGGCTCTGGCAGTAACATAAAAGTTAATACCGGGCCTGCGCTCTCCCACCAAGTAGTGGATGATGTAGGAAAGCTAAAACAGGAGGTTAAATCAAGTAAATACCTACCTGATTGGATCAAGAATATATCTAGCAGAGAGGTATATGAGGCACTCATTGATAAGATTTCAGAGGGCTATATCCAATACATCAAAAAAGGTAATAAAGCGACCCTTCAGGAGTTCTTTAAAATGTATGAAGCGTATCTGAAACGTGAAGGAAAGCTACAAGACTATTGCAAGTACAAATCTAAACCAGTGGAGCTAGATAAGGACACAAGGTTTTGTCAAGAGCAGTATTGCAGTAAGAAACCCTGGCAGAGCGTATGTAAGCACAGCTGCCTCAAATTTGGAAATTAATTAACAAGGAGAAACAAAATATGATAGAGAAATTACATCGTTTTATAGAGATGGCACGATCTATTGTGCCTGTAAAATCAACACTTCCAATATTGGAATGTGTTTGTGTTAAAGATGGCAGAATATCTGTTAGCGATCTTCAGCACCGTGTGCAGATGGATATAGATGATGACCGATCATACCTAATTCCATTTAAAGTACTTCAAAAGGTGATTAAAACAAAGCCGAGCAGTCTGTCAATAGATGTGTGCAGTGATAAACATACCATCTTATTTGATGGTAAAAGTATATCGTGTCCTGCTATGGATGTAGATGAATACCCCGCTTTGCCAGAGGGTGATTTTAGATCACTTTGCAGTTTAGACATAGCGCTCATTAAAATACTTAGATCACAATGTGATTTTGTATCTAAAGATGATTTAAAACCAGCTCTTAACAATGTGCATTTGGTTAAAAATGGCAGTGGTAATATGGTAGCAACCGATGGTCATTTGCTCCGTGTGCTGTCCGATATAAAGTTAGATGGGAAAAAAGGATACACGGCTGATTTATCGCCTAAGCTTATTGGACTGCTTCTACAGCAGAAGCGATCTGTAACGCTTTCCATGTCGTCGGGTCATATTCGATTTGATTGTGGCAATGTGAGTATCTATCAGAGCAGGGTTACAGAGCGGTATCCTGATACAAAAAGCGTTATCCCACAAGAGAGCACTGGAAGTAGCATTGTTAGCCGATATAATCTTTTAAAACTAATTAAAGATGCTACGCCGTTCTCACATCCTAAGTCAAAGCTTGGCAAGGTGGAGATTGGTGG
>JACNLQ010000023.1 GCA_014381415.1 Fidelibacterota bacterium
ACCTTCAGCTTAAGAAGATTGTAGCAGATAAAGAGCTGGATATACAAGTATTAAAGGAGACATTAAACCTTGAATCAAAAAACTTCTAAGCCCGGCGAAAAGAAGGAGGGTAATTGATCATGTTACAGAGAAAATCAATGTATCAGTTCGTCGGGCATGTAAAATACTTGGTATTGCCAGAAGCAGCTACAATTATATCCAAACCAAAGATCCAACTGAGGAGCTATTAAGAGATAAAATGATAGCTTTAGCATCAGATTATGGTAGATATGGATATAGAAGGATTACAGCAATGCTGAGGCGAGAAGGCTTTATGGTAAATCATAAAAGAGTTGAAAGACTATGGAAAATAGAAGGGCTTAAAATACCTAAGAAACAACCTCCAAGACGCAGATTATGGCTCAATGATGGTTCGTGTGTTAGGCTGAGACCTCTATATCCAAATCATGTGTGGAGCTATGATTTTGTACAGCATTATACTCATGATAAGAGAAAGTTCAGAATGCTCACACTCATAGATGAATTTACTAAAGAATGTTTAGCATTACCTGTGGCTAGAAGTTTAAAATCCGAACAGGTATTAGATACTTTATCTGACCTATTTACCTCTCGCCCTATACCTGAACATATTAGAAGTGATAATGGTAGTGAATTTACAGCAGAGAAGGTAAGAGAATGGCTTAAAGCTGTAGGTGTTAAGACACTATTTATTACACCTGGTTCTCCTTGGGAGAATGGGTATAATGAATCGTTTAATGGAAAACTGAGAGATGAGCTGTTAAATAGGGAAATATTTGATTCACTGATTGAAGCAAAAGTGCTCGTTGAGAGGTGGAGAAAGGAATATAATCAGATCAGACCGCATAGCAGTCTTGGCTATAGACCTCCTGCTCCCGAGGCTATTTACCCTAAAATACAGCAATTTGATAAATCTTTCGTAAATTAAGGATATGGATACTATGTTAAATTACAATACTAACTCTAAGACTGGTCCAGTTTGTGGGGGCAGGGCACTAAATTAAAGCAATTAAAGATTTAATATTATACCAAAATCAAATTGATTAATAATACGATGTCCAAAATATCAATGACACTATCCTGGTTGAGATCACCGCTCCAAAGTTCATAGTCGCTGGGATCACCACTAAGAATAATATTGATGCTGATAATAATATCCTGAACATTCACCATACCATCCTGATTGAGATCACCCATCACTCCTGTATCCTCGTCAGAAATTAGTTTATAAATATTTCCATTACCGCAGATAAGAATTTCATTATTCTGATCTAATCCAAAAGAAGTTATATTAATTCCCGATTGAATTACGCTTTCATTTTCACTATTGCCATCTTCAGAATAATTTAATGCCCAGATATCACCCGTACACCAATCTCCATATAGGTACTTTCCATATAAACTTGGCATATTAACACCTCTATAAACATATCCACCTGTGACCGAACAGACACCATCAACATAAAGGGGATATTCATAAATGGGTAGTTCAAATCCATCTGTACTACAATTGGAACCTGCAGGATAGCAATGGTTTCCCTCCATAGTATTCCATCCATAATTAAGTCCAGGATAAATAATGTCTATCTCTTCCCATTCATACTGCCCCACATCGGCACCCCAAAGCAAGCCTGTTACAGGGTCCCAGCTAAATCGCCACATATTTCGCAAACCGTAGGCGTAAATTTCATTTCTGGCTGGTGTCGATACAAACGGATTATCAGGCGGAATGCTGTAATTTTGGCCATTAGGAGCATTATCCACATCAATCCTCACTATTGAACCAAGGAGTGTATTTAAATTTTGGCCATTCCCTTGGGGATCACCAGCAGAACCTCCATCACCGAATGAAATGTAGAGGTATCCATCGGCACCAAAGCCCATCTGTCCACCATTATGATTTGAGTAGGGTTGATTTACCTCAAGAATTATGAGAGAAGAATTATAATCTGCCTGATTGGGGTTGCTTTCACTCACAGTATATCTGGTAATTACATTTCTTTTGGGACCATAATCGGTATAGTTTACATAGAAATAGCCATTTTCACTAAAGTATGGGTGAAATGCCAAACCCAATAATCCTTCTTCTGTATATCCCCCATCTTGATCGACGATGGACATTATATTGAGGAAGGTCCCTACATTATTAACAATGGGATCATTTTCAAAAACCATTATTTTTCCCGGTTGCTCTAAAACAAACAACCGATTACTACCATCACCGGCATTATAAATGCCCACCGGATCGGAAAAGGATATACTGGGGAAGGCATTTTCTACGGAGTAATTTTGGGTATAAAGAATACTCCTAAATATAAAGGGCGCAAATATTACGAATAATCTAAACATAGGTTTATAATTTAAGGGATTTTCTTCTATTCAATTAAGCACATTTTATAATGAGAGTTAAAAGTGTGACCAACATCACATAGTATTGAAATTTATTACTAATGGATATTGCCCGGATTGGTACTCTGGGTACTTATGCATTATAGATAAAAATAAATTCGATCTAATAAGCAGGGTCAACCAATTATTAGTAGGAGGGTATGTACACGCAAACCAATTTTTATCTACATTTGCAAATTGACGTATAAAGGGGAAAATAGCAACATCAGACATTGATATTTGATCGGAATACAAATAGGGATTATTCTCTAACATAATATTTAATTTTGAAATATACATACCACATTTCTCTCTATAGTAATTTTTATCATGCTCTGGATATCTATCAAAATATTTATATCTATCCAGCCAATACTTGAAGTCCCCATCATTTTCATTAATCAATTCGAGTTGATTTTCCAAATCGGGTAAAATCCAATCATCAGGATCATTACGAGAAAGTGACCAGTGCATTATATCCAAACTCTCATCAATAATAGTTGAGTTGTTTATATAGAGAACCGGGACAGTCCCCTTTGGTGATAGATCAAATAATTCCTGGGGTCTGTTTTTCAAGAATATTTCTTTAACTTCAACCGTAATATCAGAATATGCAAGAGCCATCCTAGCTCTTATTGCATAGGGTCAACGTCTGAAAGTGTATAAAATTGGGTGAGTGTTGTTTTGTTTGGTCTGCATGTAATTAAAAATACTGAAAATTAAATTGACTTTTGATTAATTGACACTTTCTTCATAAAAACTAAAACTGCAATTTCCGGCATCACCTATTTCTTCTCCATTTTTAAATGTAGCACCTCCATGAAGCGCTAAGGTGGTACCTCCCATATCAAACTCTGTCCAGAATTCAGTAGAAAAACACAGAGAAATTTCCAGTTTATCTTTATAAAACGCAACAAAACTATCCATATCTGAAACCAAAACCATTACATAATCCATTTTCTTAAACATATTTAGTATCCTTTCATTTTTATATCTTTTTTATTTAATTAGAATAAATTTGGATAGTCTGTCATTATTCCGGAAACACCATCACTATTTAATTTTTGAATGGTTTGTTTATCATTGGCATCCCAAACAAAAAGGGGTTTATTTAAATTGTCTGCACCTTTTTTTAAGATTGGATACACATGAATATTATGATAATTAAGTGGTACTTCTATTACATGGAATTTTTCCCAATATTTTCGACTAATTCCCAATCTTCCTATCAAGCTAAACAAATATATATCAGGCTGAGATAAATAATGAATATAATCGGGAAGATATTTATGTACTCTCCGGTTTTGAAAATAATTAGCTGAACCTATTAATATTTTATTTTCAAGGTTATGCCTCTTGACTATAGATGAAGTCTCAGCAGCGAGGACCTTATTATTCCCCTTCAATTCGATATTAAAATAGGTGTCAGGGAATTGTTTAATAACGTCTTCAAAAAGAGGAATTTTTACACCTTTATCTCTAAATGGAAATTTTCCATTATTGTCTTGAAAGTTATGCCCTGCATCAAACTCTGAAATTTCCTTGTAGGATAAGTCAATCGATCCCCCCGTACCATTCGTAGTTCTATCAACCGTTTCATCATGTAAAACGATAACTTTTCTATCTTTGGTAATTTGAAGATCTAACTCTATCATTTCAATATTAAATTCATCCACTGAACCATGAAAAGCAGTCAAGGTATTCTCAGGGAATATTCCCAATCCTCCACGATGGGCAATTTTGATAAATGACTTTCTATTTTTAATAAACTCTAAAACAGGAATCATGGTTAGACCTTTATTAATGCAGATGCAATGGATAATCCCGCTCCTGTACCAACTAAATAGATTAGATCTCCTTCATTAAATAAATTCTGCTTCTTTGCCATGACCAATGCCAGTGGCAGTGACGCAGCAACACAATTCCCCGTAGCTTCTATAATGTCCATCACCTGTTCTTTTTTAAATCCGCCAAGTTTGGAATAAGCTCTCACTCCTTTCCCTGAAGCTTGATGGGGTATTAATAATTTTATATCGCTTTTTGAAATATTATTTGTTTCCAAATCTTTATTTATCCGGATATAAACTTTGTCCAATGCCATTTTAAATATTAGTGGACCATTCATTGAAAATAAATTGTCGGATTCTTTTGTTTTAGGGTCTTGGGGATGCAAATTAGTGCCTCCCCCACGTACCTCAGTTAGGGTTGCACCTTCGGGGTAGGATTCCATTGAATAATCAAGCAACCCACTTTTTGAATTAGTGTGCTCTATATAAATTGCGGCAGCGGCATCACCCAAAAGAGCAGCACTCTCCGGCTCGTTAAAATTTCTACCACATGTTCCGCGATCAGAAGAAACAATGACGATTCGTTTATATTGTCCAGAGTGAATAAAATTACCTGCAATATTAAGTGCCACAATAAAAGACAAACAGGTGGCATGGACGCTGAAAGATGGAATACCGCTATACCCTAACTGTTTCTGCATAAATACGGATGTGTCTGGTATGACCTGTTTTGGTACGCCGGATGCATTTATAATTAGATTAGGTTTTTGTTTATTTCCCACAGCCTCTTTAATTGCCAAAGCTCCCATTTCATCAACATCAATTTGAGAAACCCGTCGCTCTTTCACACCAGCTCTAGAAATAATCCATTGGGGAGTTTTATTTATCTTTGGGCCAAGTTCCTCAGCAGTTTCGATAACTGGCGGGAGATTCATACCGTAACCCGTTATTTTGAATTGGGATTTAATCATGATTGAAGACTTGTCAACTTCCATAAATAATCTATCCCCTAATTTAATTCAGAAAGATTCTCTTTCTTTCGCAGGGCGTTCCTTTTATTGGGATCTAATTCCATTTTCCGTAATCGAATAGAAAGGGGTGTTATTTCAACCAATTCATCTTCAGCAATAAACTCTATGGACTGATCTAAAGAAAGCTGTCTAGGTGGTCTCAGCGTCACCGTATTATCTGAGCCGGAACTACGCATATTGGTTAATTTCTTTTCTCGGGTGATATTTAGCGCTAGGTCGTCTGATTTATTACGCTCCCCAATAATCATTCCATCATACACCTCTGTACCTACGCTCACGAAAAGTTCACCTCTATCAAGCATACCCACACAGGCATAGGTCGTTACAGGACCTTTTCGATCTGCAATGAGAGCGCCACTGTTTCTTTGTGGTATTTTTCCAAACCAAGGTCCATAGCCATCAAATAACTTATTCATTATTCCAGCTCCTTGTGTGTCAGTCATAAACTGGCTCCGAAATCCAATGAGCCCTCTAGAGGGGATAGAAAATTCAAGGGTGACACGACCAAATCCATGATTCTGCAAATTAATCATACGCCCCTTCCGTTTGGATAGTTTCTCAGTGATTACCCCCACCTTATCTTCTGGGATATCCAGGAATACTTTTTCCATGGGTTCCATAATTTTGCCATTTTCTTTCTTAGTAATTACTCGTGGTTTTGACACCATAAATTCAAATCCTTCCCGACGCATTGTTTCAATCAAGACTGCCATCTGTAGCTCTCCTCTACCCCTCACTTCAAAAACATCCGTTTTCTCAGTTGGAAAAACCTGAAGTGACACATTACTTAATATTTCTTTCTCGAGGCGGTCTTTAATATTTCGGGTGGTGAGATACTGCCCTTCCTTTCCGGCAAAGGGTCCGTTATTTACATAAAACAACATAGCAACTGTTGGTTCATCAATTTGAATTCGGGGTAATGGTTCAGGGTCTTCGTTTGAAGAAATGGTATCCCCAATTGTTATATCTTCTAATCCCGCTACTGCTATAATATCCCCAGCTTCAACCTTTTCAATCTGAATTTTATCAAGTCCCTTAAAGGTATATATGGCAGAGAATTTATGTCCATGAGTGGTCTTGTCCTTACCGCACAATGAATAAGGCTGATTCATTTCTAGTATTCCATTATTAAGCCTCCCAATTGCGACCTGGCCAACATAGGAATCATAATCTAAATTAGTAATTAAAAATTGTGGCTTATGGGAATCATCTGCAATGGGACCTTTAATTTGAGATAATATAGTATCAAATAGAGGCTTGAGTGAGGTTGACCCATCATCTAATTCCAAATGGGCAATCCCCTCTTTCGCATTGGTATATAAAATGGGAAATTCAATTTGTTTATCTGTAGCATCCAAATCAATAAACAGATCATATACCTCATTTATAACCTCATCGATTCTTGAATCAGGGCGATCAATTTTATTGATTATAAGGATAATTGGCAGTTCCTTTTCTAATGCTTTTTTTAGTACAAATCTAGTCTGAGGTAGTGGACCTTCACTGGAGTCAACTAAAAGGAGCGCACCATCTACCAGGTTTAATCCACGCTCCACCTCTCCACCAAAATCAGCATGTCCGGGTGTATCCATGATGTTGATTTTAATACCTTCATATTGAATGGCAGTATTTTTTGCGTTGATTGTTATCCCCCGTTCTTTTTCCAGATCCATGGAGTCCATGACTCTGTCTTCCACCACTTGATGTGAATGGAAAGTTCCGCTTTGCTTCAGCATGCCATCCACAAGGGTGGTTTTACCATGATCAACGTGGGCAATAATCGCAATATTTCTAAAATTGTCTTTTCTCATTATTTTATATCTTGGTTTTATTTATATAATTTACAGGCGGGGAATTTACCCAAGGAGATTAATACCAGATAGTATTGAATTATCATTATTTTTATTTATTCTCGAGATTGTATTTGTAAATTATTTGGTAACAATCCATTACAATATATTTACTTATTATCCAGTTTGGTTTTTGTAATTTTGACAATGGTTCGATTATTATTAATTATACTTCTAATCCCTATTTGGGGATTCGGAGGTTTTTATGAAATAGGTGATTCTGTGTCAATAGACCATCAAAATATCTCTTACCCCGTATGTTATGGCGAATACCCTACAGAAAATCTCCAATTAGCTCAGTTTAGTGGTGATGATAATGGTGGTGCTTATAAAATAATCTGGATAGAAATGCTGGCAACTTGGTGAGGGTCCTGTGCTGAAGAAGCCGGTTTGGTGGATGAAATATATGATAATTGGGTCGACAACGATTATTTTGTAAAAATAACTGCTGTTATGGATATTGGAAATCCATATTCCTGCGAAGAATGGGCAGGGCTTGGTTTCCCTGATATACCCTCCCCATTAGCTGATGATGGAATATATGGTGGTGGTGATGAAACTCAAATTTTCAATCTATTTAATACGGCTCAATTCTCAGTCCATAATCATGCCATCATCAATCATAAAATGGAGGTAGTGTATAAAAGTTCATCCACGGTTGTGCCCGAAATTAATGCGGTTATTAATCATTCTATTGCCGATTGTATCAATGAAGGTGACTGTGTAACAGAACCTTGTACAAGCGGGGATGTTAATAATGATGCCATCCTGAATGTGCTTGATGTCGTAATTATGGTAAATGTTGCTTTAGGAGAGCTGGTTTATTTAGAATGTGCAGATCTAAATAATGACGACCTGGTAAATGTTTTAGATGTGGTGCAACTCGTTAATTTAATTTTATCAACTAACTAATAATTCTTAATCGTCATCGCAGGATTCATGTACTTTAGATTTGAGCGGTCTGAAATGTATATGTTCGTGAGGTATAAAAAAACTCGCTAAAATTTCAATACAAATAAAAATAAACGCAATTGTTGCCGTAATGTAAGCTTCCTCATTCACAGCAGAAATTACTTCAATAAAATGACTGGTTCCATGGAGGCGCAAACCCCACCGAAGGATATTTAAAAAGTGTTTTTTAATAAACATAATATTAGAGTTCTATATTTAGTATTGTAAGTGAGGGAAAAATTGAAGTTAGAAATATATTTAGAGGAAACAGGTATTCGAATTACGCTAGGATAGAATAATATTAACCAGGGAAACTACATCCAGAACGTTGATTAAACCATCCTCATTAACATCAGCAGAGCTATCAAATTCACCATTTAAGATGAATCCAACCAAAGACACCACATCCAGTACATTTAAGTCTCCATCGCCATTTACATCTCCAGTCAAAGACTCTTCAGTACCTAAATAGATATATTCATCTCCCACCTGATAATTTACATAGCGGTATGGGACAAAAAACATTTCGTCATTCGTTCCCTCACCAAAAAATACCCACTCTGGAGGATCATTGGGATTATTAGGGTTATCAGATGTATTATCGTAAACACAGTTTGCGGTAATGGTAGATCCACTTGGTATATGAAGCATATATTCTGGTGAATAAAAACTCTGCCAGTCAAAATCCCATTCATTAATCCGTATAATTGGAATTATACTATTATCTGGAGTTTCAGCATAAATTTCCCAGGATTTACCCAACATATGACTATGAGGAAAAAACTGTATTAAACTAATATCATTGGAAATATTCCAGGATTCACTAATAGTAGTTAGTTCATTTGGTGGAAATACCAACTGCCAGGGATACATAATTTCTTCTTGAACATACCGTTCAACTGGTTCATCCCGAAAAAATATATTTACTGTAGTTTGGTCAATTTCATCTGTATTTAAAGGAGCATAATGTAATTGAATAATTAAATCAGAATTCGCAGGGATGTTTTGAGCTAAACCAGATGGAAATGGTGAGACTATCATTCCAGGCGCATATCCCCCTAATATATCTGAAATATTGGGTGTCCCGAACCCACCAAAACATTCATAACCGGGTCCAGAGTCCAATTCATCCAACGCATCTGCACTACCTGCTGGAGTAGCAACCAATATGGCGTGATGAACGGCCACCCTGTTACCGGGATATATTTCAATAGCTGCAATGTCTTTATCCTCACTAAAATTAGTCTCAATAATAAAACAGCGGTAATCATCTTGATTATTGCCTTCAATGAAATAGGGTTCTTCAAGAGATAATACCACATCCGGTTCGCCAATTGCAGAACCTTCCGGGAAATCAGGCATGGGGAATTCTAAATTTGGATTGCCTTGAGGTGCTCCTTCATCTACCCAATCTAAAATAGTGTGGATTTCCACTTCTGAGAGAGACCTTTCACCAATAAGAGCACTATAGGTGTTATCAGGAGGCCATGGAGGCATTATTGGGTTACCGTGTCGTGAATCATCTCCCGCTATAGCATAGGCTATCCAATTACGATTATTATATACTTCACTAAAATTTGTGAGGGGTAAAAAAGAGGCAATTTCACCGGATCGGTGACAGGTTGTACAATTTTGATATACGATAGGCGAAATATCTTCGCTGAAATTAACAGCAAACCCAAAAGATAGTAGCAAACTAATTAATAAATATTGCATAGTGTAATGTATGAATTATAAGAGCTATTAGAGAAAGACTTTGTTATTACAATTTGTAAATGCATATTACAGGCATTTCTTAATTCTATTAAATGTTTGCTCAATATCATTATCCAGTCCCATGGAAAATCTGACAATCCCCTCGCTCAATCCCATTTTTTTTTGTTCATCTAACGGTATTTCAGAAGAGGTACTATGTCCCGGTTGGCTAAACAGAGTTTTATAATACCCTAAGCTGACTGCAAGGTACCCCACTTTTTCTTTCTGCATTTTTTCCATAAATGTTTCAGCTTTTTCTTTATTAACTAAATCGATCGCCACCATTCCACCAAATCCAAACCCTTTATTCATAATAGATTTCAACAATTCATGTTGCGGATGTGATGTGAGTCCAGGATATAAAACACGCAATCCCAATTTATCTAATTTTTCAGCTATATATTGGGCATTGTGACTATGTTGTTTAATTCGTATATGGAGAGTATGCATATTTTTTAAAATACTCGCAGACCGAAAACTGTCCAATACAGGACCAAACAGCATACATATTCCTGAATTTATATTGGTAAGTTCATGAATAAAATCATCCGTCCCACAAATACATCCCGCCACACAATCGCTGGCTCCATTAATAAATTTTGTCATACTATGAAGAACAACATCTGCACCAAGCTTTATAGGGGATAAAAACATTGGAGAAAAAGTATTATCTACAAATAATTTTAAATTATTTTGGTTTGCAATTTGACTAAGTTTCTGAATATCAGCAACTTCCAATAGTGGGTTACTTATACTTTCACAATAAATAATTTTTGTAGAATCACCTATTCTTCCTTCAATTTCTTTAAAATTCCCAATATCACAGAAATGAACTTTAATACCATATTTAGGTAATACATTTTTAAATAAGGCGTAAGTACCACCATAAATGGTTCGGCTTGAGATTATTTCGTCCCCTTGAGAGCAAACTTGTAAAATTGCACTACATATTGCGCTAATTCCCGATGATGTTACCTGAGCTGATTCACTTCCCTCTAACTTAGCCAATGCACCGGATAAATATTTATTAATAGGATTCCAATGGCGGCTATATAAAAAACACCCTTCAATGTCATGATCAAAGAGGTCACTCATTTTATCAGGATTCATAAATGTGAAAGTGGATGAATCGGTAATGGATGGATTCACACCACCAAATTCTCCAAATACCAAATAATCTTGAATTTCACTTGCTGGATCGTACATAATTTATATCTCCAAAAGTTTAAAAATATGTTCTTTTTCTGCTTAATAAATTACAATATTATAAAGATATTCACATACGATTCATAAACTACAAATAGGAAAATTAGTGGGAAAAAGAAACCCGATCCAATTGAACCGGGCTTCTTGCTAACGAGGAGAAAAAACGATTTATTTCATTAACATAATTTTATGGGTTAAGGTGTTTACATCATTGGATAATCGAACAAGATACATCCCGCTTGGGTATTCAGATGCATCCCAAGTAAAATTATAGCTCCCTGCTTCATGATGTGAATGAACCAAATCATCAATCTGCTGACCGGATACATTAAATATCCCTAATTGTACATCAGCATCAGCTTCTAATGTGTAAGAAATAGTGGTTTCAGGGTTAAATGGATTTGGATAATTACCATTTAAGGTGAATTTATTAACCATGTTTA
>JACNLQ010000020.1 GCA_014381415.1 Fidelibacterota bacterium
TGGGGATTAGGGTCGATACCCATGTGTATGCCGGATATACGGTTCCTCCCAACTATGATTCAATGGTTGCTAAACTTATAGTTCATGCACCAACAAGAACTGAAGCTATTAATCGCATGATTGGAGCTTTGGATGAATGTGTATTTGAAGGGATTAAGACTATTATACCTTTCCAGAAACAAATACTTAAAAATACAGATTTTAAAAATGGAAATATAGATACAGGTTTTTTAGATAATTTTCAATTTATGCAAGGAGAAACAAAATAAATGAATATACCCGATGATTTACAATATACAGAAGACCATGAATGGATTAAGATAGAAAATGGCACTGCCGCTGTTGGAATTACAGATTATGCCCAAAGTGAATTAGGCGACATCATTTTTATTGAATTACCAGAACCAGGAGATGAATTTAATGCAAAAGATTCAATTGGGACGATTGAGGCTGTGAAAACTGTAGCAGATATTTATTCACCTATGCAGGGTAAAATTTCTGAGGTAAATCCAATTCTTGAAGATGAACCAGAATGTCTAAACACAGATCCATATGAGAGTGGATGGATAATTAAATTAACTAATTTCACCTGCAAGGATGGCGATTTTTTAACAGCTGATGAATATAAAAAACTAATTCAATAGTGCATTTCATACCTACTACAAAAGAAGAAGAAGTTCAGTTACTAAAAGGAGCTGCAGTTTCTAATTTCTCGGAATTAATAAAAATAATTCCTCAAAAATTTAGATTTAATACAGATTTGGGAATAGGCTTACCTTTGTCTGAGATGGAAATCGAACGAGAGCTTACGCGATTAGGCAATTCAAATGCTTCCGATAATTTTTGCTTTTCCGGTGGTGGAGTTTATGATCATTTTATTCCAAAGGCTGTTGATTTCATAAGTGGACGATCTGAATATTATACATCTTATACTCCTTATCAAGCCGAAGTTAGCCAGGGTACCTTGCAGTATCTATACGAATTTCAGTCTATGATCTGTGAAATTTCTGGCATGGATATAGCCAATGCATCTCTTTATGATTGCGCTTCTGCTATCGCTGAAGCCTGCCTTTTAGCTCATTCTTTTATTCACAACGATATAATTCTATATTCTGCAACACTGAATCCGCAATATATTCAGGTTTTTAAATCATATTTAACCGGTCAAAATATAGAACTGGTTCAACTACCAGAAAAAAATGGCATTACAGATTTAAGCTCCCTAAAATATTATTCAGAAAACATAGCTGCATTGGTTGTTCAATCTCCCAATAAAAATGGTCTTATTGAAAGCTGGATAGAATGTAAAAAGAATATGCTTGACCCTAAAACACTACTAATTGCAGTATCAGATCCATTTGCTTTATCTGTGCTCAAACCACCGGGAAAATGCGGTGCTGATATTTTTGTAGGAGAAGGACAGTCACTGGGGAATCCAATGAATTATGGGGGTCCTCTTTTGGGGTTAATGGCAGTAAAAGAACAGTTTAAGCGAAAAATACCTGGAAGAATAATTGGTAAAACAGTAGATAAAAATAATAATGATGGCTTTGTATTAACACTTCAAACCAGAGAACAGCACATAAGAAGGGAAAAGGCAACCTCCAATATATGTACTAATCAAGGTTTGCTTGCTTTAAGGACTACAGTATATCTGGCTCTAATGGGTGAGAAGGGAATGCCCTATATTGCAAATATTTGCTACCAAAAAGCTCATTATGCCGCAAATGGTATAGCTGGGTTAGAAAATTATTCTTTGCCTTATTCCAATGAATTTCTAATGGAATTTGTTGTGAAGACTACCCATTCTGCTGCTGATGTTATTAATTATTGTGCTGAAAAAGGCATATCAATCATGCGAGCATTATCCGATAAAAATGATTCCTTACTGCTAATTGCTGTTACAGAAAAACGAACTATCGATGAAATTGATTATTTAATAAAATGTTTAAAGGATTTCAGTTGAGCACATTCTCAAAATTAGAGAAAATAAGAGTAACCCGTGGCGCAGTAGCAATTGCACTTCTAGATCCAGATTTGAAGAATGACAAAGGATTGATTAACATGCTTCAACTTGTGAATGAAAGCGATTTTGATGCTATTTTTATTGGAGGTAGTTTAATATCTGATAATGAATTTGAATCCCGGCTTGAAGAAGTTGTGAAAAATACAGAGCTTCCCGTTATTATTTTCCCTGGGTCTTCAAACCAACTTTCTCAACATGCTGATGCAGTGTTGTTTTTATCTTTAATTAGTGGTCGAAATCCCCAATATTTAATTGGTGAACATGTTAAATCTGCTCCAATAATCCGTAATATGAAATTAGAGGCTATACCCACTGCATATATTCTTTTAGATGGAGGTGTACGGTCGTCGGTGGAGGTAATGAGCAATACGTCACCAATTCCAATGAATAAACATGATATAATTATGGCACATGCATTAGCGGGTGAATACCTTGGAAATAAATTTGTATTTTTAGAGGCAGGAAGTGGTGCTGAAAATCATGCTGCATCAGAAGTTGTTTCTATTTTATCAGAGCAATTACAAATTCCAATAATTGTGGGAGGAGGGGTGAATACACCTAAATCTGTAAAATCTTTGGTCAAATCCGGGGCAGGCTATATTGTAACTGGAACCAAAATAGAACAAAACCCCTCTTTAGATGAATTACTTGAATTTACAAATGCAGTCCATCAAATATGATTAAAGAGCCTGCAATAAAAAGGAAAAATCCATTATGGGAATTGGCTACTGAATATCTATCACATCTCCAATTTGAAAGGAGATTGTCTAATAACACTCTCTATGCATATAAACATGATTTAAAGAAATATACCAATTATATGTTTGATGAATTACAACTTAGGTCAATTGATTCAATTCAATCTGCTCATGTTGAGCAATTTGTAAATATTTTAAGTGATACGCCTAATATTGATAATAAAGATGGTCTAAAAAAATCTGCAAGTATTCATAGACTATTTTCAACTATTCGCGGATTCCATCAATATCTTTGTCAAATACGGATAACTAAAAATGACCCATCACAATTATTAGTTCCACCACGTTTAACTCGAAAAATTCCAACAACATTATTAGTAGAGGAAGTTAACCAGATTATTAAAGCAGTGGATTTAAGTAAAAAATATTCTCTCAGAGATCAAGCCATTCTCAGTATACTTTATGCTTCTGGTCTCAGAGTCACTGAATTGGTTGAATTAAAACTAAAAAACCTTCTTATAGGCGAAGGAATGATTCGTGTTTTCGGCAAGGGAAACAAGGAAAGAATTGTGCCCATAGGAAAAATAGCATTGTCTTATCTCAATCTCTATCTTAAAGAGCTAAGACCTTCCATTTCCAGCAAGGGTAACAGTCAGGGAATATTATTTCTGAATCACAGAGGAGGGAAGCTCACACGAATGTCGATTTGGAATATTCTCCATGAAAACACCTTGAGAGCTGGCATTGCTAAAAAGGTCAGTCCTCATGTACTGCGGCATAGTTTTGCAACTCATTTGTTAGAAGGTGGTGCTGATTTACGATCGGTTCAGGAAATGCTGGGGCATTCCGATATAACGACTACCCAAATTTATACAAATATAGATAAAATTTACTTAAAAGAAATTCACAAAGAATTTCATCCAAGGGGTTAAATGCTATTTCGCTTACCAATTGAAGTTTTAATAATACTGGTTCCAATTTTAATATTTTCACTCTGCTTCCATGAATTTTCACATGGCTATATAGCCTACAAACTGGGAGATCATACCGCTGCCAAAAACGGACGCCTAACTCTTAATCCACTGGCACATTTAGATCCCATCGGCTCCTTAATGATATTATTTGTAGGATTTGGTTGGGCAAAGCCAGTTCCAGTTAATCCTGTAAATTTCACTAATCCTCGCGTGGATATGATGAAAGTTGCTTTTGCAGGTCCCGCATCTAATATAATTCTGGCTTTCTCTGGAGGAATTATAATGAGATTCGTTAATATATTTGGATTTATGCAGAATGAGATGTTTATTCAAATCCTATATTTTTTTATATTTATAAATATTTCTTTAGCTGTATTTAACATGATTCCAGTTGCACCATTAGACGGTTCACAAATATTTGGGAATTTGATATCAAAAAGTAATCCTGAATTGGCTTGGAAGATGCAGGTATACGGACCAAAAATACTAATGGGATTAATCCTTATTGGAATGATTACACCATTTTCAATTTTGGGGTTTTTAATGATGCCATTTGTCAAAATATTTATGTATTTATTTACAGGAATAAGTTTTTAAAGGAGTCATTTAATTAAAGTATTACGACAACAAGATTGGAGAAATAATAGCGGACCAGTAAAAATACTGCGTAATACATTATTATTACTCCTACTTATATTTATCATATATAAATTATCTAATTATTAAGACTAAAATGAAAATTATAGAATGTGTGCCAAATTTTAGCGAAGGCAGAGACACTGCCCTGATAAAAGAGATTACAGATGCAATGGAGTCGGTTTCTGGAATTACATTATTAGATGTTGATCCAGGAGCAGATACAAATCGTACTGTTGTTACAATTGTAGGTGACCCCAAATCTGTAATTGAATCCGCATTTCTGGGCATAAAAAAAGGTGCTGAACTTATTGATATGTGTCATCATACTGGTGCTCACGCTCGGATGGGAGCTACCGATGTATGTCCATTTGTACCCATTTCTGGGACTACTATGGATGATTGCGTAGAATATTCAAAACTGCTGGCAAAACGAGTGGGAGAAGAACTTAAAATACCTGTATTCCTATATGAATTTTCAGCTACAAACAATGAGAGGGTAAACCTTGCCAATATTCGCAGTGGGGAATACGAGGGCATGGCAGATAAATTAAAATTACCCAAATGGAAACCTGATTATGGTCCAACCAAAACTCATGCAACAGCCGGGGTTACTGCAATTGGAGCTCGCAACTTTCTTATCGCTTATAATATAAACCTTAACACCAAAGATAAAAAGATTGCTACCGATATTGCTCTTGATATTCGAGAACAGGGTCGCAATAAACGTGACAAAAATGGAAAATTTGTTCGTGATGAAAATGGTATTCCCATTAAAGTTCCGGGTATATTAAAATCATGTAAGGCCGTGGGATGGTATATTGATGAATACGGATTAGCACAAGTTTCCATGAATCTTACAAATTTTAATGAAACTCCACCACATATTGCCTTTGAAGAATCGCGAAACCAGGCAAGAAAGAGGGGTGTAAGAGTCTCTGGAAGTGAACTTGTGGGACTGATTCCCCTTGAATCTATGATTACCGCTGGTAAATATTACCTCAATAAACAGAGGCGCTCAACGGGAATACCCGTACGGGACATTATTCATATAGCTGTTAAATCAATGGGTTTGGACGATTTAACACCTTTCGATCCTAATGAAAAAATAATTGAATACAGAATAGGGAAACAATTTAACACACTGGCTTCCATGACACTTCATGGATTTGCAGATGAATTATCCTCAGATAGCCCCGCACCAGGTGGCGGTAGTGTTGCTGCACTTGCTGGCGCTTTGGGCGCTTCACTGTCATCAATGGTTGCAAATCTGACCTTTGGGAAAAAGAAATGGGATCCACTTTTTAAACAAATGAGTCAACTTGCTGTAAATAGCCAGAAAGTAAAAGATGAATTAATTCAATTGATCGATGCAGATACCGAATCATTTAAATTGGTAATGGAAGCATTCAAACTGCCAAATAAATCCAAAAAACAAAAAAAGGAGCGAGACTCAGCAATTGATTCAGCTATGAAAGAGGCAACAAATATACCCTTTAAAACCCTACAGTGCTGCAGAAATATTATGGATTTGACATTAGAAGCTGCAAAATATGGAAATCCAAATTCAGTTTCAGATGCTGGTGTTGGAGGTGAAATGGCAAATTCTGGTGCTCGTGGGGCTGCCTTAAATGTGCGTATAAATCTCAACGATATTGATGATGAATTATTTTGTAAAAAAATGGAAAATGATACCAACACCATTTTAATTGAAACAGATAAATTGCTATTAGAAATCCGGGAAACGGTGGAATCAAAATTAATAAATGGCTAAAATCCATCATTTAGAATCGACTCTTGTTGATCAGATTGCTGCTGGAGAGGTTATTGACAGACCAGCATCAGTATTAAAAGAATTAATTGAAAATTCACTCGATTCAGGTGCAGATAATATTGAAGTTCATGTCATAAAGGGTGGCCATGAACTCATCCAGGTTTCTGATAATGGTTGCGGTATGAGTCAAGAAGATATAAAAATGGCATTTATGAGGCACGCAACAAGTAAAATTCAGCACTTAGAGGATTTAAATTCAATTAAGACTCTTGGATTTAGAGGCGAAGCCCTACCTAGTATAGCTTCTGTTTCTATGTTTACTGCACTTTCATCGGAAAAAAACTCTAATGGATTTGAAATAAAAATAAATGGAAGCGATGAAAAGTCATTTAACCCTGCCGCAAGGATTACAGGCACAACCTGTAAAGTACAAAATTTATTTTATAATACACCTGCAAGAAGAAAGTTTCTAAAAAAACCAGAAACTGAGCAAGCTGTCATGAACGCTATGATGCGCAGATTTATGCTGTCACGTCCTGAGGTTGCATTTAAATTGATGTCAAATAATAAGATCGTGTACGAGGTTCCTGTTCAAAATTTGTCTGAAAGGATCAATGCAATCTATGGTACTGCTTTTAAAGGTGGAATACTCCCTGTAGATTTAAAAAAAGATCCTTATACAATAACAGGGTTCACAGGAAATTTATCTCTGGTAAAGAAAAGGCTGGGAGAACAGTATTTATTTTTAAACGGTAGATTTATTAAAAATCGTCTTTTAAATTCAGCCATTTTCTCTGCCTACCAATCCCTTATTCAGCGTGGAGAATTTCCCTTTTTTGTATTATTTTTGGAAATGCCACCAGACCTTTTTGATGTTAATGTGCATCCCGCAAAACTTGAGGTACGTTTTATAAATGAATGGCAGATATATCATGTTATTAAAACCTCTATTACAAAGGTATTGCAAGATATACTTAAAGTAATACCTGACTATAAATCTCCTCAGTATTTTCCAAATATTACGCATAATGAAACCAGTACATTGAATTTAGATAAAGCACCCTCCGGCTCCATCGCCTCATTTGAACAGGCACCACATAAGCGAATTGATCCTGATACTGTGGGATTATTAGATAATAATCGCGTACAACTTCAGGACGCTCATGTTCGCATGGAATCAACTTTGGATGATATAAAAATTCCAAATGAAGATTTACAGCCCATTTCAGACCATATATGGCAAATCCATAGTAAATATCTTATAACAGAAATAAAAAGTGGACTAATTATTATTGATCAGCATGTAGCCCATGAGCGGGTATTATTTGAAGAAGCAAAAAAAGCCATAGAGGGGCAAGGGTTTCCTTCGCAAACTGTACTTTTCCCTCAGACATTAAAATTACAACCTGAAGAATATGAGAGCCTATTAGAGATTACACATTACTTAAATAAAATTGGATTTCGATTTCGAGAATTTGGAGAAAATACGATCATTATTGATGAAATTCCTCCTGATATTAACTGGGGGAATGAAAGTCAGATCATCAGAGAAATAATAGACCAATACATTTCTGTGAAGAAAATTGATCCTTCTTTCATAGATCAAATTGCAGCAATTTATGCCTGTAAATCAGCAATTAAAGCAGGAGATCAATTAAAGCCTGAAGAAAGAATACATCTTATTGATCGCCTTTTTTCTACTGATCATCCCTATTATTGCCCCCATGGAAGGCCAATTATTATTAATTTATCAATTAATGAATTAGATCAGCGATTTGAGCGTATTACTTAACAAAAATTAATGAGATCAATTTTAATCAATTAATTATGGCAATGAAAAGTACAAAGTATTATATTTTTACGGGCTTACTTTCAATTCTCCCTATAACAGCAACCTATTGGATTATAGTAAATCTCTTCCAATTTTTTTCCAGACCAGGTGCTGCTATTGTTGAATTTATTTTCACCGATAAAGTCCCTCAGTATATCCCTCAAATAACAGGGTTCATATTAACCATATTATTTATTTATTTTATCGGGTTATTCGTATCCAATGTTTTAGGGAAAAGGATATACGCATGGCTGGAAGACATCTTTTCACTAAAGGATTAGCCTCTGAAGAATCAAAAGAAACAGCGGTAAGTAATGCTCAATCTAGTGTGGCTTCTTGCAATGCAGCAAAAGCACAAATCGATGTGACTAAAGCATCTCTAGAAAGAACTATGTTGATTGCTCCTTTCGATGGGATTATTGCTGAAATTGAAGGAGAGCTTGGGGAATATGTCACTCCTTCTCCTGTTGGTGTTGCAACTAAACCTACTGTTGATCTTATTGATAACACTTGTATCTATATCAAAGCACCGATAGATGAGATTGATGCGCCTGATGTTATTTCAGGCTTGAAAGCGAGAATTACAATGGATGCTTTTGGCCAAGAAGAATTTCCATCAACGGTTACAAGGGTTGCACCTTATGTTTTGGATTTAGAAAAACAAGCAAGAACAGTTGAAATTGAAGCAGTTTTTGATAACCCTCAAAATTTTTTATTACCCGGTTATAGCGCTGACATAACCATTATTATTGATACAGTAGAAGATGCACTAAGCGTTCCAACTCAAGCAGTTATAAGAAACGAGTTTGTATATCTAATCAATGAAGACAACACTCTAGTGAAACAAAATATTGAAGTGGGGCTTTCCAATTGGCAATACTCAGAAGTGCTTAGTGGGATTACTATTGATGACAGAATTGTTTTATCCATAGATAGAAAAGGGGTGGAGGCTGGAGTAAAAGTAATTGTAGAAGAAGAAGAAACAGAGGAAGTTGAAACTTTCGGTGATCTACAAGTTGAAACCTCTTAATATTCAAAAATTGGGAAATACTTAATATTCATAAATCAAGATGATTCGTATAGAAAACTTAAGTCGAAAGTTTGAAGTTGGTAATCAGATTGTGCGTGCTTTGGATCATATCGATTTGGAGATTACAAAAGGGGAATATATATCTATCATGGGCGTTTCAGGCTCTGGTAAATCCACATTATTGAATATCTTGGGTTTACTTGATACTCCAACTAAAGGCGACTATATTTTATCTGGCATTAATACTTCTGAAATGAATGATGATGAAATGGCTCATATTAGATCGACAAAAATTGGCTTTGTTTTTCAATCGTTTCACTTAATTCCAAGATTAACAGCGGCAGAAAACATAGAGATGCCAATGGTTCTGGCTGGCATTAAGCCCAAGGATCGTCAAGAAAAAGTTGAAATTGCACTGTCACATGTCAGCCTTAATGATCGTTCTGATCATAAGCCAGAACAACTTTCAGGAGGTCAGCGACAACGTGTTGCTATTGCTCGATCTATAGTAATGGAGCCCGATGTGCTTCTAGCCGATGAGCCAACAGGTAATCTTGATTCTACTTCAGGGATTGAAATTGTTAGACTGATCGAAGATCTTAATAAAGCAGGCCTGACACTCATTGTGGTTACTCATGATAGAAAACTAGGCAATCGGTCGGATCGATTAATTAGACTTTTGGATGGAAAAATTATCAATGATAATGTTAAGTAAACTATGCGTTTTTACGATTTAATTTTTTTAGCACTAAGCACTCTTATTCGCTATCCCCTAAGAACAATTATGTTACTAGTTGCCACATCGATTGGCGTCATGGCAGTGATACTTCTTACAGCCGTTGGAGAAGGCGCTAGAGATTATATTACTGGTGAATTCAGAGATATGGGTACCAATCTGATTATTGTTATACCTGGAAAAAATGAAACTTCAGGGGGTGGATCACCCGTAGACTTAGCTGGTGTAACACCCAGGGATTTAACCATTGAAGATGCAATTAGTCTTAGAAAAATCGATGGAGTAAAAAACATAGCACCGATTGTGATTGGAGAGACCTCAGCACAATTTAATGGACTAGAAAGAAATGTTCCGATCATAGGCTCAACTCAGTCTTTTTTAAGTGTAAGAAAATGGGAAATGGAAACGGGTATGTTTTTGCCAGGCAGTACTTTAGAGCGCTCCCCACCGGTTTGTGTAATTGGTAAAGAAGTTGAAAAAGAACTCTTTGGGGGATCCAATGCAATTGGACAGTGGTTGAGACTGGGTGATAGAAGATGTCGTGTTACTGGAATCATTGGCACTGAAGGAAGAGCAGTGGGTATCGATGTTCAGAAGTTAGTTGTGGTACCAGTGAGTCTTGCGACAGCTTTGTTCAATCGTCCTTCATTATTCCGAATAGCAGTTGAGGCTGAAAATAGACTGGTCGGCGACCAGATTATTAAAGATATGAAAAAAATTCTTAAAAAGCGCCATCGAGGTAAAGAAGATTTTACGGTAATTAGGCAGGATGCAGTGATGGCATCATTCGATAACATTTTTAATGTGCTGACTATGGCACTTGGCTCCATTGCATCAATCAGTTTATTTGTGGCTGGAATTTTAATTATGAATGTTATGTTGGTTGCAGTTTCCCAAAGACAATCTGAGATTGGTTTGTTAAAAGCCATTGGTGCAAAGAACAAGCAGATCAATCAACTGTTTATAACAGGTAAGAATTAGGAAGTTCACAAATTATGTTTTATCAAATCCTATATTACGAAAATTCTG
>JACNLQ010000027.1 GCA_014381415.1 Fidelibacterota bacterium
TGCAGAATTGCCTGATATTCAAAAACATTCCTTAGGTGTAGCAGTCCGTTATTGGTTTTAACTACTATTAATTGAAAGAATTATAAAAAGAAAATGAAAACAGCATTGGTTTGTGGTGCAGGGGGGTTCATCGGCGGACATTTAGTCAAACGATTAAAAGATGAAGGCTATTGGGTACGTGGTGTTGATATCAAAACCCATGAATATGTAAAATCCACAGCCCATGAATTTGTAAAAGGGGATTTACGAGACCCCAGATTGGTGGAAAAAGTGATAGATCAACCATTTGATGAAATTTATCAACTGGCAGCTGATATGGGGGGAGCAGGATTTGTTTTTTCAGGTGAGAATGATGCTGATATTATGCATAATTCAGCCATGATCAATTTGAATGTGATGGAGGTATCTGTAAAAGCAGATGTGAAGAAAATATTTTACTCATCCTCCGCCTGTATGTACCCTGAACGCAACCAAATGGATCCGGATAACCCAAATTGTGCTGAAGATTCCGCTTACCCCGCAGAACCGGACAGCGAATATGGCTGGGAAAAACTTTTCAGCGAGCGCTTCTATCTTGCGGCAAACCGAAATTATGGTATTGATATTCGAATTGCCCGTTTTCATAATATATTCGGACCTGAAGGTTCGTGGACTGATGGGCGGGAAAAGGCTCCTGCAGCAATGTGTCGAAAAGTAGCTGAAACTCCGGATGGTGGAGAAATTGAAATGTGGGGTGATGGATCGCAGACGAGATCTTTTCTCTATATTGATGAATGCCTTGAAGGTGTTAGACGATTAATGGATTCCGATTTTATAGGACCAGTAAACATAGGCTCTGATGAAATGGTAAGTATTAATCAATTGGCTGAAATGGCCATGGATATTGCCTGTAAAAAACAAACAATTAATCATATCCCGGGACCCCTGGGTGTCCGTGGTAGAAATTCAGATAATACACTCATTAAAGAAAAGCTGGGATGGGCACCGAGTTGGACTCTTCGTAAAGGGATGGAATTAACCTATAATTGGATTGCTGCACAAGTGAAAAACAAGAGAAGCTAAATAATCACCTCCATTACAAAACGTTTTGGACAGCACTGACATAAGGTAACAATAAATATTTTAATTACGTGGCAATAAATTGTCATTTACAACCCTAACCTTTCCCTCCTCCATTCAAATCTCTTAAACAATTCCCAATTCAAGTGTTTTGAGTAGATACCAAATTGCCCTAATTTAACCTCCTCAATTTTACCTAAAATAACATAATTAATCATTAAGGAAACAATGGATTCATTTCCAAAATTATTTATACCAGGACCGACTTTTGTACCCGAACATGTGATGCAAAGTTTAACCAGTCCGCAAATAGGGCATCGAACACCGGAATTTTCAGAATTAATGTCCACAGTTGTGGAAGGAATTAAACAAGTCCTCTATACTCAAAACCATGTTTACCTCGTATCTCATGCAGCCACAGGATTATGGGAAATGGGTATCCAGAATTCAGTAAAAAAGGGTATATTGCATACGGTGAATGGATCTTTTAGTTCTAAGTGGGCATCAGTTTCTAAAGAATGCGGTCATGAAACCGGGGTGTTGGAATATGAATGGGGAAAAGGGGTTATACCAGAAGATGTTGACGCACACCTTTCATCAGGGAAGTATGATGTTTTTGCTATGGTCCATAATGAAACATCCACCGGAGTTTTTAGTCCATTAGAACCCATATCAGAATTACTGAAGACTAAATACCCTCATATAATTTGGTTGGTGGATGCGGTGAGTTCTATGGCAGGAGTAAAAATTGAAACCGATAAGCTGGGCATTGATTTTCTTTTGTCTTCTACACAAAAAGCCTGGGGCTTACCTGCCGGATTCTCTATTTGTGCAGTATCTGACCGGATGCGTGAAATATCAAAAACCATCCCAAATAAAGGCTATTTTCTGGATATTGCTGTTTATGAAAAATATTATGAGAAAATGCAGACCCCGTCCACGCCATCCATTCCCCATCTGTTTGGTTTGAAATATGTTTTAGAGCAAATTGAAGACGAAGGCTTTGAAAATCGTTGGATGCGCCATATTGAAAATGCAGAATATACACGAAATTGGGCAAAGGATAGAGGACAGTCATTATTCCCTGAGGCTGGTTTTGAATCGCCAACTATAACCTGCATTCAAAATGACCAGAATTGGGATATAAATGGGATAAATGACCAATTGCTGAAAAGAGGATTTCGAATGGACAGGGGCTATGGAAAACTGAGGGGAAAAGCTTTCCGAATTGCCCATATGGGAAATGTAATGAAAGAAGATTTAACAGAATATTTAAATAATTTTGATGAGGTATTAAATGGTTAAAGTATTGGTATCAGACCCAATTGCAGATAAGGGTATTGAAATATTAGAGGAGGCAGGATTCGACATTGTCTATAATCCAAATCCAACAGATGATGAGTTGCAGGCATTGGCTAGTGATACAAACGCCTGGGTAGTTCGCTCTGGAACAAAAATTACTGCAGAATTATTAAAAGATGCCAGAAACCTTCAGGTCATTGGCAGAGCTGGTGTTGGGGTGGATAATATTGATATAAAAGAAGCCACCAACCAGGGTGTGATTGTGATGAATAATCCGGATGGTAATACCATTTCTGCTGCAGAACATACCGTTGCCATGATGATGGCGCTTTCCCGAAATATTCAATTGGGACATATGGGAATTGTTAATGGTGAATGGAATCGAAGTAATTTAGTAGGAAATGAACTCAAAGGTAAAACGCTGGGTGTAGTGGGCTTAGGCAGGATTGGTAGGGAGGTGATTAAGCGTGCTATTGGTCTTGAAATGAAAATTATGGGTTATGATCCCTTTGTTAATCAGGATGTATTTGACCAGGAAACTGTAACATTGGTTGATTTGGATACACTCACCCAGAAGTCAGATTACATAACACTTCACATGCCGCTGTTGGATTCCACTGAAAATCTTTTTAACGCAGAACGGATTGCTACAATGAAGTGCTCTGCAAGAATAATAAATGTTGCCCGTGGCGGTATAATTAATGAAACTGATTTGGCAAATGCTCTAAATAATGATGTAATTGCTGGTGCCGCCATTGATGTTTTTAAATCTGAGCCTTTAGATATGGACAGTCCCCTGATAAAAGCAAAGAATGTATTACTCACACCCCACTTAGGCGCATCCACCGTGGAGGCTTCTGAAGGAGTTTCCTTTGGAATATGTCGTCAAATTAGGGACTTTATATTAGATGATAAATTATCAAATCCCATAAATATGCCAATAACTGATATGGCGCAGTTAAAGCAGATTAAACCATTTTTAGAATTGGCAGAAACTCTGGGTAAAATAGAAATGCAATTGGCAGAATCGCCGGTGAAATCAGTATCTGTAGAATGTTTTGGCAATATTGAAGACTCCAAACCCATTTCTCTATCATTTTTAATTGGGCTGTTTCACGATATGACGGATAATAGAACAAATTTTGTAAATGCAGGGGTAATTGCAGAAGAGAGGGGCATTTCATTTTCCCATAGCTTGAATACGGAACCGGTTTCCTTTGCTAATTTAATTGTGGCACATATTACAACTGATGAGGGAACGATTGAAGTGGCAGGGTCTGTTTTTGGTGATCAACATCCAAGAATTGTGGATATCATGGGCTATGAAGTGGATGTTCGGCCAGAAGGAAGTATGCTTTTTGTCCAGAATAAAGATATACCCGGTGTAATTGGAAAAGTTGGTATGCTGCTTGGCGAAGGTAGCGTCAATATTGCCGAATATTTATTGAGCCGTACACCTAATAATGATTCAGCCTATTCCGTTATTAAATATGATGGTGAAATTAATGAGAACTTATTAGAAAAATTGAAAAATATGGATGAAATTTTAACGGTAAAACAATTGCATGTCTAATATATTTGACAACCTATCTGATAAACTTCAGCACCTGTCAAACAAGGTAGCAAAAGATGGTAAAAAATATTTAAAGACTGCTGTTTCTAAGGGTGAGGAAATTGGGCATAAAGGGAAAATTCAAATTGAAATAGAAAAATTGAAATGGGAGCTCAAACAAAATTACAATAAGCTAGGTAAATATGTTTCTGAGAAAAAAATCACCAAATCTGTTACTGATTTTTCCCATGATAATGATTTTCTTAACATCGTGAATGAAATTAATAAGCTGAAATTGTTTGTTGAAGAGCGGGAAAAGGAGAAAGTAAAAGGGAATCAAATTAAGTGAATTGGAAACAGGACACAGAAGTCAGGAGGCAGGAAACAGGGAATAGAGAATGATGATTAGTGAATGTAGATTTGTAGTGAACAGTACTTCATCTTACCATCATTCCAGCACCTAACCTCCAGCAACCAATACCCGAATCATCTAATCAAGTTTTTTTCTTCCTTTGTAATCAATCCTTATTTTGTTCTAAATTTTCCTATCCAATTCCAGTAAAAATTTGTGTTTAAAAACGGCTATAAAATAATATTTATTAAAGAGGGCAAGTTTGACCTCAAACAGTTTACCATTTCGCCCCTCCAGGTTGGACTCATTGCGGGGGCAATTATTCTCCTCACATCATCTTTTTTCTTTATGTTCTCTGACCAGTTTGTAGAATGGGCGGGTTCTCGTGAAATTGAAAAACACCGTAAAAATAACAAGGTGCTGGTTCAAAATATTGAAGAAAACCAAGAACGAATTGAAAATCTTTTAGATGAATTAGATGAAATAAAAAAGCAGGATAATATTCTCAGAAGACTGGTGAAGTTGCCTCCCATTCATGATGATATACGTAAAATGGGATTTGGAGGTACCCATAATAAAACGGAGACTGAAGATGTAAACTACCTTCTTCCTGAAGACCATATTGATGTGGATGAAATGATAGATGAAATTAATTATGTAAATCGTCTCATAAATCTTGAAAGGCTCAGTTATGATGAAATTGCAGAAAAGGTAGAATCAAATAAAGATGAAATATTAGCCCATCCTGCCATTCATCCCGTTGAATTGGGGCTAGACCGCCTATCATCGAATTATGGGTATAGAAGAGATCCGTTCTCACAAAAATTTAAATTTCATGATGGACATGATTATTCTGCCCGCATTGGAACGAATGTGCATTCCACAGCCAACGGCAGGGTTAAAAAATCAAAATATTGGGGTTCCTTTGGCAATTATATCGAAATTGACCATGGCAATGGCTACATCACCGCTTATGGACATTTATCAAACCGCAGTGTGAAAGTGGGTGATAAAGTAAATCGTGGTCAAAAAATTGGTGAGGTTGGCAATACCGGTCGCTCTACCGCACCCCATCTTCATTATGAAGTGCAGTACAAAAATAAAGCAGTGGACCCCTCACCGTTTTATTTTGACATTCCTGTAAACTAAGTAATAATTTCCAATATGCCTTGTGATTCTCAAGGCAAATAAAATTTTAGTTTCCTTTCGGTAAATGTACTTTCTATTTAAAATAAAAAAACCCCGTATTCTCAATCCATAAAACTGCCTAAATTATGGAGATGCTAAACCCCCAATATTTTATAGAAACCTTTGGCTGCCAGATGAATGTGGCAGACTCTGAACTGGTTGCCGGTATGCTGCAGAAATGTGGCTACTCTGAAACTCGGGATATGACTCAGGCGGATATCATATTTATGAACACCTGTGCCATCCGAGAAAAAGCAGAAGAGACGGTGCATCACCGCCTGGACAGCATTCAACATTTAAAAAAACGCAAACCGGAGATGATTTTTGGTGTGTTGGGCTGTATGGCACAAAATCTAAAAAATGACCTCTTGGAGTCTAAACCTTATGTGGATGTTATTTTAGGTCCCGATTCCTATCGCAGGATTCCTGAAATTATTAATAATCGCAAAAAACAAAATGGGCATGAGGTGGACACCCGCTTATCAAAGTATGAAGTATATGATAACTTAATGCCCTCTCGGCAGGAGGGAGTAAATGCCTTTGTTTCAATTTCCCGAGGATGTGATAAATTCTGTACATTCTGTATTGTACCCTTCACCCGTGGCAGAGAGCGCAGCCGTTCTAATGATAGCATTATTGGAGAAGTGAAAGACGCTGTAAATAATGGGTTTGCTGAGATTACGCTTCTGGGTCAAAATGTAAACTCCTATCGAACTGAAGAGGGAAAATTCCCCCATTTACTGGAAGCGGTTGCCATGGTACCGGGTGTAAAACGCATTCGCTATATGTCTCCCCATCCCCAAGATATGGATGATCATTTGCTCCAGGTTATGAGTGAACATGAGAATATATGTAATTATGTGCATTTACCCTTGCAGGCGGGGGCCGATAGAATTTTACAGCGGATGAATCGTACCTATAGCAAAACTGAATTCTTAAATTTAGTGGATACTATCCGCAAATATATTCCCAACTGTTCAATTTCAACCGATATAATTGTGGGGTTCCCTGGTGAAACCAATGCTGATTATGAGGAGACCCTTGAAGTTATGAATAAGGTGGTTTTTGACCGAGCCTTCATGTTTAAGTATTCCTCCCGCCCGGGAACCAAAGCTGCTGAATATACAGATCAGGTTGATGAAGATATTAAGCAGGAGAGGTTGGCGCGATTGATTGATTTACAACAGACCCATACGTTGGAGGCAAACCAGCGTCACATTGGTAAAGTGTTAAAGGTTATGGTGGAGAAGGAAAGTAAAAAATCTCCACTGCAATGGTCGGGGAGGACGGAAGGGAATATGGGTGTTATATTTGATAAAAATGAGGAGCAGATTAAGGATATAGTGAATATTCTCATTCAGGATGCGCAGGGAGTGAGTATGTTCGGTAATCGAGTCTTAGAAAAGGAAATGATTCATGAAATTAATTAAATATTTAGTATGGATACTTCTACTCATGGGCAGCTTGGTATTTCTAGTAGAGTTAAACGAATTAAATCAATTTGAAGGAAATGCACTTGCTATAAAAATCCCCTTTCTAATTGACATGCCCGAATATGAAAATGGCTTTAATGTGTGGATGGTGTTGGTAATGACATTGACGGCTGGAGTTATAATTGGTTTCCTATTGGCATTATTTCAAATTATATCTCATAAAAGTGAAGTTTTTTCTTTAAAGTCAAAACTCAGAAGGGTTCAGGTTGAGCTGGATAGTCTGAGAAATGAAAGTATTGAAGATGATTTTGTGCTTACCGATGAAGTGGATGACGAAACTCTATGAGTAATATCCTCATCACATTACTGATTTTAGGGGTGGCAGTTGCAAGTATTTCTGTGTATGTTCTGAACTATAAACCTCGACGCAAATCAAAAGTGAAAGACATTTATGCTGAAGGTTTAGATCTGATGATTACAGGAAGGCGAAAATCCGCATATAAGAATTTTAAGGATATCATTCAAAAAGACTCTGATAATATTAAAGCTTATCTTCGACTAGGGCAGGTTTTAAGGGAAAGTGGAAATCCGACGCAGGCGTTAAAAATTCACAAAGGACTTTTACATAGAAGAAATTTAAACTTTTTTGAGCAAGTTGAGCTCCATAAAAATCTGGCTATGGATTGGTATAAATCCGGAAATGTTGATGCAGCCATTAAAGAATTGCATGCATTATTGAAATTAGAAAAAAATAGTGAATGGGCAGTGTCTCAGTTAACCGCTTTCTATCGTGAAAAACACGAATGGGATAAAGCCGGTGAGTATTTAGAAAAATATCAAAAGCAAACCAATAAAGAAGATAAGAATAAACTAGCGCTTTATAAAATTCAGGAAGGTCGAATTCTCATTAAAAACAAAAAATTTAAGGATGCACGCCAAACCTTTGAAAGTGCCCTGAATATTAGCAGTGACCTGGCTGTAACCTATTATTTTATTGGAAATTCCTACAGCAGTGAAAGTGAGGAAGAATATCAGAAATCTTTAGAATCTGATGTCGCAAGTCAGACCATATCTCAGGAAAATTCTGACTATATGGAGAGAGCCAAAGAATTATTGGGGAAGGCTATTCCCATGTGGATTCGCTATGCAGAACTCAAGCCGGAACAAGCCTGGATGGTAATCCATTTATTAAAAGACGGATTATTTGCCCTTGATAGATATTCTGAATTTGAAGATATATTGAAACGTATATTGAAATCTGATTCTGACAATATTGAGGTCATCGCAAGTCTGTCTGAAATTTATTCTCACAGGGGAGAAAATTCCGAAGCCATAGAGCTTATTGATTCCGCAATTGAACAAGACCCCAGTTCACTTATTGTAAAACTGATAAAATTGAAACTTCAGGCAAAAAAAGAAAGTAGCAACCCGGATTTCGCACGCAGTCTGGATGATATTATTCATTTTCTGGTCACCGACGAACGTTTTCAACGGTACAAAAATACAGCAACGGACCCACATATCATTTGGTTGTATGAAGCCAGTGATGAGAAGGAAGTTCTAAAATAATGAGAACAATATTCAGTATAATATTTTGCTTTTCCATTATGCCAGCTCAAGATCATTTGGATGCATTAATACAGGATGTGCTCCATGGCTCTCGAGACAGTGCTGTTGTTTATCTACCCGCAATGGAGCAGAGATATCCCAATAATCCGTCTCTAATATATCTAAAAGGTTTGCTGGAAATTAATGGAGAGGAGGCGAAGGATCTTTTTACCAAATTGTATAATACCCACCCCACCAGTGAATATGGTGATGATGCGGTTATGAAAGTTGCTGAATATTATTATGCAGCAGGACTGTATGAGCACGCGGCAAAATGGCTGAAAAAAATGCCCATTTATTATAGTCGATCGGAGCACATTGAAAGGGCTGTTAAACTATTTCTAAACTCGCTTATAGTTTCGGGTCATAAAGATACAGCTGTTTTTTATTCCCGAGTATTTAAACGACAGTTTCCCCATTTGGATGTAGATGGTAAAATAAAAGACTTGCTCAAAGATTTTGAGAAATCCGATCAGGAGAAGGAAAACGCAAAAGAATTTGCTTCTAAATTTTCAGCACCTGAAGTTAATTCCATTGAAATTCTGGATGAAACACCATTAGCAAATACCAAAGCGAATAATACTCCCGGAAATTACTCCCTTCAAACTGGTGCTTACAGTGTACGGGAAAATGCTGAGTCGCAGAAGATTAATCTTATAATTGCCGGGTTTAGCGCAAGAATTAATGAATTATATAAAAGTAATCGGACGCTTTATGCCGTTCGAATTGGGCATTATGATAGCAGGGAAAATGCTCAAAAGGTAGGTGCCCAAATAAAAGCCGAATTGGATATTAATACCATAGTCATCACCAATAATTAATGAAAATTTCTCTTAACTAAAAAGGAGTGCTCCCATGCGATTTATACCCTTATTATTAATATTTTCACTATTTGCCCAGGATGATACTGGTACTCCGGAAAAGTCTGGTGCTACAGGAAGTATTGGAACTGTTACCCTGAATGGACAGATATATAATCAGCTATCCATTCGACCCGAAATACCCATTGGCAAGCTGGGTGTTGGTTTGGATATTTATTTATATTTCAATGATGAAGGCATGTATTGGGACAGTTGGGATTTTTCTTCTGGTGGATCGGCTTACAAAACTATTATTGATAAAATTTATTATTTGCGCTGGGGTAAACCTGGTGATAATCTTTATTTCATGGCAGGGGCATTACCTTCGGTGACCCTTGGGCAGGGAATACTGGTGAATAATTATGCCAATATAATGGAGTATCCTCAGGTACGGCAGGTTGGTCTGAACCTTCAAGCGAAGGTGGCAGGTTTTGGAATTGAACTCATCCATAGTAATTTTAAATCGGCAACACCCGGAATATTAGGAATTAGAGGCTCACGATCAATAATTCCGAAGTTAAGTTTGGGCGTCTCTTTTGTAACTGATTTAGATCAATTGGCAGGATTACCCGATTCTGATGGAGATACATACCCAGATTATTATGACTTTTATCCGGATGATGAGAGTAAGTGGGATGATGAAGATAAGTGGAAAAAAATATATAATTCTGTACCAGGGGCAGACCCAGATTATTTTACTGAATGGTATGAATCCAAAGACTTTTATAATGCTTATAATCCGGATGACGCAAAATCTGATCCCATCTCCGGTATGGCATTTGATGCTACCTATTCCTTAAGTGAAAAAATAACCCTTTATTCCCAATTTGGACTTTTAAAGGGAGAGATTATTGACCCGGAGGATCCTTCAAAAATGGTTAAGCTTGGGTGGGGATTGGTTCCCATTGGTGCCAGAGCAAAGGTAGGTCCTGTAAATCTATTGGCAGAATATCGCATGGGATCGCGCCGCTTTGTATTTAATTATTGGGACCGAGCCTATGATGTAAACAGAGTATCTGTAATTAACTCGGACATTGCCACCCGTGAGAGTCAGCTCTACCTCTATGGCAAACTGAATGGTTTTTATGCTCAGGCAGAAATGTCAGTGATGAATCTTTTTATACTGGCAACTGGATATCAAAATATGCAGGGTGAAAAATGGGATGATGTTTTAAATGAATATAAAACGGGTA
>JACNLQ010000019.1 GCA_014381415.1 Fidelibacterota bacterium
TACAGATATTGATGCAGTCAATTATAACTCCCTGGCAGAATATGAGATAAACACTTATTATGAGCATAATACAGGATTTTTTGAATTTAATCCAAGCTTAGCCTGCAGGTATTCATTTAAACAAATAATAAATAATGAATTCGGAATAGATTATCCTAATATGGCAGTATATGGAAGAGTTGTCGATTTTTTTGATATTCGCACTGTTTCAGAATCTGGTTCAGGTCCACAAAATATTACGATTGAAGATGAAAATGGATATAGAATAACAATTACGGTTTGGGATTGGGAAGTGGCCGATTCTGAAATATCAGAGGTTATATCAAAATATAATAAAAATATGTTTTATGTATGGGCTACTGGGGATTTGGGATTTTATGAGGATGGCAACGAATGGCAGGTAGAAGTTGCTTCAAGTGAAAATATTATTATTGCACAAAATTTTGCATCTGATGGTGAATATGAATCCAGTTCTACACCTATTATAACATCCATAAACCCAGCACCATTTGTTATAATTCCAATATTAGATGAAACTCTGGATTATAATTTCACTTTCCCTGATAAATCACGGGTTATAGTAAGAATTTTTGATATTTCTGGCCGTTTTATTACATCATTAGTTGATAAATACTATGCATCATCAGGAACAGTATATTGCAATGAGCCACCTGCATCTTGGGATGGAAGAGATAAGTTAGGACAAATAGTAGCACCTGGCACCTACATCATGCACATAGAAGCTATGAATCCAGTAACCGGTGAAACGCAAACTGATGCTGCGCCAATGGTGATAGGTGTGAAAAACTAATGAAAAAGCTCCTTACCATCATATTGATTCTACCCCTATTTGCACAAACGGTGAGCGACTTTGCTTATACCGGAGCCAAAGTTTCTGCCATGGCAGGAGCAGTTGTAGCAGAAAAAGGAAATAATTGGAGCATTTTTCATAATCCAGCCGGAATTACAGAAATTGATGGGATGCATTTTTCTTTAGGTAGCGGAAAAATCTTTGGCTATGACTGGCTTCCCGCAATCAATTTGAGTGGTACCACATCCCTTCCCATAATTGGTAAAATTGGATTTGCATTTCAACAATTAGAAACCAAATATAGTGGAACGACTCTCTCAAAAGAACAAACCCTGTCCATTGCACAGGGGTTTGATCTGCAACATGATAAAAATTCCCAACTCGCCATTGGTTACACAGCAAATTTTGTTCAGTGGAATTTGGGCAAATCTGCAGGTCCAAGTGGTGATGGATCGGATGGATTAGAACTGGGCAATGTAAATGCTGTATCGGTTGATTTTGGAGTATTGGCATCTCTCCGTGAAAAATATCGTTTTGGTGTGTTCCTAAAAAATGTTAATTCTGGCGCATTAGGAAAGGGAATGACAAGGCAGATTCTTCCACGGCGAATTAATGTCGGCATCACCTATATGCCTATGACCGGTCTAGCTACAAGTATCGTTTCTGAGCACCTACTGGGAAGAGATGATATGCAGATTAAATCTGCCATCAGGTATAACCTGAATTCAAATGTGGAACTCTATACCGGTGCTCAATCAAATCCCAATCGCTTTGGCATGGGAGCTACTTTTACCTTTAACAATCAATCTGTAAGCTATGGACTTCTCACCCATCCCGTGCTACCTATGACCCATCAGTTTAATATTGGGCTATCTTTATGATACGGCAGATTGAAATATATTCAGAAGAGTTTATAAGATCTGCAGTGAAGCAAAAAACAGAGGTGGTCACAATTTGTGATCACCTATCCAATTTGAAATTTTCTCCTCATTTGCCATATGCATTTACAGAGCACGGTGCACTAATGGCGGCATCGATATTAAATACTGAACGAGCTGTTCAGGTGAGCGTATTTGTAGTGCGGGCATTTGTCAAAATCCGTAAATTGGTGGCAACCCATAAAGATTTAGCTGGTAAATTAAAAGAACTGGTACAACGGGTGGGTGCACATGATCAATCCATTAGGAAATTAGTACAGGCGATTCAAAAATTAATGAAGCCACCACCTATGCCAAAAAGAAGAATTGGATTTAGATGAGAGAATTTACCCAGACATTAGAAAAAATAATTAAAGCAGTTTTGAGGAATGTTCAGAGACAGGCTCCCATAATTCTACTCATGTTAACATTGGGTTTTTCTCAGAAAATAAATCTGAATACTGCCACTTATACCGAATTACAGTCATTTGAACTCACAGATGAGCAAATTGAAAGTATCTTAGACTACCGCAGCCGTTCCGGCTATATCCGCAATATTTATGACCTCTTGCAAATTTCCGATATAACCATCAAAGATATTCATAACATTCGAAATGGGGTAACAGTTGACATACCACAGGCAACCACTTTTGAGAAGGATATGGCACGGGCATCCTATAAAATGGGAAAATGGATATCTAATGAAGGTAGCACGGAGGGATTATCAGAAGTCTGGCTGGACAAATTCTTCGAACCCCAGAATGTCAATAATATGAATTATGATGACCTTATGGCGCTCCCGAATCTCAGCCCAGTGGATGTTACTGCAGTTTTAAAGCAAAAAGAACGCGGCTATATAAACGGTACATGGGAATTAAAAAACTCCCCTGGCATCAGTTATTGGGGATACAAAAACCTAGTCGATTTCATTCGATTTACGGATAAACCTGTTGAAGAAAAGGGGTTTCATGTTCGCTTTAATTCTCTGGTTCGAACAGTTCCAATAACTTCCAACCCAGATGATGATGGAACTATTACTGCATTTGAAGATACGAGTCTTCCGGAACAATTCCATAAACTATCAATCACATCAGATTTGAATTTTAAGGGGGGGATTTCCTATCATCGTTATATGGGGCAGCCTGATAGTATTTATACAATGAAAGGATTTATCCAAGCTGAAAAGTATCGTTTATTTAACAATATTCAAATTGAGCGGGCAGTATTAGGAAATTTCACCGCTTCATTTGGTCAGGGTGTCATTTTTGAAACCAATGATAATTTCAGTCCCCGCCGAACCGGCTTTGGTTTTTCTAAACGAGCTGAAGGAATACATGGTGATTTGACTCGTTCCTCTCAATATGTCATGCAGGGTTCTGCAATTCAGATTTCCATGCCTAATGTACGAGGTGTCATATTTGCATCCTACCATCCACGGGATGCTATCATAAATGCAGACAGCAGTTTTACCTCTCTCATCGTTATGCAGCCTCGGCTTCCCTTTGGAGCTTACGGACAATTTGCTATAAATTCCGACGGTGATACTACCCATACAAAAATTTATCACTCACTCATTGGCTCGGTTAATGAAATGACTTGGGGGGGCAACTTACGATTCACACCTACCATTGGTACCAATCTGGGATTCACTTTTTTTGAAAGCTTGTATGATCGGAGTCATATTCCCCAAGTGGTTAATACCATAACAGGGGGAGATGAAGATTTTGATGCTGATTTTAACCCGGATGATTATGATGATTATTCCGGTGATGCATTTTATCTTCAATATATTACCAACTCCGCCGATACAGAAATAGCCTCTATGGATTCATCCGAAGCTGATTCTCCAATTTGGTCAGATGCTAAATCATTTTTCAGGGTTCGGGGTTTTGACTTTTCATCTGTCATAGCGAATATATCTATTCAAGGTGAATATGGAGAAATGTTGAAAGATAATAATTTACTTCTTTTTGGAAGAAACCCGTCTGCTCTGGTGTTAAGTGCCTACGCCCAATTTGAGAATTTTAATATTCTGACATTATATCGAAATTATGACTTGAAATTTGATAATCCTTATCAACGGTCATATTCTAATTATCAACGATATAAGACAAGTATTTTCGAGGATGATTATTGGCTGGAAGACCCTATTTACAGCTATTTATATTCTGCTAATCCCCAACCCCAAGCCGAAGAGGGCTTTTTTATTTCTTCCCGCTATCAATTTCATCGATCAATGGTTGGGTACTTAAATTGGGACACATGGAATCGGAAGGCTGATAATTCAAAATATTACCGAACGGTGGCAACCGTAGAATGGCGCCCTGCCTTTAATTTTCGCATAAAAGTACGGCAAAAATGGCAGGCAAGAGGTGCCTTTGATGTACAGCACCCCAGCCCTTTTTATTCTCGGGAAACCCGAATTACCAGCAGACTAAGATTATCCCGTTATAATCAGTTTGAAATACTCTATTCTAATGGATATACCACCTTTTCTCCACGACCTCGTCTCACCGATAATGCTCTCGGTGGTGATATGATGGTTGGGAATATTGGGTCCCCTGATGAAACTATTGGAGTAAGTATCTCTCATAATGCTGATGACAGTTTTTCAATAAAAGGGGGAATGCTGTTCGTTCAAGGATTTCTATGGTATTTTGAAGATACTGATTTTAGAATTTTCAGCTCTGAAAATGGTTTGGTACATTCATGGGCTGCTGTAGATTTAAAACCCACCCCCCTCTTTAGGGTAATGTTTAAAGTGAGCCATTCTACAGAGGGTGCTTCCACACGGGTGGTGGATGGACAGACACCTCAGGGAAATTGGATTAGAAACCCACAAGTTACCAATGAAGATATGGATTATCGAATACAAATAAGTTATGCTTTATAGAATTTTAACAATTATTTTAACATTTTCTATTCTTTCAGGACAATCTCTGTTTAACCGCTGGACAGGTACTGACCCATTTGTTGGCTCAGCACGATCAACCGCTATGGGGACTACTCATTTATTAAACTCCACTGCGAGTAATAATGTACGTTTTAATCCTGCGAAATTAAGCTTATTAATATCAAAAAGAGAGTTAAGCATTCAGGTTAATCGCTCATCTGTTTTTGAAAGATGGAGCATGCCCGTTAGAGATAGTTTTGGCGAATTTCTAACCAGTGCCGATTATGTGGCAAACGAATTTAATTATTATGATGTGAATTTAGGGCTAATTGGGACTGTTAATATTACTTCAATGGGAAAAATTGGTATTGGATTTAATTATGCACCCCTCACCCACTTTACCTACCAGTATTCAGAAGAAGTTAGAGGAAGTTACAGTATTGAAGATGGCGAATATGCCAGCAAAGACCCCATTGTTGGCTATCAAAATCTCAGTGTTGAGGGAAAACTCATGCTTGCATCCATTGGTGGTGGAATTAATTTAGCTATTCTTGGAGATATTGAAATGTCTGTGGGTGGAGCTCTCAATTTAATTCAGTCTGCTAAATTAAAAGACCGAGTAGAGGTAGATACCCTGTATTCGGATGTTACCAATTTAACCACTCTCCCTGATTATAGTTCAACTTCTGAATTGCCCGCTGCAAATTTTCTGACTTTCAGTACAAACCTGAAGTTAAATTCAAATATTAATCTGGGGGCGTCATGGGAAGCTGATGCAAATATCACTTCCAGTCAATATAACTGGGAGATTGATTCAACCAATGGCTTATTTCAATATTGGGGTGACAGCAGTTTTGTAATAAGTGGACTAAACTATATGAAACCGGATATTAAATCATTTGCTTTTTCTTATAGTTCCAACACTCAACAAATAATGTCCATTGATTTTGAAGTTGATCAAGTTTCATACAAAAAACACCTTATTTTTCAGGATTACAAACAGTTTAAATTTGGATTTGAATACCTCACTCAAATGGGCACACCTATTCGAGGAGGCTTGGTGTATAAAACTCCATTAATTCCTGCCATGAAACCAATATCCATGTTCACTTTTGGGTCAGGGAAAACTATTGGCAATTTGGTAATAGATTATGCTGGTACCTATAGTTTTCAATCCTTCAATTACCCTGATTTATTTCCCGTTGAAGGTGATATTCGTTCTGAAAATGATTTGGTTCGAGATTCCCAACTTCATCTACAGCTGGCACTAATTTACAAGTTTTAATGAAACCCCTGCTTCTCCCCTTCTTATTAATTGGAGCTGTATTTGCAGAACCCATTAAAATTAATTTAGTTACTACCAATGATATTCATGGTATGATTTCTAAACAGACAGCTAATTTCATGAATCCTCAATATCCCCCTACCATTCTGGGAGGTGCTGCATTTTCAAAATATGTGGAAGAACTTCGTGGTGAAATTGATAAATCAAATGAAGGTTTACTCATTTTAGATGGCGGAAATTTCTTTCAGGGTCATCCCTTAGGAATTGCTGATGATGGTTATACCATAATTGAATGGATGAACCGTATTGGTTATAATGCCATGGTCCCCGGTAGTTACGATTTTATCTCCGGGGCAGAAAATTTAAATTATCTTGCCGGAAAAGCTCATTTTCCTTTTCTCTTTTCAAACCTTATTTGTAGTGATTGCCCATTGCAAAGTAACAATATCAAACCCTATTTCATTCATAAAATATCTGGAGTAAAGGTGGGTGTTTTGGGAGTAGTCAACTCACAACTTACTGAGTTAGTGTTAGCTGAAAATTTATCTGGAACCGATGCAGAGAAAGAGGTGATGAGTGTTCAAAAATGGGTGCCGGAAATGAAAGAAATGGGTGCAGAAATTATTATTTTACTCAGCAGTTCCGGGGTGCCTTGGAATCGAGAGGACGAGTATGAAGGATTTCGGACTCAGGTTCTAAATGGAAAAATTGATGATAGTCATTCATTAAATGCACTTCAATTAGGGTATTATTTAGAAGATGTGGATTTTGTCGTAGCAGGTGGAAATTCAAAAGGGTATTGGCTCCCATGGTACGACCCTCATAGTCATACGTACATCATGCAGGGTTACGGTGGTGGTACAGAGTTTTCCCATATAAAATTGTTAATAGATGAAAATTCGCATTTGTTTATGGGCTATGAAACCGTCATAGATGGTAAAGCCAGTCAAACCCTTCTTGCTGATGATTTTCAATCCAACCGCAAAGATGCTCAGTGGATTGAAAGTAAAATAAAAACAGCTCAGGATTTATACTATTCTGGAGCTAATTCAAATTCCAGCCATACTCATTCTCCTCAAACATTAAACAGAAATGACTGGGAATTTCCAAATTTAAACACGGAGGAATCCCTAGAAATTATTACCTGGAATGTTGAGTTCTTCCCCCATGCCAATGATTCTACTATTCTGGCTCTGGCTGAAGCAGTATTGGATTTAAATGTAGACATAATCGCCTTTCAGGAACTGCGCCGAACGGGATGGTTCAGTAAATTAATGGCATATCTTCCGGAATATGATTTTATTGTTTCACAACAGGCCTCCTTCATGGATTTGGCAATTATATATAAAAATAACATGTTTGAATTGGTTCGCCAAATTGAACCTTTCGCTGAAAATGATTATAATTTTGCCGGGCGGCCACCTCTCCAAGCAGATTTAATACTATCACAGAATGGAAAAAGCATCCCCCTATCAGTAATCAATCTCCACATGAAATGTTGTGATTCGGGATTAGCACGCCGGCAAAAGGCTTCTCAAATGCTGCATGAATATCTGGATGAGTCCTATGATGAGCAATCCAATATTATTGTTCTGGGTGATTGGAACGACGATACGAAAGATGAACCCGGGCAACATTGTTTTGAACCATTTTTTCAAGATGACCGCTTTTTCTTTACCACAAGAGAGATTGCCTATGATATTGATCAAGCGACCTACCCCAAAGAGCCCTATGTGAGTTTCCTGGATCATATAATGGTGTCTGAAGAATTAATTCCCAGACAAGAAACATACGATATAAAAACACTCATCATGGGCAATTATATGGGAGGATATGATATGTATGAAGCCTATATTTCAGATCATTTACCGGTGATGCTGTCGTTTTCTATTTATCCGGTAATTAGTCCTTAAATCTTTCTTCTACCCCTCACCAAGATTATTTATAAATTATAATCAAATACACAAATCTCCTCCTCCTGAGGGATAGGCAGGGTACGGCACAATTTATTGATTAGAATATTTTGTATCCAAAAGGACTTTTTACGAAAATCTTTCCAGATTGATAGTAAAACAGGCTTCCAGCCTGATCCTTACGATTGCCCCGCCTTTTAAGTTGGGGATAACGGGTCAGACTCAGCCGGGCTTTAGCCCAATACCAATTTTTAATAATCCAATATTATCAGGCAAGCCAGACAATGTTGTCAGTTGTTTTGGTTGGCGTGTAAAATGCTTGATTTACAATTGTTACAAATTAATACAGAATAGATCACAAAATTGTACCTCCACCCTCTGTAAATTTCCTGCAAATGTGTAATATTAATAAGATTATGAAAACATTGGTTAATTGGACAGCAGTCATAGGCATAATTTTTCCTGCATGGGGTTTTATGCAGGAATGTCCACCAGCAGATACGGTTGCGGTAAACCCTGCCCAAAATAATTGGAATATCCCCATCGAAAATCAGTGGGATGAAATTGAGGTGATGACTTGGAACTTAAAAGTTTTTCCCCTCGCCAACAATACCGTTAATTATGTAAATGAAATTATTTCCGACATTTTACCTGATGTCATTGCCTTCCAGGAAATAAATAATTCCACTGCATTTAACTCACTTGCCAGTAGCTTACCTGCCTACGAATTTATCAACTCCGGTAATGGATTGGCATTAGCAGTCCGTTCTGATGTATTAGAAATTATTAGCTATACCACCCTTTTTTCTGGAGCAGGTTATGAATTTGCCTGGAGATATCCCCTGAAAGTTGAACTGAGCTGGGTCTGCGGATTAAACTCTGCTGCTATTCAAATCATCAATGTACATTTAAAATCGGGAGGTGATTCTGAAGATTTCGACCGACGCTATGCTTCCTGCGAAATTATATCAGATTATGTAAGCGACCATCCCAATGACAATATTATTATTTTAGGTGATTATAATGATGAAATTACAGACTCACAAAACTATAACTCCCTATGGCCCTTGGTTTCAGATGATGCCATTGAATTTGCAACAGACCCCATAGCCAACAATAATTATTATGCCAGTTACCCCAGTTGGCCCAGTTTTATTGACCATATTGCGGTGTCAACTCCCCTCTTTGATGAATTAACTATTGGCAATATAAAAACTATTAGGGTGGATGATTATACTGGCTACTCTTTTTATCATAGCAATATCTCAGACCATCGCCCGGTGATTTGGTCATTCTCTGTAGAACCGGTAGAACTAGTCTATGGTCTGGTAATAAATGAGATCATGCAGAATCCTTCAGCTGTTTCAGATGCCTCGGGAGAATGGATAGAAATCACCAATATATCCAATGAAACAATCAATTTACATAATTTAATTCTCCGAGATGATGGAGGAGAGCAGCATATAATTTCAGAAAATATTTATGTTGTTCCAGATTCCTTTATTGTAATGGGTGCAGAAACTGACCCTGACCTTAATGGCAATGTGAACATAGACTATGAATATAGTGATTTTACCCTATCAAATCTCTGGGATGAGGTTATTTTAGAGCATCCCTCAGGAGTTATTTTGGATGAAGTCCGTTATGATAACGGCGAAACATTTCCCGATGAAGAAGGGAAGTCTATGATGCTTATGGACCCCGATTTAGGTAACAACCTTGGGGATAGTTGGATAGCTGGTGATGTGGTATTTGGCGCAGGTGATTATGGTACTCCTGGTAGTGAAAATTATTCATCCGATTGTTTAAATATCGGAGATATGAATAATGATGGCGGGTATAATGTATTAGATATTATTCTATTAGTTAACTGTGTTCTGACAGAGACTTGTGAAAATATTGACTGTTCTGGTGATTTAAATCATGATGGTAGCTATAATATTCTGGATGTAGTTATCCTCGCAAATTGTATTTTGGCTGATAATTGTTGAGTGTGATCTTGTCTATGGGAACTGAAAAACTTGATTGATTCCTAAATTTGTGCCTTCCAAAAACTCTTTTCCAGCTAAATTTTCCTCATCTTAATATAGCAATTTGTCATTTTATTTTTACTCCTTATTATAAGATAAAATAAAATTCAGGGAGATATTCAGGGGAATATTTCAGAGTATCAACTTCTAAAGAAAATTAGCAATTTTTTGTTCCATTTCCACATCTACCAAAACTATCTATCAACATAACCCCTTTTAATTGGGGCAGTCTAACTATATATAGGTGACTAACATTTGGTGACAACTTTCGTAAGTTTGGGCATGATACAAATTTCAGAATTTAATATTTTTGAAGTAATTAGAGATAATTTTAACAACAAAGGAATGTAAATATGGCGACTTTGATTTTGCGGGATACATACCACGCATTGGAAGAGGAAATGAAATCTATTGATAAATTAAAGAGAGAGACTTCAAT
>JACNLQ010000049.1 GCA_014381415.1 Fidelibacterota bacterium
CTAACCCTCACTCCACCGGACGGCTTAACCGGTGTGGTGAATTTGAGATTTGAGACAAAATGAAGATTTGTGTAATAAGAAAATTTAGTGGAATGGACACGCCGTCCGCCCGCCTGAATGACGAGGCCGGGCAGGCCGGTGAGTTTATTCGTTACCACGGATAGAGTCATCGGAAGACGCCGGTTAAAAATAGACAAAATAGGAAAGAATAAAGTGTTTATTAGATATATAAAATATTATTAAATTTCTGGGCTGAAATAGTTTAAAAAAGGACTGAACATGAAGGTCACAATAAAATATACCAATAGAAAACGAAAAAATAAACACGGATTTAAAAAGCGGATGAGCACTAAGGCTGGGCGGGCCTTGCTGGCAAGGCGACGCAAAAAAGGCCGGAAGACAATATCTGCCTAATTGAAACATTCGATCTCTTCATCTGAGTTTTCTGAAACAATGAAAGCCTCCAAATCCCTGTATTTCAGGGATTTATCATTTAAATATAGCAAAAGCTCCAGGCCTGAAATGGGGTTGGTTGTATCAAAAAAATATGGGAATGCTGTGCAGCGAAATCTATTTAAGCGCCGCTGTAGATCCTTATTTAAATCATTCATTGTTGATAATGATGTGGGCTACACATTGATAGTGCGCCCAAAAAAACAGGCTGTAACCTACAATTCTATTAAAGAATCCTTTAATTCCATTTATGATAAACTCTCTAATTAAAGAATTTTTTATTCTCTTTATAAAGGTATATAAGATGGTGATTTCTGGATTTTTACCAGATGCGTGTCGGTTTACCCCCTCTTGTTCTGCTTATGCGGTTGAGGCTATTGAAAAGCGTGGAATAATGAACGGTCTCTGGTTGGCAATAAAACGAATTGGTAAATGCCATCCCTTTTATAACACAACAGGCTATGACCCCGTACCATGAATGATACCTTGAGATATGTTCTAGCTGGCGCATTAATTTTCTTAATAATTATCCTACAGCCCGTTTATCTTGAATGGCTGGGTTATGATACCAATCCACCTTCAATTGAAAATAAAGAGATTGTAGAATCTGATAATAATTGGGCTGTACCAGAAAAAAGGTCTAAGCCCTCTTTTGAACCCAAATTGAACAAGCTCCCTGCAAATGCCCACGGCAAAGAATCGCTGATTACCATTGTAACACCTATATACACGGCAACGCTTACCAATAGGTCTGGTGGAAGTTTTGTAAATTATTTTTTAACTGGTGAAAATTCAGATAAATTAAAATACCTTGGAGGTTATGATGATGGGGGCTTTTTTCAGCCAGATATTCCTGTATCATTAATTATTAACTCCGAAGAGGATTGTATGCCCTGCCTTGCAGACTATGATGATAGTGGTGATAGATATAATTTTTTAAACCAGCCATTTACCCTATTAAACTTTACAAACCAAAGGGACACTATTTATCTTGATGATGGCTCTCTTGAATTGAAATATGCTCTGCATGATCCCGATGGTAGAACGATTATTAATAAAAAGGTTTCTTTTTCCGCAGATAAATATATTAATGAGCATTTTTATGAAATTAACTACGATATTTTGGAAGCTTCCAATAATCTTGAGCTTCTCTGGTATGGCGGGCTGCGCCCAACAGAAGAAAAGGAAGATGAAGATGTAACCTATGGCTCTGGAATAATCAGCCAGGCCGGGGAAATTGAAGACCTGCAAACCACTGATCCAGATGAAATTCTAAACAGGGAGGTTTATAAAGGACAAACCGACTGGGTTGCTATTCGAACAAAATATTTTATGGCGGCGATCATTGCTGAAAGCGCTGGGAAATACGCCTCGCTTTCTGGACATAATGCTGAATTTGGACAGCGAAAACATACTCCTCTATATCACGCCTCCATTGGGTATCCACTGGATATATCATTAATCTCATCAAGTATCTATTTAGGCCCCCTTGATGTTGATTTTTTATCTCAAACCGACGCTTCTCTTGATGCTTCAATGAATTGGGGCTTTGCTCCGATCCGCCCCATTAGCAAGGGTGTTTTGTGGGTTTTAAAATTTATGCACAATAAATTGAGTCTGAATTATGGCCTTGTTCTGTTGTTGTTTGCATTTTTGGTTAGGCTTATTACGGGCCCCCTTACAAAAAAGAGCTATGAGTCCAGTCAAAACATGCAAAAAATTCAGCCTGAGATTAAAAAAGTACAGGCAAAATATAAGGGGGATCCACAGCGCCTAAATAAAGAGACTATGGCTTTATATAAAAAACATAAGGTTAATCCTCTTGGGGGATGTCTGCCAATTATGCTTCAGATGCCGCTACTATGGGCTTTATTTATGGTTTTTCGCACCACCATTGAGTTTCGCGGCGCACCATTTATGTTGTGGATATCTGATCTTTCTAAGCCAGATGTAGTCTTTACACTCCCATTTTCTATTCCTATTTATGGCGATGGTGTGGCAATATTGCCTCTCGTAATGGGTGCCACCCTCATGCTCACTATGCGCATGTCCTCTGCAACTATGGATAAAAGTCAAAAGCCCGTTATGTATTTTATGAATGGGTTTTTCATACTTCTGTTTAATACATTTCCATCCGGTCTTAATTTGTATTATACAACCTATAACATGTTGAGCTTTTTCCAACAGCGCAGCATTAAGAATAAGCTTGCTAATAAATAACACGTGCACGTGAAATGTTGCCTTATGACCAGGAAAACATTGTAGCAATTGCCACCCCTCCCGGTATTGGAGCCCTTGCCGTTGTACGGCTTTCGGGAAAAAATTTAAAGCCTCTTTTTAAAAAATTCACCCACAAAAAACCTAAAGACAGGTTTGCATTATTTACCAAGCTCTATCATCCAAAAAAAAATCATCTGCTCGATGAGGTTGTAGTAACCTTCTTTAAATCTCCTGGCAGTTTCACTGGAGAAGATATAATTGAAATTTCCTGTCACGGCGGAACTGCCGTTAAAAATTCTATTGTTCAGGCGGCTATTGACGGTGGCGCAAGGCTCGCCCAACCTGGTGAATTTTCATATCGGTCTTTTTTAAATGGGAAAATGGATTTGATACAAGCAGAGGCAATATCTGCCATCATTTCTTCAAAAGCTTCGCGCTCTACAGAAATGGGCCTATATCATTTGGAAGGAATGGTGTCAAAAATTCTTGGAGAGATTAAATCCAATATTCTAGATGTGCTCTCAATTATAGAAAATGAATTAAACTTTTCAGAAGAAGAAATAGGTCTGACCTCATATTCAACTATTCGCTCAATGCTGGAAGGCGTTCAGTCTCAAATAAACCAAATTGTAGAATCGTCTGTGATAGGGAAGAAAATCTTTTCCGGTATTAGAATAATCATATTGGGGCGTCCCAACACGGGCAAATCCAGCCTATTTAATGCTATACTGGGCCATGATAGGGCCATCACTTCTCCCATAGCGGGAACCACCAGGGATACGGTTGAAGCCTGGTTTGAATTGGAGGGTGTGCCCGTATGTCTTATAGATACTGCTGGCGTTTGGGAGTCTAAAAAACAGCTTGATAATCTTGGTGTAGAAAAAACTATTTCTGAATTAAATAGGGCAGATTTGGGTTTATTGGTTGATGATGAAAACCCAAGCGCTCTAATTAAAACTGATCTTATGAAAAGATATCAACATCATTATATTTTAGTGAAATCTAAGTCTGATTTAGCGCATTGCCCCTCAACAAATGAAGATGATATTCTCTATACTTCTTCTAAAGAAAACACCGGAATAAACAGGTTGTTAACATCTATTTCAACATATATTCTTAATAATATCAACCTTACAGATCACGCGCAGGGCTTTATGATAACCCAGCGACAAAGGGGTTTATTGGAAGAATCTTCGCTGTGTTTGAATGAGGCTATTGATCAATTGAACAGGGGCATAGAAACAGATATCGTGGCATCAACCCTTAATGGTTTTGTTGTGGCTATTAAGGATGTTGTTGGAGAAATTCCCAATAAAGAAATTGTTCAAAATATTTTTTCTAATTTTTGTGTTGGCAAATGAAGAATAAAAGTATTGTTATTGTTGGCGGTGGACATGCTGGGGTGGAGGCAGCCTTCGCTGTTGCAAACCTTGGAATCAAAGCATTGCTTGTTTCCATGGATAAAAATGCCGTTGGCAGAATGAGTTGTAATCCTGCAATAGGCGGGCTTGGCAAGGGTCATTTGGTAAAAGAAATTGATGCATTAGGTGGTCTTATGGCCCGAGCCGCGGATGCGTGCGGCATTCAATTTAAAATGCTAAATAAATCAAAAGGGAGGGCGGTTTGGTCGCCAAGAGCACAAATTGATAAATATCAGTATGCAAACTATATTCAATCAATACTTTTTGCACACAAAAACATCTCTATAATCCAGGATGAGGTTGTTGATTTCTCTGTTGATAATGGGTCTGTTTCCAGCGTTCTTTTGCGAAATGGCGGGACATTAAAAGCCAGCGCTTTAATCGTCTGTTCAGGCACTTTTTTAAACGGATTAATACATATAGGAAAGGAACATTATTCTGCCGGCAGATTTGGAGAGCGAGCCATAATTGGGCTATCCAATGCTATTGTTAATAAAGGGTTTAGTGTTTCTCGTTTAAAAACCGGAACTCCTCCCCGGCTTTTGTCATCATCTATAAAGTGGAATGATTTACAGCGGGCTGATGGCGATGAACATGCCGTGCCATTTTCAATACTTACAAGGCGCCCTTTTAAGCCAAAAAATATTCCCTGTCATATTGTGGATACAAATACAAGTGTTCACAAGATTTTGGCGGATAATTTAAACGAATCTGCAATGTATTCGGGAAAAATTGGCGGTGTTGGGCCGCGCTATTGTCCCAGTATTGAAGATAAAATTGTGAGGTTTAGCGACAGGGGAAAACATCAGCTTTTTCTTGAACCAGAATGGCATAATGCCAACCAGATATATGTAAATGGCTTTTCTACTAGTATGCCCAAGCATGTCCAGGAGTGCGCCCTGAGAAGTATTGCGGGGCTTGAAGATGTACAGCTTATTCGCCCTGGCTATGCCATTGAATATGATTACTTTCCCTCTTCCCAATTAAAAAGTACATTGGAAACAAAAGAAATTGGCGGACTGTACTTTGCAGGGCAGATGAATGGAACCTCTGGCTATGAAGAGGCTGCTGCCCAAGGGCTTATTGCAGGCGCAAACGCTGGATTAAAACTATTAAAAAAAGGCTCTCTCATCTTGGGTAGAGACACGGCATATATTGGTGTATTAATCGACGATTTAATTACCAAGGATATAAACGAACCATATCGCATGTTCACTTCCAGCGCGGAATACCGGCTTTCTCTCCGCGCAGACAATGCTGCAATACGGCTAACAAAAAAAGCCTATGATTTGGGACTGGTCAATGAAACGCAATACGCAGAATTTAATTCTTTTAAAAATGCTGTTTCTGAAATAAAAAATCAATGTAAAGAAATTAAGGTGGAGTTAGATAACAAGAATATACCGCTTACCGATTATCTGAAGCGTCCAGAAAACACAATCTCTAATTGTAATAAGGGAAAAGATGTTTTAGAAAAATACCCCCTTGGATCCATTTTTACTGCAGAAACAGACATCAAATATGAGGGATACGTTAAAATAGAAAATGCCCGGGTAAACAAATTAAAGAAAATGGAGTCTGTTAAAATTCCAATTTTATTCGACTACTCAAAATTGACAAACCTTTCTTCAGAATCTAAGGAAAAGCTGTTTCGTGTAAAACCTGAAACGCTTGGGCAAGCTTCCAGAATTGCTGGCGTGCGCCCTGCTGATATAGGCGTCCTCGCTATTTTTTTAAAAGCTGCATCCTAGCTGTTTCACGTGAAACAGCTGTCCCCAATAACCACCATTTCTAACGCCATATCTTCATTGAATTCCGGAGAGGGATTGGTTGTTCATGGATTTCACCCAGACCTTTTATTGCCGCTAATAGAGGCGGTTGATCACAAGCTATTTATAACGATCCCAGACAATAGGTTCTCTTTAATTGCTAAATATTTATCCCCTGTCTGGGAAGAGGATTCTGTTGTTTTTGTAGCCCGGCCAAATGGCGATAAAAATACACCTTCTGGGTTCTCCGATGCCGAAAACCATCTTACTGTGCGGGCAAAAGAGCTCCTGGCTGGCGGATTAAAAAATATACAAACAATCTTTTGTTCTGTGGGCGGGATGTCATTGCCTATATTGGGTTGTGGAATTGAAAATAAATTAGATTTTTCTTCTGAGGTTTCATTTGAATCTTGTTGTGAATTTTTGATTGAAGAAAACTATCTATTGGCAGATTTTGTTGCCATGCCGGGCGAATACTCCCTTAGGGGGGGCATTATTGATGTGTATCCACCTTCATCTACCTGTCCTTTTAGAATTAATTTTTTAGATGACATTCCTGTTGTTTTTCGGTTTAATATTGATACCCAACTAACCACAACCGAGGTGAAGAATTTTGTCTTATTCTCCATAGCAAAAACCAATCCCTTGTCCTTTTCGGATATTTCTCTTTTGCAGTATTTGCATATAGTATTGGATGAATCCGCCAAACTCTGTATTGGCGATTCTTCTTTATCTCTAGAACAATTGCAATTAAAAACCGTAACCCATAGACAGTTTTATAATATGAAGGGGGCGGCATTTAAGTCTGTTGTTTCAGAAAACGGCCTTTCGTCTATTGGAATTGTTGACGAAGATAATAACATAGCTGTTCCTCCTTGGTTTATAGAAAAACCCCCCCCCGTTCAAAAAAAGGTGCAAGCTTATAAGCCTTTAGATTTGTCAGAAATCAAGCGGGGTGATTTTCTTGTACATAGAGACCATGGGGTGGGGTGCTGTTTGGGTTTGGTTTTAAAGGAAGATGTGGGCGAAGCACAAGAATTGCTTTCAATAAAATATGATGATGGCGGGGTGGTTTCAGTAGATACGGGCTGTCTGGATTTGATTACATTTTTTGCTCCTGCCGATACAGAACATGTAGTATTGGATTCTCTTTCTAAAAAAAATCATTGGGCACGTAAAAAGATTGCCGCTAAAAAGAAGGCTGAAGAAATAATCCAAAAATTGCTCAATCTATATGTAAAGCGAAATGATTTGTTGCGCCCTCCTTATTCTCAAGATTTAATGCTGGAAAAACCATTTTTATCATCCTTTCCTTTTGAGGATACGCCTGACCAAATTCGTTCCTGGAATGAAATTTCTGATGACCTTTCTGCTAATTCTCCTATGGACAGATTGTTGTGCGGTGATGTGGGTTTTGGTAAAACTGAACTTGCAATTAGGGCTGCCTTTAGGGTTGTGGCGGCCAATAAAAGGGTCGTGGTTTTGTCGCCTACCACAATTCTGGCAAACCAATTAAAATCTTCATTCTGTGCGCGCCTTGAGCCCAATGCCATTTCGGTTGATCTGGTTTCTCGTTTTAGATCTCAAAAGGAATTGGTCGGTGTAAAAAGGGATATTGTGGAAAATAAAAATGATGTATTGGTTGGAACACATACTATATTAAACGACGATATATATTTGAAAAATATAGGTTTACTGATAATTGATGAAGAGCATCGTTTTGGCGTTAAGCATAAGGAAAAAATAAGGGCTTTTAAAAGCAGTGTTGATGTCCTTTCTATGTCTGCAACACCAATTCCTCGCTCTATGAATCTTGCCCTGTCTGGGATTTGCTCCGTATCCATGCTGCAGACCGCCCCAAGGTTAAGGCTTCCAATTAAAACAAAAATCGAATATTATAATGACGATATTATTAAAGAGGCCGTCGAATTTGAAGTTGGGAGGGGTGGACAAGCATATTTTGTTCATAATGATATTGGCTCCATAAAAACTGTTGCACTAAATTTACAAAATATGTTTCCAACAAATTATGTAGACTATATTCATGGACAAGAACCGGCGGGGAAAATAGAAAATAAAATGACTGCATTTATATCGGGGAAAATAGATGTTTTGGTTTGTACTTCAATTATTGAATCTGGTATCGATGTACCGGCTGCGAATTGTATTATAATCAACAACTCACACTTGTTTGGTCTTTCTCAACTTTACCAAATGAGGGGGCGTGTAGGCAGGGGTCTCCAACAGGCATATGCATACCTGCTTATTCCCAGAAAAATGTCATTGTCTGAAAAGGCATTAAAAAGAATTAAATCAATTGAAGAAAATATCAGCCTTGGTTCTGGCTATAATATTTCAATGACTGATATGGAAATACGGGGATCTGGTGCTCTTTTTGGATATAAGCAGTCTGGGGGCAGTAGTTCAATGGGATATGAAATGTACACCCGGATGGTACAAAGGGTTCTTCATGAATCAGGCAATTTGGGTTCGGATTTTCGAATATTGCCAGAGGATGTTGATGTTGGATTGTACAAAAAGCGGTTTATTCCTGAAAAATACATTTCTATCGAAAGTGTTCGAATGTCAATATATAAAAGCCTCGCATCTGCTGCAACTGATAAAGACTTGGATGATATCTTGTTTAATTTAGTAAATCGGTTTGGTCCCGCCCCCCAACCCTTAACAAACCTAATTCAAGAGGCTCGTCTGCGCCTGGTGGCGTCAAGGGTTGGAGTTTGTTCCTTGGTTCGCCATCATTGCGGTGTTGTTTGTTCTATTGAGGGTCGAGGGGAATCTTATTATGCCGCTGCCGTGCTTGATTATGCTGATAATTTTTTTAGAGAAAGAAGTGTTAAATATCATATTATTCCCACAAACAGGACCGCCCTGTCTTTATGTGTTCATTTAGAAAATAATGAAGATAGTTATTCAATCTTTTCTCGTTTTTTTGGTAAATTTGACGCTTTGGTAAAAGTTAATTAAACAGGACGGATTGATGTTAAAAATAATACTCTTATCCTTATTCTCATTTATATGCGGTTCCGAGGGGGTTGTTCTCTCAATTGATGACAATGAATATTCTTTATATTCATTTTACTCTCGGTATCCAAAAAAACAGTGGGAGCGGGCTGATAGTCTTCAAAAAGACAAAATGTATTCAGATTTTGTAAAAAGAGAGCTGTGTATTCTTGAGGCTGAAAAATTGGGACTCCAAAACGATCCTGATGTTGCTGTAAAAATAAGAGACAGATCTTTACAAATTCTAGTGAATGAAAGCTATGAACATTTTGTTGCAACCCCCCTTATAGCGCCTGATGATTTAAATGCCGCCAGGGAGAATGCGAAAAAAGAGTTGTTTGCAAGCCATATTCTTGTTGGTCACGCAGGCGCATACCTTGCCAAGCCCCCCCAGAGAACTTTGGACGAAGCGCTTCTTTTGTCTCAACAAATAAAAAGTGAGTACAGTGCTGGAGAGAGCTTTAGTGTTTTGGCAGAAAAATATTCTGATGATCCAGGCGCAATAACTAATGGCGGGGCTCTTGGTTGGGTTCAGTGGGGTGCAACCGTGCCCGAATTTCAACGGGTCGCCTTTGCCATGGATGTGGGTATTTTATCGGCTCCTGTTTTAACCGATTTTGGTTATCATTTAATTTTAATTACAGATGTGCGCCCTTCTGAACTACAATATATGTCAGATGATGCGTATGAAAGTTATGTCATAAATATTTCTAAAAATGGCGTACGAGACCGGCTGCGTGAAGCGGCCCTTAATTATGATTCTAATAAAATTAGTAAACATGGGGTTCATTTTGACAGCGCTAGTCTCGAGATGATTTTAAGCGCCTTTAATCGCCGTCAACAAGAAAATCTTTTATCGGGAGAAGGGGGCATGAGCTCTGCGTCTCTTCTAAAATCTCTGGAGGGGTTGGGGGTTCTTTGTGTTTATGGTGGCAATGGATATGGTCCTAAATGGTTTGCTGCCAAGCTTGAGCGCGTCCCCCCGTCGCGACAGCCCCGACTTGATTCGGTGGACAAAATTGCGTCTGCATTAAAAACTATAATTCTTCAAGATATTGCTGTTTATGATGGTTTTGCAGGGGGTGTAGATAATATTTTCTCCTATAAACACAAAAGGAGGGAAATGATTTCCGGGCTATTATATGATGCTTACTTAAAGCGCTTGGTGAATTCTGCGCCTAAGCCTGATACGCTTGCTGTTTCAAGGTATTATGAAAAAAATAAATTTGATAAATATATGGAAGAGGAGAAGGTTGTAATTAGAGAAATCAAGGTTTCTGATAGAGGGTTGGCAGACAGCCTGTTGGCCCTTCTTGATTTTGGTGCAGATTTTACTTTATTAGCCCAGCAATATAGCTCTGTTAATCCTGGTGGTGGTGGGCTTTTTGGTCCTTTTCCAAGAAACAGTGATAGATCCCTTTTCGATGCTGCTTCACTTCTAAAGAAGGAGGAGATCAGTCTTGTTTTGCCATCTTCTAATAATAGTTTTTCTATTATTCAGCCTGTTGACCGTGTTTCTGCAGCACCAATAAGCCTTAATCGTGTTTATGTTAGAATCGAGTCTTTATTGATAAAAGAGGGGCAGGTTGAGGCTAGGGTGGCCGGTGTTGACAAATTGTTAAACAAATATAGCGTTGTTAAAAATGTTGGTTTATTGTACTAAACAATGCTGTTGAAGAGGTTGGTTATATTTGTTTTTATCCTTTTCGGTTTGTGTTTATCACAAGGGAGGGTGGATGGTGTGGCCGCTATTGTGGGCAACAATATTGTTCTTCACAGCGACGTGTTGCAGCAGGCTCAGTTTGTTGCAATGGGACGGCGTGTTGACCCCTCTACAAACCCCTATCTTTTTGAAAATATTTATCTTACTACGCTTGAAAACATTATTAATCAATATGCCGTATTGGATGTTGCTGCAAAAGACACTAATATTGTAGTCTCTAACGATGAGGTAGATAGGGCATTAAATCAACAGATTGACGATTTTATTTTTAAAGCTGGATCTGAAGAACTGTTCTTAGAGATGGCTGGTATGTCTATGAGGCAAATAAGAGCAGATTATTGGCAGGATATACGAGATATGATGGTGGTTGAAAGGTTTCAATATTCTAAAATCCAAAACGTTGATGTGAGCCGTGTTGAGGTATTACAGTTTTATAACTCGTTTAAGGATTCTATTCCCCCCTCCCCCGAAAAATATAGTTTCAGCATTATTGAAATACCTTTTTCTGCCGGGGCTAAATCCGATTCTATAACCATTGCCTTTCTAGGGGGTTTAAAAGAGCAGGTTGAGTTTAATGCCGCCTCTTTTGATTCTATTGCGCAAATATATTCTCAAGACCCGGGCTCTGCTCCTTCTGGGGGCTATCTTGGTTTTACCACAAGAGGCTCCCTTGTAAAAGAATATGAGGAGGTTGCCTATTCTATGGAGGTTGGTGAAATAAGCAGCCCAGTAAAATCAGAATTTGGTTACCATTTAATTAAGCTTATAGATAAACAGGGTGAAAAAATTTCTACACAGCATATTCTTAGAACTACCGTTTTTACCAATGAAGATAAATTACAAGTTTATAAATCTGTTTACGATATCTATTCTAAAACCATCAATGAACCGGATGTTTTTGATTCCCTTTCTACCACCTATTCAACAATATATAAAAACAGTTCAGGAAAATATTCAAACCTTTCTAAACCTCGCATTCCAGATTACATTTTTTCGCAGCTTCAATTGTTAAATTATAATGAATTATCTCAGCCAATAGAGGTTGAGGGTGGATATTTGTTGGTTTATTTTCATAAACATCAGGGTGGTTTTTTTCCTAATACAGATAATTCATGGGATTTAATTTATAATTATGCTAAACAGAAAAAGCAAAACACCCTTTTCAGCGATTGGGTGGAAGATATAAAAGCCAACATTTATATAAAAACTTTCAATAACTAGTGTTTATAAAGCTGATTTTATTCACATTATCAACATTGTTATAAACATAAAGAAAAGGTTTAAATAAACATTTTATTTTATCATATTGGGCTGTTTTAAATAAATATTTTATTAGGTTTTAAACATATCAACTTTTCTATAAAAAATTTAATAATATAATCTATATATAAATCTATATATTTTATTATCTAATTCTCTTTTGAATGGTGGGGAATTTAGATATAAACTTCTATGATGAAAAAAACGATTAATTCAACGAAATAAACAAGGTATAAAAAATGAAATTTTCAATAAACAAAAATACACTTCTCAAGAAACTACAATTATTGTCAAAAGCTACACCCTCAAGATCAACGCTTCCTATAATTAGCAGTGCATTGTTTTCAATAAAAGAGGGTCAACTAGAAATGCGGGCAACCGATCTAGAAATATCTATAAATATTGAATCTCAAATCACAGATGGAGAAGAAGGTTGTATTGCTATCCCTCTTGGAAAATTATTAGACATTACAAGCGCAATGCCAGATTGCGATATAGATTTCAGCGTATCAGATATAGGGAAAATGAACATTTCCTGCAATACAGGGCGATACACTATAATGGGACAATCTTCGGATGAATTTCCATCAGAACAGGCTATTGAAAATAGTCAAACACTCCAAATTTCCTCTAAGGAATTAAGAGATATTATTAGCAACACTTCATATGCTGCAAGTAAAGATGACTTAAAACCAGTGCTGCAGGGTGTGTTATTTCAAATACAAAACGATGGGATTATCTCAGTGGCAACGGATGGACACAGATTGGTAAAATTAGAAAAGAAAAAACTACACTCTTTAGACTATACGGGCGATGTGGTTGTGCCAATTAAATTTTTATCACTATTAAACACTCAACTAACAGGGGATGGAGAAGTTTCAATGTTGATTGGAGACAATCATATCCAGATACAACTCGAAAATGTTACAATAACAACACGAATTATTAAAGATTCATATCCAGATTATGAAGGAGTTATACCAAAAGACAATACAAAAACACTGGTAATTAATAAAGATGGTTTTACAGAGGCTATTAAAAGAGTTTCTATTTTTTCTAATAAATCAAGCAGGCAGGTAGCCCTAGAGCTTACTGAAAATAGTATGACAATTACAACAGAAGACCCGGAAAACATAACAACAGGGAAAGAAACATTGGATTGTGAATACGACGGAGAACCAATGACCATTGGTTATAATGCTTTTTATTTGAAAGAAGTATTACAACACCAACAGTCTGATGAAATTAAAATAATGCTCAATTCACCATTAAGTGCGGGTTTATTTCTCCCTATGGATAATGATAGTGGCGACGACAAAACAACACTTCTTATGCCTATTAGGTTGAATGATTAGACCGCTTAAGAACAACAGCTGTTTGTGGTGTTGCAATTAAACAAACACGCCAAAACCCCTTGAAACCTAAACCTATTAAGGTGGTATTGTCTGAGTATTTAAAGGGGACCAACTTTAAAGAAATTAATATAGCTATAAATATTAGTACAGCCTGGAAAAATATTGTTGGTAAAACTATTGCAAAAAACACGGAAATCCTAAAATTTAAAAATGGCAAAATAACGGTAAAAACAGCCAATCCCGTATGGAGAAATGAACTAATTTTTCAAACAGAAGACTTGTTAAGCAGGCTTAAAAAAGAAGAACCAAAATTAAATATAAAAGAATTAGAATTTAGATGATAGAAAATCAGACCACTCCAGAATATAGTGCAGATAAAATAACAGTTTTAAAGGGGTTGGAGGCTGTAAGAAAGCGCCCCGCCATGTATATTGGTGATGTGGGCTCGAAAGGCCTTCACCACCTTGTGTGGGAGGTCGTTGACAATTCCATTGATGAGGCAATGGCAGGACACTGTACTCAAATTAATGTTTCAATCTTGCCAAATGGAGGAATTAGTGTAGAAGATGACGGCAGGGGCATTCCGGTTGATATAAATAAAAAAGAGGGCAAGTCTGGGTTAGAATTGGTAATGACCGTTTTACACGCTGGGGGAAAATTTGACAAGGATTCTTATAAGGTCTCTGGTGGACTTCATGGTGTTGGGGTGTCTGTAGTTAATGCGCTTTCGAAAGAATGCACGGTATTTGTAAAAAGAGATGGCAGCGTTTATTCACAATCCTACGAATTTGGTAAAAGCACTACCGATATAAAAAAACAGGGCACAGCAGACACCACTGGAACCAGGGTTGTATTTTATCCTGATGACTCAATTTTTCAAGAATCAACATACTATTTTGATGTAATTGATGAAAGGTTGAGAGAATTAGCATATTTGAACAGTGGTATCAGAATCATTCTTACGGATGAAAGAGAAGAAAAAAAATCCATTGAGCATTTTTATGAGGGGGGATTAAGCGAGTTCATCATTCATTTAGACGAGGGCCATAAGCCTGTATTTGAAAAACCAATTCAAATATCTGGTGAAAGGGAAAACATCCCGGTTGACATTGCCTTAAGATATAATGATAGCTACAATGAGACAATCCTTGCGTTTGTAAATAATATTAATACCATTGAAGGGGGCACACACCTTTCCGGCTTTAAAACAGCCCTTACACGCTCTTTAAATAAATATGCAGCACAAAACAACCTGTTTAAACCTGTTAAGGGCAAAACGCTTTCCCTGTCTGGAGATGACGCAAGAGAAGGATTAACGGCGGTATTGTCAATTAAGGTTGCAGAGCCACAATTTGAAGGCCAGACAAAAACAAAATTGGGCAACGGAGAGGTTAAAGGAGTTTGTGATTCTATTATTATGGAAGGGTTAACAAGCTTTTTTGATCAAAATCCAGAAGTAGCAAAAAAAATAATTACGAAAGCTGAATATGCCGCCAGAGCCCGTGAGGCAGCCAGAAAAGCCAGGGAGCTTGTAAGGAGAAAAAATGTCCTCGACATCTCTGCTTTGCCAGGAAAACTGGCAGATTGTTCTGAAAAAGACCCAACACTTTGTGAGCTTTACCTGGTTGAGGGTGATTCTGCGGGAGGTTCAGCAAAACAGGGAAGAGACAGAAAATTCCAGGCCATCCTACCCTTAAGGGGAAAGGTTATTAACGCAGAAAAAGCCAGAATTGATAAACTCCTTGAAAATAACGAAATCCAGACTATTATTACAGCGCTTGGGGCGGGTTTCGGGGAAGATGAGGATATTGGTGGAAAAGAAGGAACGTCTGTTGGCGGGTTTAACATAAATAAATTGCGCTATCATAAAATTATTATTATGACGGATGCTGATGTGGACGGAAGCCATATACGCACATTATTATTAACATTTCTCTATAGAAAAATGCCTGAACTATTAATTGGTGGATATGTATATATTGCCCAGCCACCACTTTATAAGTTGACTAAGGGTAAAAAGATTCGATATGCCTATACCGATGCCGAAAGGGATGGTGTTTTAGATGAAATAAAAACAGAGGGCTCAAAGGTTGATATTTCTCGCTATAAAGGGTTGGGAGAAATGAATGCTGATCAGTTATGGGATACAACCATGGACCCATCTACAAGAACACTTTTAAAGGTAACTATAGACGATGCTGTTGAAGCCAATAGAATTTTTTCAAAACTAATGGGCGAAGAGGTTGAGGGGCGGAGAGAATTTATTGAAAAAAACGCAAAATTTGTTGTAAATCTTGATGTATAAGGAAAAGTATTAAAAATATGCCTGAAGAAATTATAGAAGAAACAATTTTAGATAGAGACATCGTTAAAGAGATGTCAGAATCATACCTTAATTACTCCATGTCGGTTATTGTTAGTCGTGCGCTTCCAGATGTACGCGATGGACTCAAGCCTGTCCATCGAAGGGTACTCTATGGAACCTCGGATCTTGGAGCATCTTGGAATCGGGGTTATAAGAAGTGTGCCCGTATCGTTGGGGAAGTATTGGGAAAATATCATCCCCATGGCGATTCTTCAGTTTATGATTCATTGGTTAGAATGGCGCAACCTTGGTCCTTGAGATATCCCCTTATGGATGGGCAGGGAAATTTTGGCTCCATTGATGGAGATAGTGCAGCCGCAATGCGGTACACAGAAGCACGTATGCACAGAATATCATCTGAAATAATGCGTGATTTGGAAAAGAAAACGGTTGATTTTCAACCAAACTTTGACGACACACTTGAAGAACCAATAGTGCTTCCGGCTATAATTCCTAATTTACTTATGAATGGGGCTGATGGTATTGCGGTTGGCATGGCAACAAAAATCCCCCCCCACCACCTAGGAGAGCTCCTATCAGGATTGAACGCACTTCTGGATAATCCGGAAATCACCATTGACGAATTATTTTCAGAACATATTAAAGGTCCAGATTTTCCAACCGGTGGACTGATTTTTGGAATCGATGGAATAAAAAGCGCCTATACTACCGGTAGGGGTAGGGTGATAATGCGGGCAAAAACTTTTATTGAGGAATTGCCAAATGGAAAAGAAGTTATCATAGTTAATGAAATCCCGTTTCAAGTAAACAAGGCAAATTTGGTAGAAAAAATTGCTTTCCTTGTGAGAGACAAAAGGGTGGAGGGAATATCAGATTTACGTGATGAATCTGACAAAGATGGAATAAGAATTGTTATTGAATGCAAACGAGATGCTATTGCTTCTATAGTTTTAAATAATTTATTCAAATATTCTCAGCTTCAAGATAGTTTTGGTGTAATTATGCTAGCCCTGGTTGATGGTATTCCGCAGGTAATGAATCTTAAAACAATGCTACAGCACTTTCTTAACTTCAGAAGAGAAGTAATTGTAAAAAGGACCCGCTTCGAATTAAATGAAGCGGAAGATCGTGCCCATATTTTGGAAGGTTTAAAAATAGCCCAGGAAAATATAGACGAAGTTATAAAATTAATAAAAAGTTCTACAGACCCCGAAGCAGCCAAAAAAGGACTAATCCAAAAATATTCCCTGTCAGAAAAACAGGCAAAAGCCATCCTGGATATGCGCCTGCAGAGGCTAACCTCCCTTGAAGTTGATAAAATAGTAAATGAACTTGACGAATTATTAGTGACCATTAAGGGGTTGAATGAAATTTTAGAAAGCTATGATCTTCAGAGTAATATTATTAAAACAGAGTTTGCCGAAATAGGGGAGCGGTATAACGACCAGCGCAGATCGGAGATAATACCAGTCTCTGGAGATTTATCTATAGAAGACATAATAGCAGATGAAGAGATGGTGGTAACCATTACCCACAATGGATATATCAAAAGACTGCCAACATCAACATGGAAAACCCAACGCCGTGGAGGCAGGGGAATGAAGGGCGCCCACACCAAGGATGACGATTTTATTGAACACCTGTTTATAGCATCCACTCATGACAACATGTTATTTTTTACAGACAAGGGTAAATGTTACTGGATGAAGGTGCATGAAATACCACCGGGGCTCCGTACATCTCAAGGCAGAGCAATTGTCAATCTAATTGGTTGTGAAGCGGGGGAAAAAGTGAAAGCATTTGTATCGGTAAAAGAATTTAATGAAACCGATTATATTATAATGGCAACACGGAATGGTATTATTAAAAGAACCGCCCTGTCTATGTATAGTCGACCCAGAAAAGGGGGCATATACGCTATTGAAATCCGGGAAAACGATGAATTGATTCAAGCAAAGGTCTCCCATGGTGACCAAGATATAATATTGGCTACATTTGGAGGAAAGTCTATTCGATTCAATGAAAATGATGTGCGGTCAACCGGCAGAAAAACTATGGGAGTACGAGGCATTCGTCTAAGCACAAAAGAGGACCATGTAATTGGTATGCTAATTGTAAAGCGAGAGGGATCTGTAATGGTTGTTACCAACAAGGGTTATGGTAAGCGTAGTGATCTGTCAGAATACAGAACACAAAACCGCGGAGGCAAGGGTGTTATAACCATTAAAACAACGGACAAGGTAGGCAGCCTGGTGGGAATTATGGAAGCAATAGATGAAGATGATCTTATGCTTATAACAGACCGGGGCATCATGATTCGGCAGGCGGTAGAAAAAATTCGTACAATTGGCAGAAACACACAGGGAGTGCGCCTGGCCAAACTTGATGACAAGACATTTATCACATCAGCAACACGAGTATTAAAAGACGAAGAAGAAAACGAAGAGGAAGAGGCTGGCGAAACAGAAGAAGAATGACCCATTCTTCACACCTGAAAAATATAATGGAAGCCCTCAATTCCAGAATTCAAATCGCCGCAAAAAAATCCGGCCGAAACCTGAATGATATTACACTTGTCGCAGTAACAAAATCCTTCCCCCAAAATATTTGGAATACAGCCCTTAATCATAATCTTACCACCTTGGCAGAAAGCCGTATTCAAGAAACAATGGACAAACTAAACAAATATAAGCATAGAGATAAAATTGAACTCCACTTAATTGGACACTTGCAAAGCAACAAGGCTAGAAAAGCAGGGCAGATTTTCGATATCATACAAACTGTTGATACAATAAAATTAGCCAAACGATTAAATACAATATCTATTGAATCAAACAAAACACAGAAAATATATCTTCAAGTAAATATAGGCAACGACACCAAAAAAAAAGGTTTTACACCAGAAAAAATTATCGACTCAGCAAAAGAAATTTCGACATTGGACAATATAGAATTGGAAGGCATAATGACTATCCCCCCTAATAGTATTCCCGAAAATAACCTAAGAGAACTTTATAAAAAAACACGTGAAATAAGGGATGAGATAAAGAAATCGGTTAATAATTCTTGTGAGAATCTGTCTATGGGAATGAGCAATGATTTTGAGATTGCGATAGAAGAAGGCGCAACACACATCCGGATTGGTACTGCCCTGTTTGGAGAGCGACCCCTTTGAAGCTTAGTGTTATTACTGAACAGCTTTCAAAAAAATTACCACCAGAAATTCAGTTGCAAAAATTAACAGTTGTAAACCCATTAAATTTTGAAAGCATTTATAAACTTCTATATCAAAAAAATTACAGAATTAAACATAACAGATGCAACCTGTTCACAACAAATTGAAAAAGGAAGTACGGTAGGGGCGAAGGATATGATCGAGGCTTATTCATTTAAAAAAAATTCCATCCTCACAGCTTGTTGTGGTGAAAACATAAACAAGGATTTTGACTACCCCAGGCACTTAAAATTCCAGCAATTAAGGGATTTTTATATAATGTTTCCTAATATTACCACTACAAAAATATTTAGATAAATGCACCTATACTGCAATGTAACGAGAGGGGGAAATTTAGAAAGCAGACACGAGGTATATGCACTTGCAATTGATGGTGATGGAAAAACAATATTTTCAGCTGGCGATACAAACCGCCCCACCTGCATTCGTTCATCACTGAAGCCCTTTCAGGCATCGGCATCTATTTTAGCAAACGCTACAAAATCTGCGGGATTTACAAGTAAAGAAATAGCTCTTATGTGTGCCTCACATAACGGCGAAGAAATCCATGTACAAACTGCAAAGGGAATGCTAAATAAATTAGGGTTGAAAGTGTCAACTTTTGAGTGTGGAAGCCATGCCCCTTATGATGTAGAAACCCGAAATAAAGCAAGGCAAAAGGGATTCACACCCTTGCACAATAATTGTTCTGGCAAACATTCCGGGATGTTGGCATTGGCACAAAAACTGGGTGCAGACACAAAGGGTTATATTTCATATAGTCATCCTGTCCAGAAAACAATTTTTGATCAGCTAAAGCGTCTCACGGGAAAAAAAACATTCCCCCATGGAATTGATGGCTGTAGCGCCCCAACTCCGTTTTTAACACTGAAAGAAATTGCAAAACTATTTCAAACCTTTGGATCTGAGAAATATCCAGAGCTCACAACAGCTTATAATGCTATGGCAAAACACCCCTATTTAACTGCGGGCAAGGATAGGTTTGACACAGATTTTAATCAGGCGCTTCAAGGAAGGGGGATAACAAAAGTGGGCGGCGAAGCCATAAGAGGAATGGTTATCAAAACAGAAAAATACGGCGTAGTTGGAATCGCACAGAAAATAGTGGATGGAAATCAGCGCGCCAATGAAACAGCGGTTATGACAATCTTAAATAACCTCAATATTTTGCGACCAAATGAAAAAGAATATTTAAAAAAATACGAAACTAAACAGCTTTATAATCATAACCATATCCACACAGGAGATATTGAAGGAGTGATTTTATAATATAATAAGTTTAAAGTAATCGTTAAATTGCGAAAGTTATTTCTTTTTCTCCCACCATTGATACACCCTAAATTTCCAATCTATGAAATTCAATAAATATTTATTATTAATGCTTTTTGGCGCAGTTCTGCTTTGGGGTTTTAAGTCCGACGCTGTCAAAGACCAATTCCAAAAAATGAAAACACTCACACAAATTATTCGTCTCGTGAGTGAAAATTATGTGGAAGAGGTAGATATGAACGAAATTCTGGAAGGCGCTATTATTGGAATGCTGGATAAATTGGATCCCCATTCCAGTTATATTTCCTCTGAACAATTTGATCTGATTAATGAACAGTTTGATGGGGCTTTTGAGGGTATTGGGATCGAGTTCAATATTTTAGAAGGGTATATTACGGTTATTTCGCCCATTCCAGGAACGCCGTCTGATCGGGCCGGCCTCCAGACAGGTGATAAAATTGTCCGCATTAATGATAAATCTGCCTACAAAATCACTCAGAAAGATGTGTTGGAAAAATTGCGGGGTCCAAAAGGAACACCTGTTGATGTTACCATTTCCCGTCCTGGACTGGATGAAGATTTTGAGGTAACGCTTGTCCGTGATAAAATACCCATTGTGAGCGTAATGGCATACTTTATGATTGATGAAGAAACAGGATATATTAAGGTGAGTCGATTTTCCAGAACCACCGCAAAAGAAATTGACGATTCTCTTTCCAAGCTGGAAAGCATGGGCATGCAGCAATTATTACTGGACCTCCGAAACAATGGTGGCGGGATGATGGATCAAGCTATCAGCATTGTGGATATGTTTGTATCTTCCAGAGACACCATTCTATTTACCAAAGGAAAAATTCCCGGTTCAAGCGAAGTATACCGAGCACGTAAAAGTAGGTATGATAAGGACTATCCTGTGGTAGTGCTGATAAATAGGGGGTCTGCAAGTGCCAGTGAAATTGTATCTGGGGCCTTTCAAGACCTGGACAGAGCAATTGTTGTCGGCGAAACTAGTTTTGGAAAGGGTTTAGTCCAACGCCAATATCCCCTTCGGGATGGCTCGGCGGCACGGATCACCATAGCCCGATATTATACACCTTCCGGGAGGCTAATCCAAAGACCTTACGAAGATATTGGAGATTACTACACCGATTTGGGAAGAGATAATCGAGAAGCGACCGATTCCACTTTGGCAGAAAAACCCATCTTTGCCACCAAGAGTGGAAGGTCTGTTTATGGAGGAGGAGGTATCACTCCCGATATTTTTTCTGAGCTGGATATAGACTTCAATGAAAGTACACGAGAAATTCTCACACACCCCGACCGCTTAGCATTTAAATTCGCTGGAGAAATAAAGAGTGAAATCCAAAGCAAGTTTGAAAATTATACAGATTTTTCTAAATCTTATCATTTGTCCGGCAAACGAAAGGAGAATTTCTATCAATGGCTGGAAAATCAAGAAATAGAATATGAAGGTGAAGAATTGGATGAAAATTGGGATTATATTCAAAACAGGATACTATCAAACGTTGCCAGCAGTATATGGGGCAAAGAATATTTATATAAAAAATTGTTGGACACTGATAAGCAGGTACAGGATGGTTTGCAGCAATTTGATGAAGCCAGAGAATTAATAGGGGTATTTTCTCCCTCTAGCCCCGTTTCTGAATAAATGTAAAATTTTCTTTACCAAAAGGAATAATAACCCTAATTTTACAGACTAATTTCTATATTAAAATTTCAATTAATTCATAATTAAAAAAGGACAAAAATAATGGTTCAATTATTTATTGATGGTGGTGGGTTTATGTGGCCCATTTTATTTATTTTCATTATTGGCTTTGTATTTGTGGTAGAACGGCTCTATCATCTTTTCAAAGGTCTATCCAGCAATGAAGAATTTGCATATGAAATTGCCGCAACGGTTAATCAATCAGGGATAGATTCTGCTAAAACTCAGTGCGAAGGCGCTGTTGGCCCTGTAGCAAATTTATGTTTATCTGCCTTAGACCGTGCTAACCTCGGTGCGGATGAAGCCGAACATGCGCTAGATCATTCTGGCAGTATTGAGATGGCATCCATGGAAAAAAATATGACCTGGATTTCACTCTGCATCGCCACTGCTCCCATGTTGGGATTTATAGGAACAGTTTGGGGAATGATACAGGCGTTTAATGATATTAAGATGGCAAACGATATTTCACCCGCGGTTGTGGCTGGTGGTATTTCAGTTGCCCTCCTTACAACAGCATTTGGACTTGTGGTGGCTGTTGTTTTGCAGGTATTCCAAAATGCAGTGTTGTATATTATTGATAATCAAATTGTCACCCTTCAAAAAAGCACCACGGCCCTGCTTCACGCCATAAAGGATAGTAGTAAAGACTAAACTCACCCGGGACGGGACATGATTAAAAAACAAAGAAGACCCATGCAGGAAATAAATTCGTCTTCCATGGCGGATATTGCATTTTTATTATTGGTGTTTTTTCTGGTGACCACTACCATTTCCATGGACAAAGGAATCAGCCTGGTTCTCCCATCAGAAGGAAATGAGCTTGAAGTAAACCGAAAAAATATTGTCAATATTCTAATGAATGAAAGCGGGAAAGTTCTGCTGGATGATAAACCAACCAAGGTTAATGCCATCAAGGGAATCGTGGAAAGAAAACTTGCAGGAAATCCAAATCTCATATTCTCTGTTCAAACCCATCCCAGAACCAAGTATCAAAATTATCTGCAGGTATTGGATCAGCTAAAGGAAGCAAATGCTACAAAAATTTCTATTGCCAATCCCCCGGCTTTTTAGTAAACAATGAAAATAGAAAGAAAAACGCATACAAGTAGAGAAATATCCACCTCATCCATGCCGGATATTATTTTTATGCTCCTGATATTTTTCATGGTTACAACCGTAATGCGAGAATATGAAGGGTTGGATATCATTATGCCCCGTGCAAAAATGATTGAAAAGCTGGAAAGCAAAAGGCACACATCCTATGTATGGGCAACAAAAGACGGCCTTGTTTCGGTGGATGACCGGATAATTAATATTAATAATTTGTCCGGATTGATGTACAATAAAATAGCTAAAGACCCTAAGATCACAGTTTCATTGAAGTCCGATGAAAAAACAACCATGAAACTCATTACAGATATTCATACACAACTTCGTACTGCAAACGCATTAAAGCTCAGTTATTCTGCCCTTACGAAGGCACCCTAAGTATGATAATTCGCACGGATCCATTATTAGTTCATTATCCCGTACGCATTCGGGAAGTTACCATTGGAGTTATCCTCTTTTTAACTTTCATGTTTTATTTTTTTCCACGGTTTTTGGGTGAAGGCGAACGCACAAGCTACAATGTTATTGATGAAATAGAAACATTTGACATCCCACAAACCGAGCAGATAAAAATACCAGAACCTCCAGCCCGGCCTTCAGTTCCTGTAGCATCTGAAGATGAATTTTTCGATGAAGATATTACTATAGAAGACACAGATTTTGATGATTTTGAGGATTGGGATGCCCCGCCACCCCCACCATCTGAAGGTCCTAATGTAAAATTTATACCTTATGATAAAGCTCCAAAACCAAAGATTCCTATTAGACCGGCTTATCCTGAAATTGCACAGGAAGCAGGAATTGAAGGAACGGTGTATATACAGTTTTTTATTGATGCTAAGGGGAATGTAACCGAGGCGTGGGTTCAGAAAGGCATTCCAAACACGGGGCTGAATGAAGCTGCTTTAGCTGCTGTTAAAAAATCTAAATGGAAACCCGCCCAACAACGGGATAAAAAGGTCGGTGTGTGGCAAACAGTACCGGTGAAGTTTGAACTAACTTCACATTAAAATATGAAGGGAAAATTGATGAATATTAATCTATTGATACTTTGCGGAATAATAATTATTACTACAAGCTGCAACCGCCCAACCGATGCTTCACCAGATTCAAATCAGGATGCCTTGAATAATAATTCTATATCCACCCAACTAATAGGATCATGGACATTAGATTTGGAAACCATGCAAGACAATGCACCACCAGAAATCCAGCAAAATATTGAAATGCTATCGATGATGGGCGGTGATCTTTTTAAAATTGATTTTTTAGAAGGTGGAATCGTTAATGAAACCGGATTAGGCGGTATGAACAGTGCGGGTATTTGGGTAGAAAATGGGAAGGGTGTCTCTGTCACCTTTGAACCAAACGAAATGCAGAAAGAAATGCTGGAAAGAGCAAAAGAATCATCTCCGGAAATGGTTATAGAAATACAAAACCAACTTCAAAGGGATATTCAATTAGTTGGTCCACATCTTATTTTTGAATTTAGCATGGGACCCAGAAAACTAACTTTTTATCTTACAAAATTTTAGTAAACGAAACCTTAATTCTGATTGCTAAAAAGGGTTGAATTTCAATCCCTTTTTCATTTCTAGTTAAATATATTTTCCAGAGATATTAAAAACTGGCTTTTAGAAATTCCCTATTAAGGCGAGCAATATTTTCCACTGAAATTTCTTTAGGGCATTCTACTTCACATGCTGATGTATTGGTACAATTACCAAAGCCTTCAATATCCATTTGTGCCACCATATTTGAAACTCGGTTTTTTCTTTCCACTTGACCCTGGGGTAATAGCGCGTATTGAGTAACCTTTGCACCTACAAATAACATGGCAGAAGAATTTTTACACGTTGCTACACAGGCACCACAGCCAATACAAGCGGCAGCATCAAATGCAAGATCTACATCGTTTTTTAATATGGGAGTGGCGTTGGCATCTGGGACACCACCTGTATTTACAGATACATATCCACCAGACTCCATCACTCTGTCAAAGGAGCTGCGATCAACAACTAAATCTCTAATTACTGGGAAAGAATTAGCTCGCCAAGGCTCCACCACTAATGTTTCCCCATCTTTGAAACTACGCATATGTAATTGGCAGGAAGTGACCCCTTTTAGAGGACCATGAGCTCTGCCATTTATCATTATACCACAGGTGCCACAAATACCTTCTCTGCAGTCATGGTCAAATGAAATAGGATCTTTTCCTTGGCGAATCAAATTATTATTTAGCTTATCCATCATTTCAAAAAAGGACATATCTTCGGAAACATTATCAACTGGATAAGATACAAATTCACCAGCCGAAGTAGGACTACTTTGTCTCCATGCCTGTACAGTGATTTTCATTATTTATAACTCCTTGTCGTCAAGCCTACTTCATCAAAAATTAAATCCTCTTTATGGAGTTCTGGTTTATTATTTGCACCTTTAAATTCCCATGCTGCCACATAAGCAAAGTCATTATCATTCCGCTTGGCTTCATTTTCACTAGTTTGATATTCTTCCCTAAAATGCCCACCACAGGATTCTTCCCGATTCAAGGCATCTCTTGCCATCAATTCACCCAATTCTAAGAAATCTGCTAAGCGGCTGGCTTTTTCTAATTCAGGATTAAATTCATTTAATCCACCGGGAATTGAAACATTAGACCAAAATTCTTCTCGAAGTTGGGGAATGAGATCTAAGGCTTTATTTAGCCCTTCTTTATTTCGTGCCATACCCACATATTCCCACATAATTTTCCCCAACTCTTTATGGATATCATCTACCGTTTTTGTACCTTTTATAGCCATCATTTTTTCCAAATTGGTCTGTATATTTTTCTCAGCGGTTTTAAAAGCTTCATGAGAAGAATTGATATCCTGCAGACCACCCCTTGCCAGATAATCGCCTATTGTATAGGGGATGATAAAATATCCATCTGCTAAACCCTGCATAAGTGCACTGGCACCTAAACGATTGGCACCATGATCTGAAAAATTCGCTTCACCTAAAATATGTAATCCCGGTACTGTGGACATAAGGTTATAATCTACCCAAAGTCCACCCATGGTATAATGTACCGCAGGATAAATTTTCATAGGTGTTTCGTAAGGATTCTCCCCGGTAATTTGTTTGTACATATCAAAAAGATTACCATATTTTTCAGATACCCAATCTTTACCGTTTCGCTGCATCACATCTTCAAAATCAAGATAGACTGCCAATTTTGTAGGTCCCACACCATGACCTTTATCGCACATTTCTTTGGCACGGCGAGAAGCAACATCACGAGGTACCAAATTGCCGAATGAGGGGTAGAGTCTTTCTAGATAATAATCCCGTTCATCTTCAGAAATATCCTTAGGGTTTCGATCATCGCCCTGTTTTTTTGGAACCCATACACGACCGTCATTCCGCAAACTTTCACTCATTAGGGTGAGTTTGGATTGTTGATCACTTGAAACAGGAATACAGGTGGGATGAATTTGAGTGAAGCAAGGGTTGGCAAAATAAGCCCCCTGTTTATGTGCTCTCCAAGAGGCCGTAACATTTGATGCCATGGCATTGGTAGAGAGATAAAAAACGTTTCCATATCCACCAGTAGCCAAAATAACGGCGTGTGCTGAGTGGCTGGTAATTTCTCCAGTTACTAAATTTCGAGTGATTATTCCTCTGGCTTTTCCATCTACTTTTACAACATCCAACATATCATGGCGAGGGAAAAATTCAACTTTACCGGTGTTCATTTGACGAACTAATGACGAATATACACCCAATAATAATTGTTGTCCGGTCTGACCTCTGGCATAGAATGTACGGGAAACTTGTGCTCCTCCAAATGAGCGGTTATCTAATAGGCCTCCATATTCCCTAGCAAAGGGAACTCCTTGTGCCACACACTGATCAATAATATGATTGCTCACTTCAGCCAAACGATAAACGTTGGATTCTCTGGCGCGGTAGTCTCCGCCCTTCACAGTGTCATAGAAAAGACGGTAGATACTGTCTCCATCATTGGGATAATTCTTGGCAGCATTGATCCCACCTTGAGCTGCAATACTATGAGCTCGCCTAGGTGATTCATGGTATGAGAATGCTTTCACATTATAACCCAATTCTGCCATTGTTGCTGCTGCTGCCCCGCCGGCTAAGCCTGTACCCACTACAATAACGTCATATTTTCGTTTATTGGCAGGGTTCACCAGTTTTATGCCAAATTTATGGTTGGTCCATTTTTGGGAAACGGATCCTTCTGGAATTTTTGAATTAAGTGTCATAATCGATTTTTATTTAATAAAGCCAAAATATACAGGAATAGAAATGAAGCCCAAAGGGATTACCAGCCAAAAGAAGACGGCGACTGTTTCAATGAGGCTCTTATAGCGGGAATCTCCTACGCCAAAGGTCTGGAAAGCAGATTGAAATCCGTGTCGTAGATGCAAGGCAAGTAATAATAATGCCAATATGTAAAATCCGGCTATTAATGGATTATTATAGCCAACTTTGCTGTTAATCACAACATCATAAAAATCGGCGTCAGCTGAATGCATATTCTGAAAGCTATACCAAAAAGTTTGGAGATGGAAAACCAGAAAAATAAATACGATACTTCCAGAAATTGCCATGGATCGACTATGTAATTTAGTCGTTTCAGGACCCGGCGAGATTTTATATGAGATTGATTTAGCTCTTTTGTTTTCAAGTGTAACTCGAATCCCACTAATAATATGGGCTAAAAACAGCAGCGTAAGAATTACCTCTGCAAATCTTACCACGGGTTTCATATTTGCCAGAGAATGAACATAATTATTAAACATTTCTGCGCCACCAAAGAGCATTAGATTTCCTAATAAGTGGGTGGCTAAAAATAAGGAAAGCAGAATCCCCGTTGTTGCCATGAGAATTTTTTTACCAATAGAAGATTGAAAAAAAGTAAAAATCCAGGTCATTTATTTTAAATTAATTTTTGGTGTTAAATTGTTTATCCATTATTTTACTTATCTACCTTATTATAACAATTTATTATTTCAAAGAGGAATATGGTGGATATAAAAATAATACCATTCTTGCATTCACTTCGAAACCATTATCCCCAAGGCGATTCCCATAATTCCTAAAACAACACTGCCAAAAACATAAATGGCAGTCATTTTAAACTGCCCCGTTTTCAACAGTTCAATTGATTCTAATCCGAATGTTGAGAAAGTGGTGAAACCACCTAAAACACCAATCACGGTAAATTCTTTTATGGGAATGTTAGAATTTTTTTCTAATCCCAATCCAACAAAAGCTCCTAACAATATACAGCCGAAAAAATTAACAGCAAAAGTTCCTAGGGGAAAGCCGAATCGGGAAAACTGGGAAAACCAGGTGCTGGTAATATAACGCAAAGCAGCACCAATAAAACCACCGGTACCCACAAATACAATTTCTTTCATTCAGCGGATATTAAAATGGAACATCTTCATCAGAAAATGGAGTTGCAACCGGAGCGTCTGCCATTTCTGGTTGAGGGGGTGGAAAATCATCATTTCCCATTCCAGGTGGTGATGACATAACTTCCTGACCATAGGTTTTTATAGCCAATTGATTTACCCGTTCTTTCACATCCCGATCAGCCCAAATAGTATCATGATATTCATCATCGCTTCCCTTTTGACTGGGGAACCCTACGAACAATCCATTTATTCCTTCTACCAGTTTAAATCCTTTAAGCGTGAAGCCATCTTCTGTTTGTAAATCAAAAAATGCACGGATTTTACCCCAGTTGCCCTTATTCATTCGTTCAATTTTCAATGTAAATTTCCTCTATTAATGTGGCTATAAATTTAAAGTGTAATTTGCATGTGGGACAAAGAGGAATTGGATTTTTATTGATAATTTTAGCAGTTTGAAATACCTATTGTAACCCAGGTGTAGAAAACCAGATTTAATGTGGTTATGAATTGGGAATTTAAAATCTCATTGCCGGCGGCACCTCAATATCTTGGTCGTGTTAATGAAAAAACAGTAATTTTGATCATCAATTTTCTATACAATGAAGGAATTAAATTAATGCAACAGGTATATTTTTTTGGAAATGGCAAGGCGGATGCTACTGCCAAAGATAAAAACCTTGTAGGTGGCAAGGGCGCCAATCTGGCTGAAATGACAAACCTTGGAATGCCTGTTCCTCCCGGCTGTACAATTAGCACAAAAATCTGTAATAATTTTATGGATGCCGGTGAATTTTCTGACCACTTAAAAAAGGAAGTCCAAAATGCTCTTTTAGAAATAGAAAAAATAATGGGACAAAAGTTTGGCGACCCTGACAATCCCCTGTTGGTGTCTGTTCGCTCAGGGGCTCGACAGTCCATGCCGGGTATGATGGAGACAGTGTTGAATGTTGGCCTGACCACCAAAACTATTTCTGGTCTAACTAAGAAGTCGGGAGATGAACGTTTTGTATATGATGCCTATCGCCGCCTCATTACAATGTATGCCGATGTGGTGATGGAAAAAGCAGCGGACATTGAACCTCAAGAAGGTGAGGGAATTCGGGAAAAGCTAGATAAAATCATGGAAAATTTGAAATCTCAACAAGGAATTGAAAGCGAATCAAAACTATCAGCGGAAAATATAAAAAAACTGTGTAACCAATATAAAATTGAAGTTGCTAAAACATTTGGAGCAGAATTTCCAGATGATCCATCTATTCAATTATGGGGTGCAATTACAGCTGTTTTTAAATCATGGAATGGAAAAAGAGCCATTAGTTTTCGTGAAATAGATAAAATTCCTCATCACTGGGGAACAGCTGTAAACATCCAAGCCATGGTATACGGAAATATGGGCGACAACTGTGCTACAGGGGTGGGGTTTACCCGAAATCCTGCTACAGGTGAAAATGTATTTTTTGGTGAATGGCTACCCAATGCACAGGGTGAAGATGTAGTAGCCGGACTGCGAACACCCAATCCACTGAACAATTTAAATAAAATAAGTGATTCACCAAACCTGCCCAGCCTGGAAGATAGTATGCCCAAAATTTATGAAGAATTGGATGCCATTCAAAAAAGGTTAGAGATACATTACAATGATATGCAGGATATTGAGTTTACAATTCAGAATGGGCGCTTATGGATGCTGCAGACCCGTACGGGAAAACGAAACGGACCAGCAGCTGTACGGATGGCAGTTGAAATGCTGGAAGAAGGAATGATAGATGAAAAGACAGCCTTAATGAGGGTGCAACCGGAGAACCTGGATGAAATTATGCACCCAATGTTGGATGTAGAGGCTGAGAAAAATTCTGAGTTGTTGGCAAAGGGATTGCCTGCAGGTCCCGGCGGAGCTTCGGGGCAGATTGTGTTTACAGCAGATGAAGCTGAGACATGGCAAAAAAATGGTAATAGGGTAATTTTGGTTAGGAATGAAACTTCACCTGAAGATGTACACGGCATGTTTGCCTCTGAAGCAATACTTACTGCTCGAGGTGGAATGACTTCACACGCAGCCTTGGTGGCAAGGGGGTGGGGCAAATGTTGTGTGGTGGGATGTGCTGACATTAGAATATCCGCAGTTGATAAAACATTATCTGTTAATGGTATTATTTTACAAGAAGGAGACTGGCTCACTTTAAATGGCAGCAACGGGAACGTTTATCATGGGCAGATTCCACTGAAAGCGGTGAATTTGACAGAGAACATACATTTTCAAGCGCTCATGAAAATAACGGATAATTATCGCAAAATGGGTGTGCGGACAAATGCCGATAGTCCAACAGATGCAAAGCAGGCGCGGGAATTTGGTGCAGAAGGAATAGGCCTTTGCCGGACAGAACATATGTTTTTTGATCCTGGGCGAATTTTAGCAATGCGAGAAATGATTGTATCAGACAATGAAGAAGACAGACGAAAAACTATCATGAAACTTCTCCCCTACCAACGGGAAGATTTCTTCGGAATATTAAAAGCCATGGCTCCCCATCCAGTTACCATTCGATTATTAGATCCGCCCTTACATGAATTTCTACCTCAAGATGAAGACCAAATTTTTAAATTAGCAGAAGCGTTGAATATTACTACTGAAGAGCTAAATGCGCGAATCGAGAAACTACATGAATTAAATCCAATGTTGGGACACAGGGGTTGTCGACTGGGAATATCTTATCCAGAAATTACGGAAATGCAGACACGGGCTATATTTGAAGCTACGGCAAGATTGATAAAGGAAAAAGTTTCTCCCTTTCCTGAAGTGATGGTACCATTAGTGGGATCTGTAGCTGAATTTGTTCACCAAAAAAAAATAATTAATGAAATGGCTGAAACTGTGAAAAAGGAAACAGACACCCAATTTGATTATTTAGTGGGTACGATGATTGAATTGCCCCGTGCATGTGCAACTGCAGATCAAATTGCAGAAGAGGCACAGTTCTTTTCGTTCGGAACCAATGATCTCACCCAAACCACTTACGGATTTTCCAGGGATGATATTGGTGGATTCCTTCCGGACTATTTGGATCAAAAAATATTCCAATCGGATCCGTTTCAGTCCATTGACCAAGAGGGGGTTGGAAGCCTGGTTAAAATGGGAGTTAAAAAAGGGCGGTCTGTAAATTCAGAGCTGAAAATTGGTATTTGCGGAGAACATGGTGGAGACCCCGACTCTATTCAGTTTTTCCATAAAACGGGGCTAGATTATGTAAGCTGTTCACCTTTCAGGGTGCCTATCGCAAGACTGTCTTCGGCACAGGCAGAGGTGTATTAAGGACAATCAACCCCATCCTGTTCGCCTATGTATTTTTCAATACAAGCAGGATAGGGTGGGCAGATATTATTTTCTGAAATATTAAAAGTTTTTAATTGAGGGATTATTTCACAAACACTTTCTGGTATTGATGTGAGTTGATTAACACCTAAATATAAATAATGTAAACGCATGTTTTTCCATTTTTGTACTCCAATTTCTAATGGGTTTCTTCCGGTTAAGCTTTCATTTTGTGAAATAAAATCATTGAGAGTTGCAATATCTTTCTCAAAATAACATTCCTCATTAATATCTAAATAACCATAAGGACAAAAACTATGTTCACAATTTTCTGTATTTTGCTCGCCAATATAATCAAAACATTGTAAATACGGAGGACAGAGTAAATTATTTGTTATTTGGAAACTTTGTAAATTTTGATAGATAGAACAAAAATTATCAGGAAGGACTTCCAGTTTATTATTATTCAGATTTAAATATTCTAATTGGTTTAGTTTATTTATACTTTCAGGAACAACCGCAATTCCCAAGCCGTCCAGACTTAATTGCTGCAACCGATTATTTTTCCATACTTGATAACCGATCAATAGCGGATGATAACCAGTAAATACTTCATTAGTTTTTGTAAAATCAATGAGCACCTGTAAATCATCATAGTAATAACATTCTCCATCAAATATAACAAATCCATCAGGGCAGGACAGGGGATGGCTACAATCATCAATATTCTGATATCCAACATTTTCGATACATGATGGGTAGGGTGGACAAATATAATTATTTGTAATTTCAAATGCAGATAAATTTGAGTAAATTTCACAAATACTTTCCGGCATATCGGTGAGCTGGTTTCCAACTAAAATAAGCTGATTCAGTTTTCCCCCAATCCAGTTTTGCATACCGCCGGCATCACCGATATCGAGTGGAGATTTTCCCTTTAATGATGGATTTCTATCAATGATATCCTGTAGAATTTTTAGATGTCCCGCAAAATAACATTCGCCCTCAATTTCAGTATAATTATCTGGGCAAATATATTTACCACAAGCTTCTTTATTTTGAAAATCAACATATTCTACACAATCTGGATATGGTGGGCAAATGGCATTATTGCTTAAGTTGAGCGTAGAGAGATTTGAATAAATATTACAAATATTTGCAGGGATGTATGTCAAATCCAAGGAAGAAAGATCTAAAGAAACAAGCCTCATATTTCTCCATTCCTGTTTACCAATTTCAAGTGGATATTTCCCAATTAAACTCTCATTTTTAATAATAAAATTTTGCAACACTTCAATATCTTTTTGAAATTTTTCTGAATTGATTTCTTCAAGTCCATTTTGAGAGATAATAATTCCACTATTATCCGAAATATTATCTGTAATAATACTATTACTACCAACCTCAGTATTGTTACACATCTTGGTGTTTTGCTGCCCAATATATTCAAAACAAACGGGATATGGCGTACAAATAAAATTATTTGATACATTGAATAATTTCAAGTTATTATAGATAGTGCACAAATTATCTGGAAGTGTTGTGAGTTGATTACTAATCAGGTTTAAATGTGTGAGTTTTCCATTTTCCCATTGTTGATAGCCAACATTCTTTCCTAATTCAAGCGGTGTCGTTCCATACAGTACCGAGTTGCTGTCAATAATTGCCTGCAAAACATTAATATGATTTTCATTATAACATTCCCCTTGAATTTCTTCAAATCCCGCAGGACATTCAAAAGCATCACAATCTCTTGTATCTTGATTGCCAAGATACTCAAAACAGAAGGGGTAGGGTGGGCAAATAAGGTTATCGGAAAGATTCACCTGTGAATAATAGGGGTAAATACTGCAAATTCCCTCAGGGAGAGCCGTGATTTTATTTTTTCTTAAATCAAGGCTGTTAAGATCTTTTAGCAATCCAATACTATCTGGAACAATTGTGATTTGGAGTTCTCCTAAATATAGATGAGTAAGCCGATTATTGGTCCATTCTTGATACCCTAATTTCAGGGGATCTAACCCATAAAGACTTTCATTTCTATCAATAAAATCTTGTAAAACATCAAAATGTTGCTTGTAATAACAACCGTCATCATATTCTAACAGTCCATTAGGACAGTCAGAACCCCATATAGCAATGAGTGGAAAGCAAATGAGAAATAGATTTTTTAGAGCCATATAGCTATATAATTTACAATCATTGAATGAGAGTTTGGAAAAAATAGAAATCGATATTTAGATAAATTAAATCGTTAAACTATTTGTAACAACATGTAACAAATTTAAGATATCATTGGGAAAATTTAGACGAGGAGTGTTAACTTCGCAGACTAAACAATGAAAGGAATTGGCATGAAAACAGGGAAAGATATTATTATAGCGGTAATTTTATTGTGCACCTCCATTATAGTTGCGGCAGAATATACTCCAGAACAGAAACAAGAGTTAGGAAACCAAGCTGTTCATGAAATGATGCAGAAAATATTTTCTGAATCTATGAAAGCCAAACGTGCTTTTCTAGAAAACCAGCATAGAGAGATCCCCCTATCAAATTTTGCAACAACTGCCCCTCGCTCAGAATTTATTGTAAATGCAGATATTTCAGATGAGTTAGCAGCTGGTACTGAATCTTCTACTGTATATGCTTCTACTGATGGGCAGTCTACCTGGCAATCAGCACCTGCAACCCCTATGGGATCTACTGGCTATGAAACTACTTGGAGTGGTACTATTAATACAAATGATGGCAATTCGGCCCATTCCTATTTATCCGGACTCATAAACTCTGAAGCACTTGGAGAAAATTTTGGAACCATTATTGTTTCCGGAACTCCTCATAATGAAAATGGAAATTGGCCACCCGGAAGCAACTTATATGCCCATATGGTTGATGAGCCTACTGGGGACGCCCCATCCAATCAAGATATTACAGCCCTCCGTGGCACCTACAAAGGCAATAATGCAACCGATGGAGAAGGCAATGAATATATAGATGTGGAAAGATTTTACATGAATCTTTCGCTTAATGGCGGTTGTTGTGATGAAGGTGGGCTTTTTGGTCCCTGGTATCTCTATGGTGTGGGGATTGTCAATCCGGAAGCCGAGGAGGAAGTTGCCTATGCCATCGGCTATGGTGATGGCGGCTTTGGTGAGCTTGTCCCGGGTCTTTATAAAATAACCGGCGATCTGGCTACGGGTGATATTGGTGGTTTTGATCTTCTTACCTCAAATATTTCATACAGCACCAGCGGCAATGATATGCAGGCAACCGCATTAATGAGCTATATTACAAATGACAGCCAATGGGGTACATGGCCCAACTCCTTTAATGGATTTATTGTTCTGGGTGTAACCATAGAAGCTTCTCTGGATGGCTTGGACGTGGCAGCCGAAGTTAAAGATCAAACTAATCCTGGTCTTATGATTTGCAATACAACCTCTCAAGAAGGAAATATTGCACTCTCGCTGAGCAGCCCGGTTTATGATGCAGATACCGGTTCGCTTTCAGTAACTTATTCAGATGGTGATGGAAACCTTCCTTGGAAAAAATCTTTGGAGTTATGTGAACCTGGAACGGATAATTGTATGTATTCCTTTGATATGATTCCTGATGGTCATTCTTATAAAGGCGGTGTTACATTTTCAGTATCTACAGAAGGTGTATCAGATGGGGATTATGACGCCCGTTTATGGTTTGCCGATGATGATTTGGACACCTATCCATCAGCACAGATTGTACTGCCCATTACAGTGGGTAGTGGCGGCGGCGGTTGTGCCATAGTAGGAGATTTAAACGATGATAGCTTGACCAATGTAATAGATGTAGTGTTGCTAGTAAACCTAATTCTTTCAAGTGCTGAAGTTGATACCTGTTCTGATGTAAATGGTGATGGAATATTAAATGTGATTGATATTGTATTATTAGTAAATATTGTATTGGGTGGATAAAATAGATTTGGTATAAATTTAAAAAGCCCCGCTGATTCAGAGGGGCTTTTTTGTTGCCATCAATTTTTGGAATTATTTCATTATTTCAGTAAAAGCATTTAATGTTATAAGTACATCCTTATTTGTGACCCCATAATGGGTAACCATTCTAAATATATTTGGATTGGTCTCAAAAAATTTAACACCACGTTTATCCATTGCGGTTATTAATTGTGGACCTGTAATATGTGTAGAATTCAATCCAAAGTAAATGATATTGGTTTGCACTTTTTCCAAATCAATGGTTAATCCATAGATTTGAGAGACTCCCTCTGCAAGCAGGCGTGCATTTTTATGGTCTTCAGCCAATTGGTTTTCAGCAGACTCCAAAGAGAGCATGCCGGCAGCGGCTAAAATCCCGGCTTGGCGCATACCGCCACCTAATGCTTTCCGGTTTCGCCGAACTTGGTAAATAAATTCTTTACTTCCACAAACCACAGAACCTACTGGCGCCGCTAATCCTTTAGATAAACAAAAGGTAACCGAATCTACATTTTTCACCAATGTTTTTGCATTCACCCCCAAAGCAACGGATGCATTGAAAATTCTGGCACCATCGATATGCAGTTTTATACCATTTTCTATGGCTATATTTGCCACGGAATTTATATACTCCATTGAAAGGGGTGTACCAAAACACATATTATGAGTATTCTCCAAGCTAATAGCTGATGTTTTGGGGAAGTGATCGTTTTTAGTTCTTATGGATGCCCTTATTTTTTCAATACTTATGGTACCATCATCTTCATTAGGAAGCTGCCGCGAATGAATTCCTCCGAAAGCCGAGATACCACCCCCTTCATAAAGACAAGTATGTGATTTATCGCCCAGTATAATTTCAGTACCTCTATCGCAATGTGCCAAAATTGACGCCAAATTTCCCATGGTACCGCTGGGTACTAAAATGGTGGCTTCCTTACCCATGATCTCCGCAGCTTTTTGTTCTAATTTATTTACTGTGGAATCTTCCTGAAAAACATCATCACCCAATTCAGCGCTGGCAATGGCTTTTCTCATTTTATCCGATGGCAGCGTTACCGTATCGCTGCGTAAATCTATTATTTTATTCATTTAATAATATTCTGTAATTCATTTGTGTAGGAATTTAATACCCTTTTATGCAGGTACAGAATCCTAAATTTTACCATGAGCCAGAAAGTAAATTTAATTAACGGCAATTTCATTACATTGGATGCTCAATGCCCCAATGCTGAAATGATATCTGTTGTAAATGGAAAAATCTATGGAGTCAATGCATTAGATCATAATGTTGAGTCTATAGATTTAAAAGGAGCAACGGTGATTCCAGGATTTACAGACGCCCATTTTCATCTCACAAATTTAGGGAAACAATTAGATACACTTCAGTTAAAGGAATGCAAATCATCTTTAGAGGTGGCAGAAAAAGTATTGAAGAAAAGTGCTGAGTTGAGTGAAAATGATTGGATTATAGGTTTTGGCTGGGACCATAATAAATGGCAAGACCCCCAATTTCCAAATGCAGATATTCTAAATTCTCTGCCAATTTCACAGCCAATAATGCTCAATAGAATTGATGGACATTCATGTTGGGTGAACCAAAAGGCCATGGAGCTATCCGGACTGAATGTGTCTCCCAACCCACCAGAAGGTGGTGATATAATTAATGATTGTATCCTCCTTGATAATGCCATGAACCCGGTACAGTTTATCATTCCTAAACCGGATGAGATTACTGTTGAAAAATGGATTAATCTCGCCTTAGAGATTATCGCTCCCCGGGGAATAACGAATATTCATGACGCCTGGCAGGATGCCACAACGGTTAAGGTATTACAGAAATTATCCAATGCAGGAAAATTACCCATCCGTGTTTATGGAATGTTGGGGAGTAGCTACCCAAAACTAATAAAACAATTTTTCAATGATGGTTTTTATCAATCAGAAAATTATAGCATTCGCTCCGTGAAAGCATTTATTGATGGAGCTTTGGGTAGTCGCGGCGCTGCATTATTAGAGCCATATTCTGACGATCATTCAAATTGTGGACTCATATTAATTACTCATGATGAGTTTGAAAAATTAACAATACGCTGCCGGGATGCCGGCTTTCAGCTTTGTACTCATGCTATTGGTGACCGTGGCAACAGATTGGTGTTAGATGCATATTCTCGTTCTGTGTCAGACATCAAGAATCATCGTTGGCGCATTGAGCATGCCCAAATGGTCTGTGATGAAGATATCCCACGATTTGCTGAAAATGGTATCGTACCATCCATGCAACCCAGTCATTGTACCAGCGATATGCCCTGGCTAACTGAAAGGCTTGGAGATAAACGCCTTCCTCGTATTTCTCGCTGGAAATCATTTATTGATTCAGGTTGTCAAATCCCCGGTGGCTCAGATTGTCCTATTGAAGAGGGGAATCCAATATTTGAATATTTTTCAGCTGTTACCCGCAAAGATCATAAAGGCTTGCCAAATAAAGGCTGGCAAAACCAGGAGATTGTGACTAGATTGGATGCTCTGAAAATGTTTACAACATGGGCAGCATACGGAGAATTTGCCGAACATAGAAGGGGGAGAATTCGGCCGGGATTTGATGCAGATTTAACTTTCTTATCTCAAGATATTACCAATTGTCAAGAAAATGCAATTCTCAATACACAAGTATTAGGAACCATGGTTGCAGGAAATTTTCTCTATAATAATCTACACTAAAGTTCATTAGTTAAACAATGAACAGACCCCCCGCTTAGTCGAAATTGTGTGAGCGGCACAATGGAGTGGTTAATATTATGCTCTGCAAAAGCCAAATTTACTGACTTTGAAATGAAGGGAGCAGATCCCAGTAAAATTCCCGGTAATGGTAAACAGTTTACAGCAAAACTTCCTAATTGATTGCCAATCCCAATGGCTTCTGAAGGGGGGATGTCAAGCAGCTGTATTCCCCTATGCTTAGTAAAAGTTTGTAATTGTTGTATTGAATCATTTTCAAGGAGTTGTGTGCAGGCAATAACGAGGCAAAGCTCATTTTGCTTATTCATTACGGGAGTAAACACCGTATCCAAATGAAAAGCCTTCGCTTTTAACTCCACCAGCTCATCAACATTTAATAATTCGGCTGTTTTAGCATTGCCGGAAGTATTATTTCTGCTTAACCCTGCAAAGAGAATGTTCTCATTTGGACAAAAAGAAAACTCCCCACCTTCCACAAAATAATCTTTATCAAATGGCAGATTATGGGTTTTGATATGATTGTGATTTAACCAATCCTCAATAATTTCTTCTTCAGCCTGACGTTCTTTTTCCCGAAAACGGGCAATAACCACCTCACCCTTTAAGTTGCTTATAAACAGGTCCCTCACAAATACAAAATCATGTTTCAACGTTCCAAAATCAACAGAATCTAATTTCACCGGGAAGGGTATTACTTCATATCCATTGGAAGCTTTATCTAAAGATTCCTTTAAATGTTTCCACTCTTGCTCAACCAAAGTTTGATTTGGAATAGTCCCTTCAACCATGGCGGGATTGTCCTTATATTGAGGTGTTCCTTCTCCCCACCAGGGGTTATGCGGTAACGCTGAAATATAAATTTTCATAAGCTGTTAATATAGATTGAAATTGGAGTCCGTAATTTTCAATTTATCTATGCCTATAAAAAAGAGTAAATTAAATCTAATAATTCAAAACAATTTAAAGGTAAATAAAATGCCAACTTCACCTGCAGATATGATGGCCGCAATGCTAAATAATATGGAAAATAAAACCGGAAATACTTTAGAATATTGGCTGAAAGTAACGGCTGAATCAAAAGAGGAAAAGCATAATGACATTATAAAATTTTTAAAAGTAAACCATGGACTCACCCATGGCTATGCCAATATTATTGCTTTTAAACATCGTGAACAATTTGAAAAGCCAAAATCAAACGAGGAGATGATTGCAGATCAATTCAAAGCGGGAAAATCGGTCTTGTTGCCTTGGTATGAAATTCTACGAGACTTCATCCAATCATTAGGAGTTGATGTGGAATTAGCGCCACGGAAATCCTATGTTTCATTCCGCCGTTCTAAGCAGTTTGCTATTTTGAAAGCCTCCACCAAATCCCGCTTGGATGTGGGTCTCATATTAAAAGGGGTGGAATCTACTAAACGATTACAGGAAGGCAAACAGTTCAGCGGCATGATGACCCATTGTGTGAGTATTACTGCTGAAGCAGATATTGATGGTGAATTGAAGGGTTGGCTGAAAGATGCTTATAGCAAAGCGTAAATTAAACCTCCAACTCCACCAAATATCCCGTATGTTTGCGCATATTCAACACGGTGCCATCATCAAAAATTAAGTACTGCCCTTTAATTCCCCAGAGTCTGCCGCAGATTTCTTCCAGCTTATCAAAACTGAGGCTTTTCACTTTTTCAGGGTATTCGTTTACCGGATAATTAATCTCCGTAATTTCATTTTCTTCGCTTTCATAATTCTGTAAGTCAGAGGAAAGGTGAGCTATCATTTCCTTTTTCTTTTCCATTAATTCTACCCCTTCAATATGTTGGTTTTTCAGCATCCTTTGCCAATGGGTGCGGTCTGAAATATGGGCTTTCAAGGCAACTTCTATGAGTCCTGCAATATATCGATTGGGTGTCTGTGCTAATTTGATTGCCTGCCACGCGCCCTGATCAATCCAGCGCGTAGGTACCTGCCCTGAGCGTGTTACACCCACTTTTATCCCACTGGAAATTGCCAAATAGACAAAATGCTCCTGCAAGCAGTGGGCTTCTGCCCAACCCATATCCCGGGCAATTCCATCCTGGGCTTGGCAGAGTTCTGGTCTAAATATACATTCGGATGTTTCAGGGGCTGAAATAAAGCAAGGGTAGCAAAATCCCTGAGCAAATGATTTATTGGTTTTCTTCCCGCAGACTACACAGCAGATTTCTTTCAGCCATTTGAAGGCAATGTATTTCCCAATAAAGTGATTCATGTAAACCAGCTCATCACCTATGGGTAGATCATATTCTACGGGATTTGCCAACTTAGTTTCCATTTTTAATAGAGCACCATTATATCGCATGGTTAAAATTACACGATATTTTCATAAAAAATATAAAAATTCCATTTGCTTTATACATTACACTTTGACGTAAGTTTTATATATATGGCATCCGATTTACATAATTTGATCATAGTTGAATCACCTTCAAAAGCGAAAACACTGAAACGATTTTTGGGAGATGAATACACCATTGAAGCGTCAGTGGGGCATATTCGCGACCTTCCCAAAAGTGACCTTGGAGTAGATGTAGATAATGGGTTTAAACCCACCTATGTGGCATCCAAAGATAAATCCAAAGTCATTACTCAGTTAAAAAAATTAATAAAAAATGCAGATATACTATACTTAGCAACTGATCCAGACCGCGAAGGGGAGGCCATTGCTTGGCATCTGTTAGAGTTGTTGAAACCAACAATTCCGGTTAAGCGATTGGCATTTCATGAAATAACTAAAACAGCTATTCAGGAATCCTTTGACCACACCCGTGAAATTGACCAATCTTTAGTTAGCGCTCAGGAAGCCCGGCGTATTTTAGATAGACTTTGGGGCTATTTGGTATCAAAAAAGTTATGGTTTAATGTTAAGGGGGGTTTGTCGGCGGGCAGGGTTCAGTCTCCAGCAGTTAAAATAGTAGTTGATAGAGAAAAGGAGCGATCCAGATTTATTGAAGGTGAATATTGGAGTATAACCGCTGAGTTTGATGCACATGGGGAATCTTTTGAATCAAAACTAAAAGAATTAGATAATCAAAAAATTGCGATTGGTAAGGATTTTGACAAAGAAACAGGCTCCCTAATAAAATCAGGACCATTGGTTTTAAATAAAAGTAAAGCGGAAGAATTAATTGAATCTTTTACAAAGGCAAGCTGGAAAGTAAGCAGGGTAGTACAAAAGCCAACTACTCAAAATCCTTACCCTCCATTTATTACCTCTACCCTTCAGCAAGAGGGCATACGTAAACTTAGGATGTCATCTCAACAAGTGATGCGTAATGCCCAAAAACTGTATGAAGAGGGGTATATCACTTATATGCGTACAGATTCCATCAGCCTTTCTAATGAAGCACTTACAGCCTCCCGTAAAGCCATTGAAAAATTATATGGTAAAGAGTATGTCCCAGATAAACCCAGAGCATTTAAGAGTAAAGTTAAAAATGCACAAGAGGCTCATGAAGCAATCCGTCCGGCAGGTTCCACATTTAAAAATCCTAAAGATGTGCAGGGAAAATTGGATGGACAAGAGTGGAAACTCTATGATCTAATTTGGAAACGAACACTTGCCAGTCAAATGAAATCAGCAAAATTGCTGAAAACTACCGTAGAAATAACAGATGAAAACGCATTATTTAATGCCAATGGTAAAGTGATTGAATTTCCGGGATTTCTAAAGGTGTATGTAGAAGATATTGATGATCCCAGCAAGGAAAAAGATGATAAAGAATCCATTTTACCTCCTATGAAAGAGGGCGAATCTGTAAATGGAAAAGAATTTATCCCCAACCAACATTTTACCAAACCATCCCCACGATTTACGGAGGCTTCATTGGTAAAAGAGCTGGAAACTTTGGGTATTGGCAGACCTTCAACTTTTGCAGCAATTATGAGTAATATTCAAAACAGAGGCTATGTTCATAAGGTTAGCGGAGCTCTTATTCCAACTTTTACCGCCTATGCGGTGGTTCAATTTTTAGAAAGCAATTTCAAAGATATGGTTAACCTACAATTTACTGCCAATTTAGAAAACACATTAGATGCAATATCCCGAAATGAAATGCAGTCTAAAGATTTTCTCACCAAATTCTATAAAGGAGAGAATGGAACGGCGGGATTGGAATCCTTATTAGAAAATGAAGTGGATAAGGATAAATCTCGTACTATTATGGAATTGACAGATGATGCCGGCAAAACAATTACCGTAAAAATCGGGCGATATGGAGTTTATATTCAAGATGGAGAAACCAACACAACTCTACCGGATGAATCTATTCCCAGCGAATTAAGTTTTGCCAGTGCGTTAGAAAGTTTGAAGAAAAAAGCTGAAGGTCCAAAGGAAATATGCACTCATCCAGAATCTGGCGACACTGTTTTATTAAAAGATGGACGGTTTGGACCCTATATTCAAATGGGTGACAAAATGAAATCTCTATTACCAGGAATGACCATGGAAGAAGTAACCTCAGATATAGCGATTAAACTAATTAATTTGCCCCTAGATTTAGGTAAACATCCGGAAAGCGGGGATGTAGTGAAATCTGATATTGGCAGATATGGACCCTATATTCGTTGTGGAAAAACCACCCGTAGTGTAACGGCACCAGACAGCATTTTAGATTTAAGCTTAGAAAGGGCAGTTGAAATTTTGGCAACCGATAAAGCAAAATCAGGAACCAGAGTTATTAAAGAATTGGGTGTTGATCCAAAATCTAAAACCAATATCGAAGTTAAAGATGGTCGATATGGTGCGTATGTTACCGATGGAAAAATTAATGCTACCCTACCGAAAAGTATAGAACCCACTACATTAACGCTTGAAACAGCTATTCAACTTATTGCCGATAAAAAGGCAAAAGGTCCAACAAAAAAACGAAAATTTAAAAAAAGAAAAGCTTCTGCATAATAACTCCACAAGCTATTGGTGTCCACATGAAAAATAAATTAACAGGGTGAAAATTTACCCAATCCTTTAGGGGGGATAAAAAAACAATTCCAATACAGGCTTTAACTCAAAGGAAAGGTCACATAATTACTTAATATAATATGGGTTTTATAAATTATAGGGCTAAAGCACAGATTCTTTTTAGTTGAACACCCCGATTTAATAGTCGAGCAAGGGTAAAGGTTTAATATGCAAAATATGTTTAAGGATTTAAATGGCTGAAAACAATTCTAATACTTTAATGGAAAAAGTAATCTCTCTATCTAAACAAAGGGGATTTGTATTCCAAAGCAGTGAAATTTACGGTGGATTAAAATCGGCTTATGATTATGGTCCGCTTGGTGTGGAGCTAAAGCGCAACATTATGAATGAATGGTGGCGCTCCATGGTGCACGAGCGGGAGGATGTTATCGGCATTGATGCCTCCATTATTATGCATACCAAAGTTTGGCATGCTTCCGGACATTTGGCAGGATTTTCTGACCCCTTAGTTGATTGCCTTATCAGTAAGGAACGGTTTCGGGCAGATAAAGCACCACGCCCAACACCCGGCGATGAACTCCCCATTGAATGTGCCGACAAGGGACAGGCAAAAGCCTATTTAGCAGCAATTCAAAAACGGTTCAATATAGAATTGAAACGAAATGGAAAAACCTTGTATGGTATGAAAGTAATTGATGAAAATACCATGGGATTTTTTCCCAATGGAGGGAATAAACCGGCTGAAACTTTTCCATATCGCGGCTATGTGAGCCCCACTTTTGGGAGCCCCTTTCTCAGTGATGAACGGCAGTTTAATTTGATGTTCCGCAGCCAGATTGGCCCCATTGATGTATTGGGTGATATAACTGCTTATGTTGAAAAGAACAAAGAATTAGACGGAAAAGAACTTCGGACAGGCATTGAAGAAATCGTTAAAAAATCAGCAGTGTATCTTCGGCCAGAGACCGCTCAAGCCATGTTTGTGCAGTTTCTCAACTGTCAACAGTCCATGAGCATGAAAGTACCATTTGGCATTGCACAAATGGGAAAGAGTTTCCGTAATGAGGTTACGGTAGAGCATTTTATATTTCGATCTTGCGAGTTTGAGCAAATGGAAATGGAATTTTTTGTGGAACCGGGCAGTCAAAAAGAATGGTTGGACTACTGGCGTGACCGCCGAATGGAATGGTGGCAGAATTTAGCAAATGACCCCAAAAAATTTAGATACCGTGCTCATGAAACAGATGAGCTGGCTCACTATGCTGATGCCTGTTACGATATTGAATATGAATACCCTTGGGGATTCGATGAACTAGAAGGAGTAGCAAGTCGAACCGATTATGATTTAAAAAAACATGCTGAACATTCCGGAACTAAGTTGAGTTATTTTGATCAGCAAAAGCAAGACCCTGAAACTGGTAAGAACGGATGGCGCTATACACCATTCGTAATTGAGCCAGCAGCCGGTGTAACCCGGGGACTCTTGGTGTATCTATTGGATGCTTACCATGAAGAAACCGTTCCCAATGCCGATGGTGAGGATAGCTCTCGGGTAGTAATGAAATTGCACCCTAGACTAGCCCCCATCAAAGTGGCAGTACTGCCACTAGTGAAGAAAGAAGGCCTGCCGGAAATTGCCAGAGAAATGGTGAGCGGATTTTTCAAAGCAGGCATCAATGCCCGTTATGATGAGCAGCATTCCATTGGCAAACGTTACCGGCGACATGATGAAGCAGGGACTCCATATTGTATCACCATTGATGGACAAACCAATGAAGATGGAACGGTGACAATCCGCGATAGAGATACCATGAAGCAGGAAAGAATTTCTAAAGATGAAGCGTTACAGGTAGTACAAAGCAGACTTATTGAATCGTAAAATATTGAGTGAATTAACCGTGTTAAATTCACATTGACCCAATTTAGGCAGTCCAAAAGGAAATATTTGGAGTTAATCGACTAAGTCGATTTTATTAGAGATTGGAATTTAATACATTCAATTAATAGCTTGAGATAAATTCACACTGACAAAGTCAGCGTAGTCCAAATAAGAAATATTTATGCCACCAAAAATTACCATAAACCCCAACATTGCCCAGGCTGAGACCCTTCCATCAGATTTTTATCTAAACGAGAATATTTTTAAGGAAAGTAAAGAAAATATATTTACCCCTTCCTGGCAATTTATTACCGATGTCCACAGATTAGATAACACCAAAGTTTTTCCCTTTACCTTTCTAAAAGGCTTTATAGATGAACCTTTGGTTATTATAAACAAAGGTGAAAATATCAATTGCTATTCCAATGTTTGTACCCATCGCTCCCATTTAGTAACCAATGAACCTTGTAAAGTGAATAAACTGCGCTGTCCCTATCATGGCAGAACCTATAATCTAGATGGTACATTTAATTCTACGCCCGGCTTTGAAAATGTTGAAAATTTTCCAACGGAAAAAGATAATTTGCAATCCATACCTACCTTACAATGGAAGCAATTTATTTTTGCATCGCTTAATCCTAGTATTGATATAACACCGGTTCTGAATGATATTGAAATGCGGTTGCCCAACTTCCCTTTTGATGAGCTTACTTATGATGAAAATAACTCGGCGAGTTGGGAAATTGATGCCCATTGGGCGCTCTATTGTGAAAATTATTTAGAAGGCTTCCATGTACCTTTTGTACATCAAGGATTGGCAAAGGATATTGATGTGGGTACTTATGAAACTCAATTATTAGAAAATGGGGTACTGCAAATCGCGGAGGGTGAAAAAGAAATACCAATATTGAATGACCCCAAAACTCTTAACAGAAAAATCTACGGTTTGTATTATTGGATATTTCCCAATATTATGTTAAATTTTTATTCATGGGGATTATCTGTGAACATTATTGAACCCATTTCAAAAGAAAAAACCAGAGTTCGCTTTTTGTCATTTTCAATAAACTCAATGTCGCAGCCCCAAGAAGGCGATGCAACATTAGAAAGGGTTGAATTAGAAGATCAGTCGGTAGTTCAAAGTGTTCAAAAAGGGATTAAATCAAGATATTATAAAAGAGGAAGATATTCACCCACACATGAAAAAGGGGTACATCATTTTCATGGTTTATTGGCAAAATATTTACCCTGACTAAGATAAAAGGATGACATCTTTATCCCGGGTTATAAATGGAAAGATGTCATCCTTTAAAATCGTTTAAAATATCTTTAGCATGGGATTTCACGGACACTTTTTCATACACTTTTTCCACAATACCCTTTTCATCTATAATGATGGTTGCACGGGAAATTCCCATATATTCTCTACCCATGAATTTCTTTTTCCCCCAAACACCGTAGGCTTTCAGCATATCCCTGCTTTCATCACTTAAGAGCAGATATGAAAAACCATGTTTATCCGCAAATTTTTTCTGTTTAGTTGGGGGGTCTGCAGAACAGCCGAGAATCTGAATGTTCTGGTCTTCATAATTTTGGAATTCATCCCGGAATCCCTTGCCTTCTACTGTTCAGCCGGGAGTACTGGCTTTTGGATAAAACCAAAGAACCACCTTTTTTCCTGTAAAATCTGATAATGACACTGAATTGTTATCAGCGTCTAATAAAGTAAAATCTGGTGCTTTGTCCCCAACTTTTATCATTCTGCTCTCCGTAATTATTATAGTTTAGAATTACTTTTCACAATATTGAATGGTTTAAATTACCACCCATTATTGATGAGGAAAAATGATTAAAATATATTCTACAAACTGGTGAGGGTCCTGTATAGCAGCAAAAAAGATGCTGGATGACATGGGCTTGTCATATGAAGAAATAAACATAGAAGAAAAAGGGATTAGCAGAGAAGAACTGGTAAAAATAACGGGTGGTTATTCTGTGCCTCAAATAGCTATAAATGATACTAACATCGGCGGGTTTGATAAGCTGTTACAATTGAATCAATCCGGAAAGTTGAAAGAATTACTTGCCAATAGCTGAATTAAAAAATGAGCAATTGCTGGAATATTGTAAAGATCGATCCAGTACGGACTCGGGATTACTTATAGAATTAGAAAAATATACCTGGGAAAATGAAGATGTACCCCAAATGATTTGTGGGCAGCTGGTTGGAAATTTTCTTCAGTCTGTAATAAAATTATCTCAAGCGAAACGGATAGTGGAAGTGGGTACTTTTACCGGCTACAGCGCTTTAAAAATGGCGGAAGCATTACCCGATGATGGGGAAATTCACACATTAGAACTCATGGAAAAGCATGCTAATACAGCCCAATCATTTTTTGATCGATCAAAAAATGGAAGCAAAATTACTATTCATAGGGGGCCAGCTTTAGCCAGTTTAGAGCAGTTGAAATCCACCAGTTTTGATATGGCATTTATTGATGCAGATAAAACCAATTACTTAGAGTATTATAAACGTTGTCTCACTTTGATGCGAAATGGTGGGGCAATTGTATTAGATAATATGCTCTGGGGCGGGGATGTATTAGAGCCCCAGGATGATGATGCTAAAGCGCTGAGAAAAACCGGAGAATTTATTCAAAATGATGAGCGGGTGTTTAATACTTTGTTGCCGATTCGGGATGGGTTGATGTTCTGCATTAAAAATGAAAGATAAAAACATACTCATAATAGTAACAGGGTCGATAGCAGCCTATAAGGCTTGCGAAGTAGTTCGTCTGCTCCGGAAGGAGGGTGCTAATATACAAGTGATGATGAGCAAATCAGCATTGGAATTTGTTGGCAGGGCAACCTTTGCCGCTCTCACCGATCATGAAGTTATTACAGAAATGTTTCCAAACACTCCCAAAGCAGGACTAGAACATATCGAAATGGCAATAAAACTGGATGCCATTGTGGTGGTACCTGCTACGGCGAATACTATTTGTAAGGCGGCTAATGGAGTGGCAGACGATGTGGTGAGTACCACCCTCTCTGTTTGTGAACAGCCTGCTTTATTTGCCCCAGCAATGAATTTTAGAATGTGGCAAAACCCAGCCACAATGGATGCAGTAGATAAACTGAGAAAAAACGGTAGTTTAGTTTTAGATCCTGAAGAAGGGCAGCTTGCCAGCCTACATGAGGGCGAAGGAAGACTTCCTGATGTTAGTGTGATTATGAATGGAATCCGTACTTTATTTGAGTTACCCTTGCCTTTAGTGGGAAAGAAAGTATTGGTTACTGCAGGACCAACCCGGGAGGCCATTGACCCCGTGCGTTTTATTTCAAATCGTTCCAGTGGAAAAATGGGCTATGCTTTGGCAAAAGCTACTAGGGATTTGGGTGCAGAGGTTAAACTTGTTTCAGGACCTGTATCCCTTCCCCCCCTCCCTGAAGCTGAAATGATCTACGTAGAAACAGCAAAAGAAATGGCGGATTCAGTACAATCCAATTGTATAGATGTCGACTATTTATTTATGGTTGCAGCAGTTGCAGATTATTCCCCAATTAATCCCTCTGATAAAAAGATAAAACGAAATAGTGAAAATGAATCTATCGAGCTCAAACCGGCGTTGGATATACTAAAATCCATTAAGGGAAAAACAAAGGGAAAAGTGATCGCTTTTGCATTGGAAACCCATGATGGAGAATCTGAAGCACAGAGAAAATTAAGTGAAAAAGGGGTAGATTATATTGTCCTCAATTATGCCAATGAAAAAGGTGCTGGCTTTGAATCTTCTACTAATCGTGTAACAATTTTCAGCAAATCTGGAAATCAACTTGAATTAAAAAAAGACCGAAAAGATAGAATAGCTCAGAAAATTATTGAGCATGTCCTGAATAATTAACACCTGAAAATCAAAAATAAATCCATAAATTAATTCAATACTAACCACCAGGGTTTAAAATTTTGTAAATTACAGGCTAGGCATTATGATAGAATCCTACAAAGACAGCAATCAAATTACATCACCAGATAAATTCGAAGAGGACGTATTAGACGAGCAATCGTTACGCCCCAGTTGTTTTGATGACTTTATTGGCCAAAGGGAAACAGTAGAGAATTTAAAAGTCTATATTGAAGCTGCTGCCCAAAGAGATGAGGCATTAGACCATGTTTTATTGTTTGGACCTCCAGGACTTGGGAAAACAACCTTGGCAGGAATCATTGCCAGAGAAATGAACGTAAACATAAAAGTATCTTCGGGACCAGTAATGGAGCGACCTGGAGACCTGGCGGGAATTTTAACTAACTTCTCAAAAAAGGATGTATTTTTTATTGATGAAATTCATCGTCTTTCCAGCGTGGTAGAAGAATACCTCTATTCGGCGATGGAAGATTTTACCATTGATATTATGCTTGATAAAGGCCCAAGCGCAAGGTCTGTTCAGTTAAATTTGAACCCCTTTACTTTAGTGGGGGCAACCACCCGGCTGGGAAATCTCACATCCCCAATGCGGGATAGGTTTGGCGTGGTATTGCGTTTAGATTTTTATGAAGATGAAGATTTATTGGAAATAATTACCCGGTCTGCAAAAATATTAGAAATAGAAATTCATGTAGATGGTGCTGCAGAAATTGCCCGACGCAGCCGGGGGACACCCCGAATTGCAAATCGTATTTTGCGCCGGGCGCGAGATTTTGCACAGATAAAATCCAATGGTGTTATTAGTGTTGAAGTTGCAAAATCTTCTCTTACCAGACTGGGTATTGATGACCAGGGCTTGGATGATATGGATCGGAGAATCCTCTCCGCCCTTATTGAAAAATTCAATGGTGGCCCCGTTGGGTTAGAATCGCTGGGTGTAGCAATTTCTGAAGATGCCAGAACAATTGAAGAAGTATATGAGCCCTATCTAATCAAGGAGGGGTTTATCCAAAGAACATCCAGGGGAAGAAAGGCGTTAGATAAAACTTTTACCTATCTGGATGTTGAAAAACCGGATGAAAATGATCAAGTTAAATTATTTTAAATGAAAGGAAGTGTATGTTTTTTGGATCTGTAGAAAAACCACCAAGATTATCAGAGTTTGAATTAGAAGTTCCAGAAAGGCTAGTTGCCAAGGATCCTCTGAAAAAAAGAGACGAATGTAAACTGATGGTATTAAATCGAGCTGAACAAACAATTGAACACCGTCAATTTAAAGATGTGGTTGATTATTTTAATAAGGGCGACGTTCTGGTAATGAATAACACCCGGGTATATCCTGCAAGATTGTATGCCAACAAAGATAAATCCGATGCAAGAGTAGAGGTGTTTTTACTGCGGGAGTTGGCAGATGATTTATGGGAGGCCATGGTGAAGCCTGCTCGGAAAGTCCGCATTGGGAATAAGCTTTGGTTCAGTAAAAAAATATCCTGTGATGTAATTGATAATACGGTGTCCGGTGGACGGGTGCTTAGATTTGAATCTGATGCAGAATCCCTGTATCCCTTTATTGAAAAGGCTGGTCATTCACCTTTGCCACCTTATATTGATCGGGAATCAACACCTGAAGATAAGGTGTATTACCAAACCGTATATGCCGCTGAACGGGGATCGGTTGCAGCACCCACTGCTGGGATTCATTTTTCTAAATCTGTATTAAATAGAATGGAAAAAAAGGGTGTTAAGTTAGCTTATGTGACCCTCCATATTGGGCTGGGAACATTCCGTCCTATTATGGTTGAGGATTTAACCAGACATCAAATGGATTCAGAATATTTTCATGTTCCACCAGAAACCGCAGAAATTATTAATAAGGCTAAATCCCATAAAAAAAAGGTTGGTGTTGTTGGTACTTCAACAGTGCGGACTCTTGAAACGGTTGTTGTATCAGGTTTTCAAATAACATCAAGAAAAGGATGGACTGATAAATTCATTTATCCTCCATATGATTTTAAAATGTGTGATAAATTCATTACCAATTTACATCAGCCAAAATCAACGTTGATGATGTTAACTGCCGCTTTTGCCAAAAAGGATTTCATCCTGAAAGCCTATAAAGAAGCGATTAAGAATAAATACAGATTTTACTCTTATGGTGATTCCATGATAATTGTTTAGATTATTTGAAAGGATAATTCTTTACATTGCCTACACGCATCGGAAACGGTTATGATGTACACCAGCTTGAAGCGGGAACCCCTCTTATTATTGGAGGGGTTTCTATTCCTTATCCCAAAGGTTCCAAAGGACATAGTGATGGAGACGTTTTATTTCATGCTATAGTTGATGCCCTATTAGGCTCCTTGGCTCTAGGCGATATTGGCAAACATTTTCCCTCTAATGATCCCTCCTGGAAAAATGCAGACAGCAGAAAATTTTTGGCACATGCCTTTACGCTGATAAAGGAAAAAGGATATTCAATCGAAAATGTTGATTCGGTGATCATTCTACAAAAGCCTGCTTTAGCGTCCTATATTTTGGAAATGCGAAATAATATTGCCAAAATTCTTTCTACAGAGTTGAACCAGATTTCTATAAAAGCTACTACTACTGATAACTTAGGTTTTATTGGTAAAGGTGAAGGAATTGCAGCAACAGCGGTAGTTCTTATTTCCAATGGAAGTTAAAGTTAGATTCGCTCCCAGCCCCACGGGTCACCTGCATGTTGGGGGACTCCGTACAGCACTATTTAATTACCTCTATGCTAAAAAAGTGGGTGGCAAAATTGTCCTGCGAATTGAGGATACGGACCAATCTCGAAAAGTAGAAAATGCTGTTGAAAATTTAATTTCAACATTTGAAGCGTTGCAGATTAGTTTTGACGAAGGTCCTGTGCAAGGAGGTGATTATGGCCCCTATTTTCAGTCTGAGCGACTCCCCATTTATAACGAACAGATTAAACTTTTGCTGGAAGACGGTAAAGCATACCCATGTTTTTGTTCAGCGGAAAAATTGGAAGAAGCGCGAAAAAAACAATCTGAAACAAAACAAACTATAAAATATAATCGCCAATGTTTAAAATTAGATGCAGCAGAAGCACGGAAACGGATGGAGAAAGAACCGCATGTAATCCGGATGAAGGTGCCGGGTGAGGAAGAGGTGCTTTTTTATGATGTGGTGCGCGAACGGGTTGCGATTCGATGCGAAGAACTGGATGACCAGGTTTTAATAAAGTCTGATGGATTTCCCACCTATCATTTTGCCAATGTTGTAGATGACCATTTAATGGGTATCACCCATGTATTGCGGGGAGAAGAATGGCTGCCCTCCACGCCTAAACATGTTATATTGTACCAATTTTTTAACTGGAAACAGCCCAAGTTCATACATCTCCCATTATTATTAAACCCAGATAAAAGTAAACTCTCAAAACGGCAGGGAGATGTTGCGGTTGAAGATTATTTAAACAAGGGCTTTTTACCTGAAACACTTATTAATTTTGTTGCCCTATTGGGTTGGCACCCAAAAAATGAGCAAGAACTTTTCGGCCTTGCTGAATTAGAAAAAGAATTTTCACTTAAACGGATAAATAAATCCGGAGCAGTTTTTGATATTGAAAAATTAAAATGGATGAATAGCCAGTATTTAAAAAACCTCCCTATTGAAACAATCATGAATTATGCTGAGCCTGTTTTTAAGGCTGAAGGATTGGAAACAACAGATGTTGGGAAATTCCAGGCGGTGGTAGAAAATGCCCGAAAACGGGTTGACACAATCCATGAAATGATTGAACATTCTACTCCTTTTTATACGGAAGTACAATTTTCGGATGAGGATAAAAATCTCTTGCGAAATGAACCCTCTCAAAAAGTAGTGACATTTTTCTCCAAAAAATTATCCAATAAATCCAATTGGACAGAAGCAGAGATAAAAATTTTAGTGAACGAAACAGCAGAAAAAACAGGAGTGAAAGGCAAAGATCTTTACGCACCATTACGACTTGCATTGTTTGGAGCAGCCCATGGTCCCGATATTCCCCTGCTCATTGATATTTTGGGTGTTGATGAAGCAATAAATAGGTTAAAAGTGCAAATTTAATAATCATTTTTACCATGATATCTCATAGGTAGTGTTTGATATTTCATGATGGAAATTCAAAAAAATATGACAGAAAACGAACAACAATCTAATTTTATACGAGACATCATTAATTCAGATTTGGAATCTGGAGAAAATGAGAGCAGGGTACACACAAGATTTCCGCCTGAACCCAATGGCTATCTTCATATTGGTCATGCAAAATCAATCTGCCTAAATTTTGGTATTGCAGAGGATTATCCAAATGGGAAGTGTAATCTCCGTTTTGATGATACCAATCCGGTGAAGGAAGAAGAGGAGTATGTTGAATCCATCATTGAAGATGTAAAGTGGATGGGTTTTAAATGGGAAGACCGATTGTATTTTGCTTCCGACTATTTTCAACAACTCTATGAGCATGCTGTACAATTAATTAATATTGGAAAAGCTTATGTTGATGATCAGTCTGCCGAGGAAATACGGGATACTCGAGGGACATTAAAAGATCCCGGAGCTGATAGCCCTCACCGCACTCGCAGTGTAGAAGAAAATTTAACTCTGTTCAATAAAATGAAAGCCGGAGAATTTGGTAATGGCGAAAAAGTATTGCGGGCAAAAATTGACATGGTACATCCTAATTTGAATATGCGGGACCCTGTGATTTACCGTATTCTCCATGCCTCCCATCACCGTACCGGTGATGACTGGTGCATTTACCCAATGTACGATTGGGCACATGGATTGGAAGATTCCATTGAAGGAATTACCCATTCCATTTGCACCCTGGAATTTGAAGATCACCGTCCATTATATGACTGGTTTTTGGATCAGCTTGGAGTCTATCATCCCCAGCAAATTGAATTTGCCCGGCTGAATTTAAACTATACCATTATGAGCAAACGTAAGCTCAAATTGTTAGTAGATGACTGCCATGTGAAGGGCTGGGATGATCCTCGGATGCCAACTATTTCAGGATTACGGAGACGTGGGTATACCCCTGAATCAATTCGTGAATTTGCCAACCGAATTGGTGTTGCCAAACGGGATGGAGTAATTGACATTGCATTATTGGACCACTGCCTCCGGGAAGATTTAAATAAAAGGGCATTGCGCGTCATGGCGGTATTAGACCCTGTTAAAGTGGTGATTACCAATTATCCTGAGGGTCAGGCAGAAGAACTGGATGCCGATAATAATCCGGAGGATGAGTCTGCAGGTAAACGTAAGATCCCATTTTCCAATGAGCTGTATATCGAAAGGTCTGATTTTATGGAGGACCCGCCAAAAAAGTTTTTCCGCCTAGGACCGGGAAGAGAAGTCCGTTTAAAACACGCCTATTATATTACCTGCACTGATTTTATTAAAAATGAGAATGGAGATGTAATAGAAATTCATTGTACCTATGACCCTGCAACTAAAGGGGGGTGGTCAGATGATGGTAGAAAAGTTCGAGGCACCCTGCACTGGGCATCTGCCAAACATGCAATTGGTGCGGAGATACAATTGTATGACAACTTATTTAATGTTGAAAACCCTGAAGCAGGTGGGGACAATTTTATAGACAATCTGAATCCAAATTCTCTGACAAAAAGTAAAAATTGTAAATTAGAACCCAGCCTTACAGATGCCAAACAGGGCATCAATTATCAATTCCTCAGGAATGGATATTTCTGTTTGGATTCAGATTCAACTCAGGAAAACTTAGTTTTTAATCGAACGGTGGGACTTCGGGATAGCTGGGGAAAGAAGCAAAAATAGATTTTAACCAAAATTGGTTTATCAAATAATCAATGTGTATTACTCGTTTATTTATTACCTTTATTGATTAAAATTTTATTTAACCTTTCTTCAATTAATTCAACCTCGATATTTTTATCAATTATTACCCCGTTAGAATCTATTAGAAAATTTTGTGGTATAGCCTTTACTCCATACGAATTTGAAATTTCATCCCACCCATTCAGGTTGGACAAATTAACCCATTCAAGACCATCTTGGTCAATCGCCTTTAACCATTGATTTCTATTTTTATCAACAGAAATTCCGATAATTGTAAAGTTTTTGTCTTTAAATAAATTATATAATTGAACCATTTTAGGATGAGACTCTCTACAAGGTGCACACCAGGAAGCCCAAAAATCAATTAATACATATTGGCCAATAAAATCACTTAAACCAACAGAATTTCCATTGTTGTCTACCATATTGAACCCAGGTGCTTTCATAGAAATACTAACCTGTGTCAACTTTTCATACAAGCGAACCAAATGCTTAAAATAAACAGATTTTTGTACCGACTCATCAAAACTTTCTAAAATAATTTCCATCGAATCTATTGGGATATTATAAAGTTGAAACTGATAGTAGGCAACAAATGAAGCAAAAGTATAAGATGGATATTTCATCATTATTTCCATTCCGACCTCTCTATTAAAAATAGAATCTATTTGAAACGAACGAAATAAACTGTCTTCTCTTGAACCAGAAAACGTTAAATTTTCTAGGTTATTAATATTTCCGGTGAGTTTAAAATTTCCAGATTCCAAAAATATATGTATGTCGCTGATAGAATCATTTATAATTATGGAATGAAGATAGGGGCTATGCAATGATCCATTAAACCTAAACTTGCCATCCACAATTTCTGTTAAACCCACAACAATCTTTTCATTGTTGTGCAAATCAATTTTAGCAAGTTCTGCCCTACCGCCATTTATTCCTGAAATTTCTGCGTTAATAATAAAATTAGAATTAGAAGGCAGGTTTTTATGGCAGGAACAAAAAAATATCCAGAGGGATGGCACCATCATGTATATAATTAATAATTTATAATTATTCAATGGTTTTACGTGCTTTTAAATATATCTTTAATAAAGAATAGAAAATTCAATCTTTATCAATAATTATAGTGCCACGGGATTAATATAGGTTGACCAATTATTTTTCATAGGAACAAGCTCACCCGGCAGTTGCCAGGCTATTTCATTCCACTAAATTTTCTTGCCTGTCCGCCACAACCTATTGATCATCTTAGCCTTGGCAGAGATTGATAGCATTGGCGGTTATTCACCTTTAGAAGTAATAAATGGGATACACATTACTTCTGTTTGAATACATAGTTACGTGTACCACCATCTTCTGTCCACGCCATTTTTACATCGATAAGCAACTCACCGTCAAAAATACCAACCCAGTCAAAATAGTCACCTTCGTCTCTAATGGCTCGTGCTGTAAAAATGATATTCCCATTTTCTTCTTTTGTATTATAAGATGCAGGTTTGTAACCACTTTTCAGAGAAAGCGTAGATGAAATCATACCATCTTTAAATTCTATAGTATCTTTAAAACGAAGCCAGTTAATTAGAGGTTTATCCCAGAATATCTTGCCATTAAACGATTTCCCGTCTAGGGTGGTTGATGTAGAGTCGTTACCAGCGTAAACCGGCGGCAAAGAAATTACCAAAAACAAAGCGATTGTCAAAAACCAAATTGTTGTCTTTGAATTTGTGATTTGTTGTTTTTTCATTTTACTTTTTTCTATCTTTTCAATTGATTGTTGTGTTAGGCGGTTAAAATAATTGAAACCTTCTAACAATTAAACTCACCCGCCTACGCCAAGGCTACGGCGGACAAGCCTGCTAATTTCATAATTGCTTCTCATTGCCGTCAGCCTGCCAGCCGAAATGCTTTGTACATCGTAACGAAGTGTAGATGTAAATGCAGGCTGGGTGGAGTGGGGGTTAGATGGTGAATTAATGCCTAAAATCAATCTTTTGGTGTTGGGCCATAATTGTTTTCACCTGGATTACTATCAGTAGCGGCTAAAATAATTAGCCAAATTGGTCCAATTAGTGGAATTAATATTATAAGCACCATCCAACCACTTTTACCAATATCGTGCAATCTTCTAATCCCAACGGCAAGCCCAGGAATCATTACAGCAATGGAATAAACCATATTAAGGAAGCCCAAGCCAAGTATAATATCGATACCCAATATTACTATCGCAAAAATCATATTAAACAGGAAAAACATCCAATATTCTTGCCTACTTGCCCTGCCATTAAAGTTTGCATAATTATCTCTAACAACTTTTAAATACCATTCCACTTTATTAATCTCCTATGTTTAGTCCTTTGCTTATTACGGTTAGACGATTAAAGGACATGCAAACCGTCTAACGAATAAACTCACCGGCTTGTCCGCCGTAATGAAATGTAGGCGTGGCGGACGGCGTGTTCATTCCACTAAATTTTCTTGTTACACAAATCTTCATTTTGTCTCAAATCTCAAAATCACGCCCCGCAGTTAAGCCGTCCGGTGGAGTGGGGGTTATATGTTAATAGACTACTAATTATTTTGTCTTCTATTTGACTCATATATTGCTCGTTCTTTTAGTTTTTCAATTACAATTTTAGTTTCAGATGTAAATTTTCCTAATTTATCTAAATCGTTTATTAGAGAATTAATAAACTCATTAATCGAAAGTGTTTTTTTAGACAAATTAATAAAAGACTTTTTTGCTATTCCACGTGTCATTTTATCATTAATTTCATCTAGAATGTTTACTTCAAAAATATTTGGATATTTTTCTTCCGGAGATTGATAATTATCAGGATTATAGTCATTTTTCCCGTGAATAGTGACCCACCATTTTAAATAATGTTTATTAGTGCAAAAACCAATAACATCCCCCTTATGATTAACATCTATCCCATAATCAACCATTCTTTTACAAATAGAACAGATGGTAGATGTTGATATTTTTGGTTCTAATTTATCATTCCAAGGAATTCTAACATACCCTTCGTAAAGTCCACTTGCTGTAATAAATCCAATTATTTTTTCTGATAAATTTCTTTTTTCAGGATTTTTCCCATAATTAAAATTAGAACAATATGTCCAAAATGGATTCGATATATTTACATCTCGTAAAGTGCAATGTGATAATTCCCAAAACTCTTCTGTCCGTTCTGGTTGAGGGTGTGCCATTTTCTGAACTGACTTGTTATGAGAACAATTACCGCAACAATCTGGACCGCCATTAGGCATTTAATTACCCCTTATTCTTAATTAACATATAACCCTGTATATACTGCAACCCGATTCTTGTTATACTGCGGTTTTGTGCAGTATATACGGATTGAAATATATCTCTATTTTCTTTGTAACTATTCATTAACACTGCACTTACGACAGCATCCTTTGTTTTTTCGCTTCCCGTTATACGGCTGTTTTTAGCAGTATAGTAAGAATTTGAAAAAAATCATAGTTGCTAAAAAATGATAAAACCTATTCTTCCCAACCTGCTTCAACAATAGTGCTTATTCCGCCTCGAGGATTAAAACGACCAATTACGTCTATTTTTCTCGGTTTACAGGCTTTGCGGAAATCATCCAAAATTTTATTGGTAACACTCTCATGAAAAATACCCAGATTGCGAAATTGCTGAATATATAACTTAAGAGATTTCAGCTCCACAATTAATTGGTCGGGGACATAAATAATTTCAATAGTTGCATAATCAGGTTGACCGGTCCTTGGGCACACACAGGTAAATTCAGGGATTGATATTTTTACATCATAATCTCTGTCGGCATATTCATTTTTTACAACCTCCAATTCTGAATAGGTAGGGGGAGAGACTGACATCAATAATTATACCTTTTCAACCATGGAATTTTTAATTGTTTCTACTCTGTGGGCAAGCAATTTTGGTGTGGCTTGTAAGAGAGATTCAACCCCAAACCCTTCAACGCAAAATGAAGCCATTGCAGAGCCAACTATAACGGCTTCAAGAAAATCGGGTGCACTTGCCTGAGAAAGATAGCCCATAAAACCGCCTGCAAAAGAATCACCAGCACCCGTTGGATCTATCACCTGATTAATAGGGAAAACAGGAACTGAATGACGACTATTTTCCTGTGCCAGATAAGCACCGTCGGCACCTTTTTTAATGACCACAATATCTGGCCCTGCAGATAATAGATCGCTGGCTGCATCGGAAATGTTTGATCGCCCTGTATATTGTTCGGCTTCCTCGTGGTTTATGAGCAATATTGTAGAAAGCTTCAACACTTCTTTTAATTTTTCAGGGAAAAGATCAATCCATAAATTCATGGTATCGGTTACAATATATTCTGCGGAGGGAGTTAATTTGGCTACAGACGATTGTAGATCCGGGTGGATATTTCCTAAAAAGACTAGTGGAGATAATCGGTCGGCTTCCTGAATGGAGGGAGTAAAATTCTCAAATACGCCCAATTCAGTAAAGAGGGTATCCCGCGTAGAATAATCATCGCTGTATTTACCACCCCAGCGAAAGGTTGAACCAGTTTCAACAAGTATATTATCGGTATTTATATTCCGCGATTGAAATAACTTCCAACCCTCTTCTGGATAGTCGTCGCCAACGACCCCCACTAACTTTACCGGAGCCAGCAATCCTGCGGAAATTGAGAAATAAGTTGCAGATCCGCCCAAAATATCTTGTCGATTACCATGGGGCGTTTCCAGTGTATCAATTGCTATAGAGCCTACAGCAAGTATTGTTTTTTGTTTATTCATAGGGCGTAAATATTAGCATTTTTATCTATCTTTATACAATGATGAAATCTGCCTTATATTTCAAATATGGGATATTTAGAATTCTGCTCAAATTGCGGCAAAAAAAATAAGTTTGGAGAAAAAGATGGCAATAAGCGATATTTTTGTTTGCATTGCAGCGCCATCCATTATGAAAACCCAAAACCAACAGCCACTTTAATATGCATGCATGAAAATCAATTGCTGTTAGTGAAAAGGGCAGTTGATCCCGGAAGGGGAATGTGGGGCTTGCCTGGTGGATTTATAGAAAGAGGAGAGACGCCTGAAATGGGCGCAATAAGAGAACTTTTAGAAGAAACAAACTTACAAGGAAGTGTGAGTAATTTGCTGGGTACATGCAGTCATTTTAATACCGTCTTTGGAGATATTTTACTAATGGGGCTGGAAATACAAATTGAGGATTGGTCTTCACTGAAAGCAGGGGATGATGCTGAAGAGGCGGTTTTGTTTCCATTTGACGAACTGCCAAAACTTGCCTTTCCCTGCCATGAAAAAATTGTAAATATGTATAGGCAGAAATTATTATCATGACTCAAAAACCAATGCAGAAAAACATTCTTGTTATCCATGGACCTAATATGAATTTATTAGGTCATAGAAAAATAGAAGCCAATCCAAATATTACTTTAGACAAACTAAACAAAAATTTGCGTAAAGTGGCAAACGGGTTAGAGTTGAAACTGAAGATTATTCAAACCAATGATGAATCCCGAGCAGTCAATATAGTTCAAAGGCAGCGCAACAAAATTTGTGGACTGCTTCTTTTTCCCGGACCATGGCAAAAATCAGCTTATGCTTTACAAGACACCCTGGAGTTGTTGTCTATACCATTTGTAACCATTTCATTAGGTGATAAGGTGGAGGTGCTACAAGGGTTAAAAAACTTCGAGGAAGTGGATATTTATAAAGCAGGCGAATTGGCACTTATTCACCTGTCAGGTTCAATTTAATTGCAATAGTTCAGGCAAATCATCCACGGAATTGATAATATAGTCCGGTTTGATTGCAGAGCAATTTAGACTTTCTCTCCTATATTTTCCAGTTCTAACCAAAACGGACTGCATACCCACATTGTTGGCGCCACGAATATCACCATCAATATCATCACCCACCATATAAATTGATTTAAAGGGCAGCCCCCAGGGCGTCACTGCCAGCTGAAATAAGTGGGGATTAGGCTTGCCAATGACTACGGCTTCTTTTCCTGTGGCAAATTCCAAGCCCGCAACAAAAGCGCCTAAATCTAAGGTTAGCTCATTACCCGAATGCCAAAATTTGTTCTTATGCATTGCCACTATTTCAGCCCCATTTAGTATTTTGTTAAATAGAGTATTTAACAGATCAAAGCTAAACTGATTGCCCATATCTCCTAAGACAATAGCTTGTGGGTTTTCAGCATGTAATTCAAAATCTGAGAAATCCTCCTCCATATCTTTATCTGGTACGACCAGCGCAATTTTTTTATAACCCTTGATTTTACAATATTCTACAGCAGCATGGGGAGCGGCAAAAACTTCCTCAACGTCTAAAGTTAAACCCATTGATTGCAGCCTGGTGATCAAATTCTTTTTAGTCATTCGGGTAGTATTGGTAATAAAGCGGAAGGGGATATTGTTTTGTCGAATTAGGTTGATTGATTCCTTTGCGCCAGAAATTAGAGAATCCCCCTGATAAATCACTCCATCTAAATCAAACAATATCCCGATTTTATGCATAGTCTGAGTGGAAAGATGAAAATTCACTGGAAAATAAAATTTCTGCAGGACCTTCACAGCTGGCATCTTTCCAATTTTTATCAAAGGTAAATCGGAGTTTTCCACCGGGGGAGGCGGTAGTTATAGGGGAAGATAATCCAAGACTGTGGGATAGGTGAAATACCACAGCGGTTGACCCCGAAGAACAGGAGAGCATCATTTGTTCAACACCCTTTTCATAGGTTCTAATTTGTATAGTCCCGTCATCTTCTAGTTTATAAAAATTAACATTAATACCCTTGGGCTGAAATATTTGGTGGTGGCGAATTCGCCTTCCTATATTGGTAACATATTCTTCGTCTAAATTATTTGATTCACATACAAAATGACGAGCGCCGCTATTAACAAAAAATCCAGCACATCCTTCTGGATTAAGCGCTTTAGATTTATATTCGGGTGTTCTCATACCCATCATAACCATTCCTTCACTTTTAATTTCAGACCAATACATACCCGCTCCTGTTTCAAACGTCATTTTTTGCTCAACCTTTCTAGACTGATACATAAACAGTGATGCGCATCGCGATCCATTTGCACAGAAAGTTTCCCAGGATCCGTCAGAATTATAATAATCAAGGGAAAAATCGTTTTTTTCAGAGGGAGAAATAATAAATAATCCATCTGCGCCTATGCCAGTATGGCGGTTACATAATCGTTGAATTATGGATTCTTTATCATCTACTTCGGGGAAATATTCTGATAAAATAAGAATGAAATCATTTCCATTGGCGTGGCATTTGGTAAAGGGTATTTTCATAAGTATATTTTTTAAGTGAAGTTCTACTTTTTAAATTAACCACAAATGAACACAGATAAACACAAATAATAAAGGACCCGTTCAACAATATTTCACCCACAAACCACTGAAATAAAATGTAGGCAGGTGGACAAATCGGCAAGGGATGAGTACAAATTCTTTTGAAAAAAGTATAAACATAAACATTATTGATTTTAATTTTATTCCATCTAATAAAAGGAAATTAATGGACTTTTCAAAAAGAGAAATAATTACCAGTTCCTGGAATAAATTGAAACCCAATTTTGGATTATTGGTTTTGGCAATTGTATTTATATTTGCACTTAATTTGTTTTTGGGCATAATACAAGATAGGCTGCTTGAAGATCTTACCGCTCAATCTATTCTATTTACCATTGCAGCTTATTTATTTCAAATGGGGCTTAATCTGGGAATGTTGAGAATATATTTAAATTTAATGCACAATCAAGGTGGAGAATTCCCTCAGTTATTTAGCAGCTTTCATTTATTAATACCATACTTAATGGCATCGCTATTGGTTATAACAATATTATTGGTTGCAGCTATTCCAGGAATTGTTCTCTTGCTATCCTCAATTTCAGTAGATTTAGACACCCTCCCAACCATAGAATCATTTGAGGGGCTGTCTATGGTAATTCCAATATTAATTATTATTATACCTTTTGTATATATTTCTTTAAGATTCCAATTTTATGATTATTTTTTGGTGGATGAAGAGTGCGGTATTGTTGAGGCGGTGAAGAAAAGTGCCGCCATAACCAAAGGCTATGTGATGGAATTATTTTTATTGGGGGCAGTAATGTCCATCATTGTACTGATTTCCATCATTCCTCTTGGGGTGGGGTTGTTTATCAGCGTTCCCCTGTCTATTATGGTGAACACCTATGTATTTGAGAAGCTTAAGAAAAAGCCCTAAAGATGAATTAATGATCCGTTTTCTTCGGATAATAATAAGGATTCAATTTTCAAAGCTATTTGTTTAGGGCTCACCCAATTGCCGTGGTCAGCATCAGGCATTTGATTTCTATTAGCGGGAGTATCAATAATGCCGGGCAATAGGGCATTACAGGTAATTCCATTCCCATTTTCCAGAGCGATTATTTTAGTAAGCATGTGAACAGCAGCTTTACTGGTGGAGTATGGTCCGGTGAGGGGCATCCCTTTAACAGCCGCTTGGGCCCCCATATTCACAATTCTCCCCCAATCATTTTGCTTCATTTTTGGCAGAATCTGTTGACAACAATTCAGAGTAGTCATAAAGTTTGTATTATACATATAATTCCAATCATCATGACCCTCTTCTACATGATTTCCCATGGTGAATCCACCAACAATATTAAGCCAGGCGTGAACATTTCCCACCTCATCATTTATCCAAGAAATGGCATTTCCAATAGAATAATGATCCAGGGGATCCATTTCAATAATGGCTGAATTATTTTCATTTTCAACATTTTCCGAAAGCTGTCTTACAGTGCCCACTACAAAAGCAGCTCTGTTTGAAAAATTAGATATTAATTCTGAGGCTACAGTACCGTTAGCCCCTGTAATTACAATATTCATTTCATTTAATTTCATGTGATTCTCCTAATAATTCTTTAATTTTCGTTTCAACTTTATTTTTAAGACCATTTATTCCTAAATCTGAATATTCTGAAACGTTGGTGGGAGCGCCAATGTTTATAGAAATTGACCCCGGTTTCATCCACCACCTATCTTTTGGTTTAAAACTATAAGCACCTGAAACCCCAACGGGCAATATGGCGGTATTGGTATTAATTGCCATGTGAAACCCCCCCTTTTTTAATTCCCTCATTTTTCCATCTAATGGTCTGGTGCCTTCGGGGAGAATGCCAATATGAATACCCTGCTTTAATACATCTTCAGCTTTTTTAATACTTTCAAAGGCAGCCTGACGGTTTTTCCGTTCTATAGGGATAGCCTGAATTCGCTTAATAATTGAGGAAAAAACAGGTATTTTAAAATTTTCTACAGCCGTAATGCCTGTCCAGGCACCTTTTGGAATTAGAGGAAAAATAAAAACATCAAGAAAGCTTGAATGATTCATCATAATTATATAGGTACCATCTGATGGAAATTCCCCTCTTATTTTGGGCCATAGTAATAAAGAAGCCATCATAAATCGGCAGCAAATTTTTACAGAACCGTAAAATAGGGGGAGAAAAATAAAACCAGATAAAATTAAAATAATGGCTATCAAGATAAATGCCAAAAACCCGCTTAGATATAATACCAATGACAATAGTTTAAATTTTAACATATACCATCTTCAATAAAAAGCTTGTCAAACAGCTTGTGATTGGCTTTTGGGAAAGGAAGCCGCTTAATATCTTCTGGATTAATCCATTTCCAACCATCACAGCCCAGAGCTTTGGGCGAACCGCTTAGGTAGTCACAGTGATAAGCATCCATGGTGATAGAAAAATGGGTATAGGCATGTTTAATTTGCTTTAGAAGGGAGGTGGGCTGAACCTGAACTCCCAGCTCTTCCTTGATTTCTCGAATAATACATTCCTGGGCATTTTCACCTGTTTCAATTTTACCACCAGGGAATTCCCACAAGCCACCAAGCAGTCCATTTTCTCGTCGTTTAGAAATTAATATTTGACCCTTATTCCAAACTATGCCAACAGCAATATCGTAATGTGGTTTTTTTGGTGGCTTCACCTTAATTGGAAATTTGTCAACAGAATTATCAACCAGGGCCTTGCAAAACACAGCTACAGGACAGGCGCTACACTTAAGATTGCCTGCTGTGCAAATTTCACGCCCCAAATCCATGATTGCCTGATTAAAATCACCGGGTCTATCTATTGGAATATGGTTTTCATAGTAATTGTAAATTATATTTGAATTTTTAGGATAAGGTAAATCAATCATTTCCATCCGCGCTGCCACTCTGATAGCGTTTGCATCCACCGCAGGAAGGGGCTGATGAAAGGCAATGGACATTACAGCCGCTGAAATATAAGGTCCCACCCCGGGCAATTTAGAAAATTCATCTGGATCAGAGGGAATAATACCATTAAAACTATCAGCAATAATCTGACTGGATTTATGAAAATTACGAGCACGGCTATAATATCCCAATCCCTCCCATTGTTTTAGTATTTGTTCCTGTGTGGCTTTGGCAACTGACTGTATTGTGGGGAATTTTTGTATCCATTTTTTGTAATAGGGCAACACTGTGGCAACCTGCGTTTGCTGTAACATCACCTCAGATAAATAAATTTTATAGGGATCATTGCAATCTCTCCAGGGGAAATTACATCGACGACTATCATACCAATTAAGTAGATGAGTAGCAAATTCAGAATTATTTTTCTTCGCCACAATCACTTCTCCCTGATGCAATCCATTGCCCACACCAGCTTTTCTAACATTTCAGGTATATTTTCTTGATCGTCTAAATCAATATGTTTCAGCATAGAATAATTCAAATCAACCAGGAAGGATTCAAGTTGTGTAACAATAGTTCTTCCTTTCTCAGTAAGATGGACTTTTAATACCCTTTTGTCATAACTATCTTTTTTTCTTAGAACCAGCTCCAATTTATCCAACTTCTGTATATTCCTCGTGAGAGTGCTATTATCTAATCCCAGTTTATGTGCCAGGTTAGACATAGAAATGCCATCGGTTGAAATAGCCAAAAGATGAAAAGCCTGTGGAGCGGTAAGGGATAATTGGGAAGCGTATTGCCTTAATAAGGCATTATAATGAATGGTTAAATCCGTAAGAAGTTCTGGAATGTTCATTATTGTATATTACAACATTATTTATTCCCCTGCAATAATTCTTCAATCATAATATGCGTAATTTCATCCAAACGAGAAATCACACGGTGTGCAATGGATAGCTGTGAATCGGGAACAGATCCTGTTTTGGCTATGACAAATGCGCCAGCTGCCAAGCCAGATTGAATACCGTGGAGAGAGTCTTCAATAATTACCGTATTTTCCGGTTTAACCTGGAGCCGCCCCATCATAGCGAGATATGGTTCGGGGTGGGGTTTGTTCCTTTCTGTATCATCGCCGGAAATGATATGTTCAAATAAATCATCTAATTCGATAAGTGTGCGAAGCCAGTCTAAATTGTGCCTGGGAGATGCAGTTACCAGTCCAATTTTGTAATGCTGCTTTACCATTTTATGCAACTGATGAAAACCAGGCATAAAGGCCAAGCTTTTCATAAATTCATCACGGACATACGCTCGACCTTTTTCCATAAAAACATTTTTATCTTCCGTTATTTTGTAGCGTTTCATGCTGAGATCAAAAAAATCTTGTTCTGCACATCCTCGAAATAACGACCAATCTTCTTCGGGTATTGTAACACCGTATTCTCTAAACAAACGGATTTCAGCTTTGGTATACAGAGGTTCTGTATCCAGAATTACCCCATCCATATCGAAAATCACAGCTTTGTTAAAAATGGTCATTTAAGAGAATATAATAATTTGCAGTGATTTTTGTATAATACAATCAGATCATCTCTTTCAGGCTTGCTAACATTATGCCCAACTATCGCTTGATGGTCATAATTGAGGCGCGGCATTGTTACCCAAGAACCTTTTTCAGCCTTGCCAGAGTAAAGGGGCATATTAACATCTCCAATTGTTGTCATGGAAACCGTGTTACAAATTCCATCATTTTCGTACCAACTGCTATCTGGAGAATTTTCATCACTTCCTATAAGCATTCCAATAGGCCAGAGGTGAAATGACATATTTTTATCAGGTTTATGTGTGGGGCCATTATTTTTCTTTATTGTGGAAAATGTGGGGATAGAAAAATAATAGACATCCTTATCGGCGTGGTAACTGTTATTAAATTCTGCAGCGCCTTCAATTGATAAATCCCAGGTGCATAGATTTTTTTCATTGCTCACAGGTGATTGGGCAATTCGAACATAATATTCTTTTAGGGACTCATTGGGTCGTTTTTCTAAATGCCAGTGTTCTAAGTCAAAACTATATAAATCGTCAATTTTCTCATTATCAATTCCCCCAAACCAGGGAGCCAAATTTAGCGCGAAGGGAAAAACATCCAGCATGAGCGGTACGAGAGTGGTGCCATTATGGGGAGTAGAAATAGTGGTGATGCTTGCGATCCACCCAGCAAATTCATTTGAAAGCAGGGGAGAGTCATCACCCTCAAATGAGGTTTGCAATAACACCTCCAGCATTTTAGCAGTGGAACCGCCCTGACTATGGCCTATTAAATGAACAGGGTTTTCGGCACTCCATTGTGGATAAAAACCGGGATGGTTTTTTCCAACGGGTTTTTGAATGATATCATAATTTTCAGCCTTTTCATTTCCATAGTCAACCTGGCCTCCTTTAATTTGGTAAAAGGCTTCTATTGCCCTATCCCAATTTGGTGAAATTGGTCCTACAGACACAGTATATACTTCATGGCCGGCGGACTGTAATTCAGCTTCTAAATCTGTTTTCCCGCCCCAATAATAATATCCAGCCATTTCATCCCTGCCCCAACCAAGAAATCCATGAATGAGTATAATAGGGTAATTGTTTTGAGAAAGTAATATCCCTGAAAAGCAGAGATATATCCCAACATGAAAATACCTACGTATCATTTTTTAGAATCATTCAGCGCTTTAATCCGACTTAGCACTGGAGGGTGGGAATAACCAAGCCAAACCGTTAAAGCATGGGGTGTTAAATTTCCCAAATTAGTTACGGTTAGCTTTTTTAATCCTTCAATTAAATATTTACCTGTGCCGACAGATGTTTTGGCAAAGGCATCTGCTTCAAACTCATGCTTTCGGGAAATGGCATTGACTACAAAAGACATAATTAATTCAATGGGCGAATACAAAATACTGAAGAAGAGCAGGCTTGCATAAATAGAAACATTTTCCATTTTAAAAGCAGCAAATAGACTTTCATTATTTAAAAACAGGGAAAGCAGAAAAAACATGATCCCCGTTTGTATAACACCCATTATAATGCCCTTGATATTATGCTTCTTTTTATAATGCCCAACCTCATGCGCAATGATTGACAACAGCTCATCTTCGCTGTGATTTTCAATTAACGTATCAAAGAGAGCAATGCGCTTATTTTTACCCAATCCTGAAAAATAGGCATTGGACTTTGACGATCTGCGGGAACCATCCATCACATCAATTCTGCTGATAGGAAAATTCACTTTTTGTGCAAAATCATTAATTTTATCTTTCAGCCGACCATCTTCTAAGGGTGTAAAAGTGTTGAACAGGGGGGCAATAAACAAAGTGAATAGTGGCTGGATCAATACAAGAAAAGCAGATAAGACTATCCAGGCATACAACCAGGCAAAATCTCCAAATTTGTTAAAAAAGAATAGAATCAGGGACAAGATCAGTCCGCCTATTATAATTAGGAGGATATAACTTTTGATTTTGTCTAACAGGTAAGTTTTAGGGGTGGTTTTATTAAATCCATAATTTTCTTCAATTATAAAAGTGCGATATAATGAAAATGGGGTGCTGATTATATCTTGAATAAGAAATAAAACCCCGAAAAACACCAGTCCGGTTACGATGGGAGAAAACCCAAAACTGTTTATCCACACATCTACATTATTAAAAAGCCCCAGGAGAATTACTAATAGAATGAGCAGTAAATCAAAGCTGGATGTGAGATAGGAAAAGCGAGTATTTTCCCGTATATATGCTTGAGATCGGGCATATTCGCTCTCGCTATAATGTCCTTTAAATTCATCGTGCAATTTTGAAGATAAATTTTTTAGGTCAAGATAGCTGGAAAGATTATGGAGAAAAAATTGAAGGATCAATGCTCCTATGATAATATCAAGGTAAATGTTCATAATATTTGGATATAGAGGTTAATTAAAAGAGTAATGTTTGCGTACAGGCTTGGCTACTTTCCACCTACACTTAAGTCCTTTAGGAAATATTACAAAATCACCAGCAGAAAACCGGACAGTTTCAAATTCAGTTTTAACCTCCACTTCTCCTTCTAATAATAAGCAGGTTTCCTCAGCGTCATATTCCCAGCTGAACTCAGAAACTTCACAGGACCAAATAGGCCAAGACAAGACCCCCTGTTTTTCTAATTCTTCATCTGTAAGCTGCAAAATTTTTATATTCAAAACTAGAATATTTTTATTATTATTATAAAGTTGAGCAATAAACCGATTAGTTGAAGTGTGCCACCAGCAGATTTTGGTTTATTATTTGTTGCCATAGATAAAGTAAGCTTATCTTCTTCCCACCCGAGGAGACTATCATTTATAAATGTAAATTGGATATTGGTTGTACGACCCCACGCACTTGCTTTAGGAGCCTTATTGGGTTTATCACTTCCCTCGGTATAATCTTTAGTACGAAAATTGTAGATATATCTTGTTGTAGTAATTTCATCATCTTCATCCATTTCATTTTCAATAAAAAGGGGTTTTCCCAGGGCAGTTATTACATCCTTCGTAGACATACCAATTTTTATTTTAAATAAATCGTCGGTTTGAATCCATGGTTCGGCTGACACATTTTGACCAGCACAATTAACCATAATTAATAACCCCAAAATCAGGGTAATTATTTTAATTATTTGTGTACCATTCATTTTATTTTACCTTTTTAGTTTTTTCTGAAATATTTATTACACTACGAAACGATTTATCTTCCATTTGAAACTCATAATCCATTTTACCAGAACCCTTTCTAAGCAGAACTTTACCTGCATCTATATCAAATCGAAAGGAATATTTAAACTCACCCGACATAGTTCCCTCCATAAATATGCCGTTCTGTAATAAATTTAATTCAGCCCTCATTTGCGTAACATTATTTATATATGCAATCCTGCGCCCCTTTTTAGTTTTCACCTTATTCAATGTATAAACGCCTTCGCCAAACATTAAACTTTCCAAATCACCTTCTCCAGCATAAAATACAACGGAGTCTATTTTTTCAGACCATGAATCGCCTATTGAAATATTATTAGCATTTTTACCAAAGGGGTAAAAATAATTTTGTTGTCCGGTGTCTCTTTTCAGTGCATTTAAGGTTTCTTCAAAATGACGCTGTTCTGTTTCTATATGATCTATTTCTCCATCATCTTTAATGAACACCTTATATGGAACACCCATTAAGGCATTCAAGTCATAATTAGGCGATACATTATCACCTATTTTATTGGTGGTAACCATATTGGTAATATTTTCTTCAATTATAGTTAACCCATCCGTTTTGCCTAAATATTTTTCTATTGTTGAGGCAGATCGTCCAATTTGCATATCACCCATCCCGGGAATTGCCATTAACATTAAATAATCAGTAGAATATTTGTTTTTCTCACCTTCATTATATTTTAATACAAAATTGTAAGATTCACCCTCTTGAGCACTGAGTAGGGTAATTAAAATAAGAATTAATATATTTTGCAAATTTTTATCTCCTTAATTAGAAATAACATACAGTTTTTGTTTAGATTGAACCATAATATAATCATCTTTTATTTTTATTTTATTAGCTAACCATAATAATGGAATTGATTCTAAAATAGCCCCTGTTTTGCCACTTATGGTTAATAGATTATTCTCAATTGTATTTAAAATATAGAGGTTTTCATCACTAATACCTGCAAAAAATTGATTAGATCCATAATTGTTTACCCATATTTTGCTTACGGGGCTATAATCATTTAAATAGGATTGGTAGGCAATAATTTTTCCATCTAATGCAATATCATAAAAAGTATTATTAAACCAATGGCTTAATTGGGGATTTTCAGACTCAAATTCACCTCCATCAATTTTCACTTTTTTATCAATATCCACTACATAATACTCGTAATCAATATCTTCTACACCAAAAAGCATGGAGTTATTTTGAACGCTATGTTCATTAAAAAAGAAAATTTGCTCAATGTCTTCATCTGCAAAAACCCCATTCACATTTCCAGTATTGATATTTATGTACTCAATTGTATTATCCAGAGGTAATAACAAATTATTATTATAAAAAGCTGGTTGCAAATTATATGTACCATATAAGCTAGATATATCTCGTTGAATTTCCCAAAGCTGTAATCCATTTGAAATATAATGAGCAGATAAGGTCAAAAAGCTTTCATTAATAGATTGAAAAAATATCATTTTATTATCATTTTTCATCCATTGGAATTGGGATTCGCCAACAATATTTATGGGAACACTCCACTCTGTTTCACCAGTTTTTTTATTTAATGATAACAGATTATATTTCTTATTCTTTTTAAAAAGTGTAAAATCTAAGGTATCAGAGTTATCAAAAATTGCTTTTTCATTTGGCTTTTCAATTTCGATTACAAACATATAATTTTTATTTGTTACATCAGAATATCCCAAAGAGCTATTATCATCAAGAAACATTTCCCATATTAGGGTTCCCGAACTCATGCGATAGGTTTCAATTTTATTTTGGAGAAATCTGAAAATGAGCCTACCATCAACGGCAATATTGGCAATATCCCACTCATCCCAATAAATACTTTTTTCCCACCGGAGCCCCGAAAGTTCTTTTAGCTTTTGAATGGTTTTTATTCCTTCATGGCTAGTTGGCAGAATAAGATCGTAAAAATTCATTAATGACACAATAGCCTTTTTAGCATCACTTTTATTTTGATAAATTTCAGCCAATTCCCAATAGGCTGCTTGATTCATTTGGTCATAATTATCAATAAGTATGTGATATTCTTTAATTGCTTGTTCAATTTCACCATTTGCCGCTAAGGATCTGGCAGCTTGCAATTGCACGAGTTTTTTTTCAATGTGGCTGTCATTTTCAAAGCGTGCGTTGAATTGTATTATTCTATCGGGTAGTAATATTAATGGCGCTTGATTGACACCCATTAATTCAAAAGGAAACAATTCATTAAGCAATGAAAAACTTGAAGAAACAAATTGATATTCTTTTTCTACCCAATTAATCATTAATAATGCAACAGGTATAGTTTCACTCCCAATTAAATTACCATTGTCCCTATTATAATTGTTAACAATAAGAGAACTGTCAGCGGGCACCAATTTTGCTACAAAGATAGAATTGTCGTTCAACAATATTTTTTTTGAAATATTATATTGTCTGTATTTAGATGAAATATCTACATCTTTAATTTTCCACAATTGCTCGCCATTTAACGGATCAATTCCCATTATGTATTGAGAATTAACCAAAACAATAGAATTTTTTAAATCATCAAAATATAAAGTATAATCATGCCTGTCTGTAGCCAGCCTTTCAATAATTTTCCCATCGTCCAGCCTAATTGTAAATAGAGTATCCGATTTGGTTAAACAATAAACACGGTTAATATCGTTTTGTGAAAACCATATTTTTTCTGCCACCCCTATTTTCTGAGACCACCGTTCAAGCTTCCAATTAAATAGTCCTCCATCAATATTAATTGCATTCAAGTCACCATTTTCTAAATTGGTTAATAAAATTGCCGGCATATCTTTGCTAGTATCTAGCCTTTTTACAGAACGAATTTTATTTTTCGGATTATATTTCCATATTGTTTTCTGATTATTAGGGTTCCAAAGGGTAATTATGTTATCGTCGCAATTCTTGCTGACCAGTTTCTGACCCCAAGATTCTATTTGGCATTCATTTGATAATTGCTGTGTCCAGTCCTGTTCAGGTATTCCTGTTTTATTATTTAAAACAATCAGTTTCCCAGATCCTCCTGTAAGGATTTCTAACCATGTATCGCCCCCTACGGTTCGGAGGTTTAGACTTGGGGTTCCCCAGGTGGTGATATCAAGCGCCGAAGACCATATAATGGCGCCGGTGGTATTATTAATTAAAGTGAGTTGTTTAATATTTTCAGAATTTCGCTCTCCCTTTTTAAAATATAATAATGTGGTTGAAAAGTCTTTCGATTGCTCATTATAATTCTCTAATATTTCATATATTACAACTTGGTTATCACTTTTCCTCGGAAATTCTTTCTCAAAAACAGACCCCCCATTAGTAATATCAAAAGCAAATAAAGCGGGTTCTCCCAGTTGCTTATTAGAGGTTCTTATAGAGGTGAGAAAAACCAAGTCATTAATAACTTCCAGGCTTTCAATCCATTTATCAGGTACAAAATTCTCCCATAATAATTGCTGTGTGACTAAATCTAATGCAAATAGCAAACCATTATTTTTTCCTTCCAAAAAAATGATTGCCAAATTTTTTCCCCGTACTAAAACAATGTGTTCATTTGAGAATGTATGATGTAAGTTTTTTCTATTGGGAACTTCCCACTTCCAATCGACATGATTTATTTTTTCAGATTGCGTTAAAATTGTTCGGTAAATATTTAATGCATCCGAATATTTTTCCAGCTGAAATTGAGTGTTGGCTTTATGAAATTGTGCTGTTAAATTGTTAGGTTCAATTTTTAATATAGAGTCAAAGACCGTAAATGCATTTTGGAAATTTTTATTGTCAAAGTGGTAAATTCCTTCTCCAAGCAGTTTAAAGGTGTGTGTGTTATGAAAATTAGATTTATTTTCACTAAATTGTTTTGACGGCGGCTCAATATCCAGAGCTGTTAATATATTATTCAAAATACTGTCTTGGTATTCCCCTACAGTTTCACTGGTAAATTTATATTGATTTGTCCAGATATTATTTCCTGTTTGAGCGCTTACCAAGCCAATATTTAGTTGTCTATATTCACCAAGATCAGATAAGGAGCCTTCAATAAAGTAATCTAATTCATAATTATCTGCACCTTGATTTTTCATTTTTAAACTTGCAAAACGAGATTTGACATCTAATTTACCAAGCTTCGCCAGGGAAGCCCGGATTGTTTCGCTTAGGCCAGAACAGAAATAATCTCCCGGTTTTTGACCAGTGAAATTTTCAAAATTTAAAATTGCTATGGATTTTTTAATACCAATTTTAATATCAATATCATCAGCACTAGATAGGCTAACCATACTATATACTATCCAGAAGCCAACACCAACCAGTGTAAGAAATCCAGTTATTGGCAGTATGATTTTTGAAGGCTTTTTCTCTCCATTTGCAATTGAAAGAGTTTTTTCAATACCATCTGGAGTAATATCAAAAGCCCAGGAAAAAATAAATGTAATAGGGAACCCCAGCAGAACCAACACCACCACAAAGGTGCCCGTCCACTCTGGTAAAAACAGTTTTGAAAATACAACATCTGTTACTTGGAGAGTTATAAATGCAAAACTGGCATATACCGCAAGAGGTTTATACATTTTGCGGCGCTTAATTTCCTGGAAAAATTTAAATACAGCTTTCATAATATGGCTTTAATTACACAATAAATTAACCCCGAGAATAGTATGAAATCAATAATATTTCTCAAATTCAATTTTGAAAATCATTTGTATTAATTATTATTTTTTGAATAGATAAAAACCTAGTAAACCCATCAAATTCAGTGTAATGATGTGAGATAATTCCAAGGTTTTCTGCTCCCTCAATATTGCTGTAGCTGTCATCAATAAAAATGGAAACATCTGCATCTGCGCCCGCCTCTGCAAGAGCGAATTTAAAAATGTTTGGATGAGGCTTATGCGCGCCAGCCCTCTCAGAAGTTATGATTCCATTACATGAATTGAGAAATTCAAATTTTGATTTTAGATTGCCGATATGTGACTCTGTGGTATTTGATATAACCCACACTCCATATTTAATGAGTAAATCATCCAACAAAGAGACGGCAGGCATTTCACCAATCTTTGAATTCATCCAAATATCTCGCAAGACTTCACCATCAATACGCCCACCATTTGGCAGCAAGATGCGAACTCTCTTCACATATTCATTAAAATTTATCTCACCTCTTTCAAGTTTCATGAAGGGTTCACCCATGGCAATTTCCCGAGTTTCTAAGTAAGGGGTATCGGTGAGGTTGGACAAATATTGAATTACCACAGACTGATCAACTCCCAAGAGCACGCCGAATAAATCAAAAAATATGGTGTTAATGTTATTGTTCATTATTAAACCGTAAAGTGAAAAAATGTAATATGTCTGTCTCCTGCAGCAAAAACAGAGGCAATTAAGATGTGGATATTAACATATTTACATTTTAAATAATTACGCCTCATATCCATCCAGGCACACATCATAAATTTGTAATTTACTCCCCTCTCCAAGCGGAGATCGATAATAATCGCCCCATTGGTGTAAAATTTGAAATCCATTATCTATGAGAATTTGATTCATTTTTGATGGAAAATACATCCGCATAGAAAACCGCTCAACAGCGAAAATTTTTTCATTATCAAAAGAAAAATACCAGGTTAATTCATTAACCTCAGTATCTGCATTATAGGTATTGCTCTCTTTTACCTTCACCAAGTTATCTGTAGCAGAATCAGTATATTCTAAAACGGGAAACTGAATCCCTTCCGGACGATATAGGAAAAGGGGATTGGGAATGAATATATCAATGAGAAATCTGCTATTCTCATGCATATGTTTTTTAACACAGGTAAAAAAGGAAACAGCGTCCTCATCCGTGAGAAGATGTAAAAAGGAATTGAAACCGATAAAAATTAAATCAAATGTTTTATTTAACTGAAATTGCCGCATATCTCCTGTGACAATTTTAGGAGCATTACTATATTGACTTAATTTTTTCCTTGCCAGTTTGGCAAAATCAGGAGCTAATTCTATACCCGTGTAATCTGCACCATCACGAATAAGACTGTTTGCCAATCGGCCCGTTCCACAGGCAAGCTCCAAAACGGTGTTTCCAGAAATTTCAGCAAAAATGTTGTTCCAGAACTCAAAATCATTTTTTTTCCACCAATGTATATCATCATAGCGAGATGCGTCATTATAAATAGTATTAATAGAATTGAGGAAATTTTTCAGGGAAGGGACTCTGAAGTGAAAATTATTTTATGGAATCTTTCAGGAGCTGTTGAATATCGTTTTTTTCCTTTGCGATTCGATCACTATCCCGTCCTTTTGATTTTAACACATCTAAAACCGCCAGCGCTTGATGATAATGCTTCTGGGACTTGAGCACTTGTACCATTGTAAAGGTTGCCATGGATTCAACAATGTCATACTGCTTTTCTGTTACCAATTCAGGAGTTTTTACTGGAGCAGGTTTGGGGGAATTATTTTTAGGCGGACTTTCTGTATCAGGGTTTGTAATTGCAGTTGAGCCTGCAGACTCTAAACTATTAATTTCCTTTAGCCATTGAATACATTCGTTATCATATGGAAGAAACTGTAATAGGCGACGGATATAGGTCTCTATTGTTTTGGGACTGCGTGCAAGTTGAATTTCAAGACCAATCAACAAACGGAGAGCATTAAAATTGGCAGTATTTTCATCCACGGCCTGTTTCAGCCATTTTTCAGCAACAGACAATTTGTTTTCTGCCAAAGCCACCTTGGCAAGTATAAACTTACCATCAACATTTGAAGAGTCATGCTTCAATCCAACTTCACAAACTGTTTTGGCGCGGCGAAAATCACCCTCCTGTAAATACAGATTTGCTAAAATAGGATAAAAGGGAGAATCAAAATTCTCAGCAAAGATCGCTTCCAGCGCTGTTTTATCATTAATATCTATCATAGGGTAATGTTAGAGGGGAATATTACCATGTTTCTTTTTTGGATTACTATCAACTTTTGTCTCCAACAATTTTAATCCAATTATCAATTTAGACCGAGTTTCATGCGGTTTAATGACATCATCAATATATCCTCTTTCGGCAGCTACATAGGGGTTGGCAAATTTCTCTCGATATTCGTTTATAAGGCGCTCAGTTTCATTCTGGGGATCTTTTGCATTTGCAATTTGATTTTTGAAAATAATCTCCACAGCGCCTTTTGGTCCCATTACAGCAATCTCAGCGCTGGGCCAGGCAAAGTTTAAGTCTCCTCTAATATGCTTGGATGACATAACATCGTAGGCTCCACCATAAGCTTTTCGGGTAATTACGGTTAATTTTGGTACAGTGGCTTCCGCAAAAGCATAGAGGAGTTTTGCACCATTTTTGATGATACCGCGCCATTCTTGTTCAGTGCCCGGTAGAAATCCTGGTACATCTTCGAAGGTGATTAGGGGTATATTAAAGGCGTCACAAAAACGCACAAAACGGGCGCCCTTCACAGAAGAGTCAATGTCCAAAACACCGGCTAAATGAGCCGGTTGATTGGCTACAATGCCAACCGATTTTCCACCCATACGGGCAAAGCCCACAATGATGTTCTCAGCAAAATCTGCGTGGACTTCAAAAAAACTATTTTTATCGGAAATTATGTTGATAACCCTGTGCATATCGTAGGGTTTATTGGGATTCTCCGGCACCAAGCTATCTAATTCCTTATCTTGGCGATGGAGATCATCTCCTGATTCAATGGTGGGCACATCATCTAAATTATTGAGGGGTAGATAGGACATGAGTGTACGAATATTTTGCAATACTTCCACCTCATTTTCACAGGCAAAATGTGCCACACCCGATTTTGATGAATGGGTTTCAGCTCCGCCTAATTCCTCCATACTTACTTCTTCATGGGTGACGGTTTTTACTACATTTGGTCCGGTAACAAACATGTGGCTGGTATTTTTTGCCATGAACACAAAATCAGTAATTGCTGGGGAATAGACTGCACCCCCAGCACAGGGACCAAGAATGGCAGAAATCTGCGGTACAACTCCAGATGTCAGGGTATTTTTGAGAAAAATATCAGCATATCCACCCAAACTCACAACACCCTCCTGAATTCGAGCGCCACCGGAATCATTCAAACCAATAATGGGCACACCCAATTTCAGCGCCATATCCATTACTTTGCAAATTTTTTCGGCAAATGCTTCTGACAAGGATCCTCCAAAAACGGTGAAATCCTGGGAAAACACCATCACCTGTCTGCCGTCAATAGTGCCGTACCCTGTTATTACTCCGTCGGTGAGGATACGGTTTTCTTCTATACCAAAATCATTTGATCTGTGTTGAACAAACATATCCAGCTCAGAAAAACTGCCCCTGTCTAACAAAATATCTAAGCGTTCACGGGCAGTTAGCTTACCTTTATCATGCTGTTTTTGAATGCGATGAGCGCCACCACCCTCTCGAGCTTTAGCTCGCATATTCTCTAATTTCTTAATTCCGGTTGTCATTTACCCAATTTTCAATATATTCAATGGTTGAATCAACAGTGGTGCCGGGACCAAACATTTTGCCTACCCCCAAATCGGAAAGAGTCTGCATGTCTGCTTTGGGGATAATGCCTCCCCCAGTGAGGAGCACATTTGTCAAGCCCTCATCGTCCATTAGTTTTTTAACTTTAGTAAAAATAGTCATGTGGGCTCCACTTAAAACAGAAAGCGCGACAACATCTGCATCTTCTTGAACAGCCGCACTAACAATCATTTCAGGAGTTTGCCGCAAACCTAAATATATTACTTCCATTCCGGCATCTCTATAGGCACGAGCCAATATTTTAATTCCCCGATCATGACCATCAAGTCCGGGCTTTGCCATTATAATTCGTATTTTCTTATTCATAATTCCCCTGTTTGAGATCGTGAAAATTTACAATATAAACGGTATTCACCAATATGGTGGAATTTAGTGTCTATTTCCACTTTCTAATAGGATGGTTACAGGACCATCATTTACTAGGGCCACATCCATCATGGCGCCAAACTCACCAGTCTGAACAGGTACTCCATTAGATTTTAATTGTTTACAATATTGTTGATACATTTGGGTTGCCTCTTCAGGGGACGCCGCATGAATAAAACTGGGGCGCCTTCCTTTGTTGGTATCAGCACAGAGGGTAAATTGACTTACAACAAGGGCTTCACCTTTCACATCCTGAATGGATAAATTCATATTATTCTTGTCGTCCTTAAAAATTCGCAACCCCACTGTTTTCTTTACCAGATAATTGAGGTCATCTTCTCCATCACCCCGCTCCACACCCAAAAGAATAAGAAATCCAGTAGCGATTTTACTGATTGTTTTACCATCTACCATAACTGAGGCAGAGGTTACCCGTTGTATTACAGCCTTCAAGTGTTATTACAGTGGCTGAAGCCCCATTTTTTTGGGCAAAATATAAACCCTGTACTAAAGGATGGGGCAATAAAAAATAATACTGACTGAATTGGCAAATTAAAAATTGTGTTCACCATTGATCTTTTCCCTATCGATCAATTTCTTTTGGTTGAGGAATTCCTGGCCCATGCGCCCTCTGAAGGGTGTAGCAATGCCTGTCTCCCGATTCCTGTTTTCTCTCTCTTCAAACAGCCCTTCTCGCACTTTTAAGAAATCCACACATGTTTTTTTCCAAATAATTCACGGAGGTGATGAATAAATTCTTTGGATGCATTTACTCCAATTTTACCAGCCCGGATTATTTGAATAGCATTATTTTCAGACCTCAGGTGTATAAAGAGACCACAACGCCCCTTATTTTTGTCCGAAAAATCTTTCAACCGACTTAAGAGCAATTCATCATTCTGGCCAGAATCTAATAAGATATTAATTTTATGGCTGAGTTTTTCTCTGGTTTTTGCAAGAGGAAACACATCCTTTGCAATCATTTTAAGCGTACCGCTTTCATCATCCCTGTTTGATGGTGACCCCTTAATAAAAATGCAGTTATCATCAGTTAGCATCTCTTTTGTTTTTTCATAGACATCATTAAAAACAAAGATGTCAGCTTTTCCTGTAGAGCCATTGAGCTCTACAATTGCCCAGGGACGGTTTTTCTTATCATAACGGGTGTTAACATTGCGGATAATGCCACCAATACGAATATCATCCGGCTTCTTTTCAGGGATATTACCGAGATCAATAGTGGAAAATTCATTTATATCCTCCAAATATTTTTCCAGGGGGTCTCCAGAAAGGTAGAAACCAATAATTTCTTTTTCACGGCGGAGGCATTCTTCGGTGGTCCACTCATCAACATCTGGAAGCGCTGGTGCGGCAATGGCTGCCACAGCAGTATTACCACCAAATAGACTTTCTTGTGAGGAGGCTGCCTCTTCGTTCATTTTTTGACCCCAGCGCAGGGCATCATCAATAATGGCAAATTGCTGGGCTCGGTGACCCTTTAAATTATCACATGCTCCTGCCTGAACCAGGCTCTCAAGTGCTTTTCGATTGATAACATTTGCCTCTATTTTTGCCAGATCAAAAATGGTTATAAATTCGCCGTTGGCAAGGCGGTACTCTGCAATTGCGGCCGAAGCCTTTGCCCCATGATTTTTTATTGCGGACAATCCATAGGCAATACAAGTATCATTCAAGGCCCTAAAGTCTTCATAGGAGGTATTCACATCAGGGGGAAGAATTTCAATCCCCATTTTTTTGGCTGAATCCAATAATTTAACAACCTTATCGGTATCGCCCATTTCGGAAGATAAATTTGCAGCCATAAATTCAGCAGGATAATGGGTTTTTAGCCAGGCGGTCTGGTAAGCCACCAGTGCATAGGCGGTGGAATGACTTTTATTAAATCCATATTGAGCAAATTTTTCCAGAAGATCAAAAATTTCCACAGCCAGTTTTTTATCGATGTTCTTTTTTATAGCGCCATCCACAAAATCCACTTTAAAGGCTGCCATTATTTCAGCTTTTTTCTTACCCATTGCCCGACGGAGCATGTCACCCTGAGCCAGAGTAAAACCGCCAATAATCTGGCTGATCTGCATCACTTGCTCTTGATAGACAATAATACCGTAGGTCTCTCTTAATACTGGTTCAAGTGTGGGGTGGATATAATCAATTTTTGAAGAGCCGTTTTTGCGTGCAATAAATTCAGGAATATTTGCCATAGGTCCTGGGCGGTAGAGGGCATTCATGGCTATGAGGTCACCAATACAATTGGGCTTTAACTGTGTGAGGTATTCCCGCATTCCATCTGATTCAAACTGAAAGATACCCGTTGTACGAGCTTTAGCAAATAATGAGAACACCTTTTCATCTTCCAAATCGATTTTAGCAATATCTACTTTTTCACCATGATTTTTCTCAATCATGAGCACGGCTTTATTGATAACGGTGAGGTTTCTCAGACCGAGAAAATCCATTTTTAACAGACCCAAATCTTCCAGGGCTGTCATCTCTGTTTGCGTAGTTATATCCCCTGTACTGGGACTTTTAAACAAAGGGACATAATCGGTTAATGGACCGGGTGCAATCACTACCCCTGCGGCATGAGTAGAGGCGTGTCGATGCATTCCTTCAAGCACTTTTGAAAAGTCCATGAGTTCTTTATGTGTTTCATCAATAGCGGGTATTTTCTTTAAATCGGGATTCATTTTTTCTGCTCTTTCGAGGGTCATTTTCAGCTCATTTGGAACCATTTTTGCTATGCGATCCACTTCGCCATAACTCAGACCCAATACACGCCCCACATCTCTCAAGACTGACTTTGCCTTCATGGTGCCAAAGGTTATAATTTGAGCCACAGAATCTTTCCCATAGCGCTCCTTGATATAATTGATGACCTTTTCTCGACCCTCAATACAGAAATCAATATCAATATCGGGCATGCTAATACGTTCAGGATTTAAAAACCGCTCAAACAGTAGGTTATATTTTATAGGATCTACATCAGTAATGCCTGTGCAGTAAGCTACAATTGATCCTGCAGCGCTGCCCCTGCCGGGACCAACGGGAATGTGATTGTCCCGTGCGTATTTCACAAAATCCTGGGTAATTAGAAAATATCCTGCAAAGCCCATTTTTTTGATAACATTCAATTCAAAATCAAGGCGTTGTTTTATTTCAGGCGAGATAGTTCCATAGCGCTCTTTCAGCCCTGCTTCACAAAGGGTACGCAGAAAAGCATCGCCATCACCGGCACCATTTTCGCCTGGAATGGGAAAGGTAGGAAGGTGGTATTCGCCCATGGGTATTTCCAAATCACAACTCTCTGCGATGCGAATTGTATTTTCAAGCGCTTGGGGAACATCTTTAAAAAGATCAAGCATCTCATCGGTAGATTTTATATAAAATTGCTGAGGTTCATATCTCACCCGATTGGGGTCACTTCGATTTTTATCAGTGCCCAGGCAGAATAACACATCATGTGCTTCCCAATGCTCCTTCAATGCATAATGGCAGTCATTAGTAGCCACCAGGGGAATATTCAAATCTTTAGATAAACGTTTTAAAATGGAATGGGAGGCATATTCCTCTGCAATTTGGTGATTTTGAATTTCTAAATAAAACCTACCAGGGAAAATTTCAGCATATTCTAATGCAGCTTTTTTGGCATTTTCGTAATCATCCTGTGCAGCGAATTGATTAACTTCACCAGCCAGGCAGCCGGAAGTACAAATAAGTCCCTCATTGTATTTGCGCAGAAGATCTTTATCCACTCGTGGTCGGTAATAAAACCCCTCTAAATATCCAATGGAAACCAGCTTCATGAGATTTTTGTACCCAATTTCATTCTGCACTAAAAGGACCAAATGATTATAGCCCCATTTTTTACCGGAAGATGTGACTATCTGTTTTTTATCGGTATGGTTGCCAACGGAAACATAAATTTCACAGCCCAATATTGGTTTGATTCCTTTTTCCCGGGCAGCCTTATAAAAAGGAATCATAGAAAATAAATTACCGTGTTCAGTGAGGGCAATGCTGTCCATTCCCAGGTCGCCAACCCGGTCACAGAGCATCTGAACGGACTGAGCACCGTCCTGTAATGAAAAATCGGAATGGTTATGTAAATGTACGAAATCGGCCATTATAAAATTGAATTATGTTTGAATTTTATCCGCGAAAGGAGGGATCAATTTAGTAATGATTAATTGTTAGTTGGTAGTTGTTAGTTGGGAATTTTGGGGCAAGTTAAACCCTCAAGGTTGTTCCATGTAAATCAGATGTACCCTTGAGGGTTTGTTGTTGCTGAATAATGAATGAATTTATTGTATTCAACCCCCCTGGGGTTTGTAATTCCATTTTATAAAATAAATGCTCAGCAGCCTATGATGGTCGCTGTACAACCCACCCATACTATTTCGCATTTCAGTTGGTGGTCAGGCTAGTTTGTTGAATAGATTATTCCATCTTATCCGTTGGACGGCGGAAGCCGCCAGATGGTTAAATGTATTTTTAATTAGAATTGATTCGATTAATACTGAAATTTATAGATAATATTAATTAGTTACTTCTCTTAATATTAGCTTTTTCTTTTGCCCAGTCCAATAATCGTTTTACAGGAGGAAAGTAGTTGCTCAATATAATGAGCCCGGGAATACCGAACATCCAGCCTTGGAAGATAGGGATAAGTCCGCCGATGAGTCCAATGATGATCAGGATGATGCCTAATGATATTTTGAAAGTGTGTTTGATCAAAGGGTGTCAATAGCTCTTAATCGGAGATTGGGGATGGGGGATAGAGGTAATATTTGATTTGTTTTTTATTTTAGAAAGCTCATTTATGTGCTCTGGTGATGACCCGCAACATCCACCCACTACCGAGGTCCCCAGCTCAATTGCTTTTTCCATGAGGATGGTAAATTTTTCCATGGACTCATACTCAGAAATTTTGCCATCAGGAGCAGGTTCACCAATGCCCAGATTGGGATAGATACCCCATTTTTCAGTCCAATTCTCAGATATGCAAACCATTGCATTTTCCGTTCGCTGCAAGGGATTACAATTAAGCAGCACCATTTTGACAGAATAGTCCTGTAGCAAAGTTAGAGCATCCAACAGTAATTCTCCAGATAACAGATGTTCATCATCTTTTAGAACAAAACTCACCCAAACGGGAAAATTGAACTTTTGCAATGCCAATAATCCTGCTTCAGTTTCAGCAAGACTGTTCATAGTTTCAAGAAGAAGTATATCCACTCCTGCATTTGACAACCATGCACCCAGTTGACGGAATTCTTTAATGGCTATATCCTTTCCAGAAAACAAATCTGGAGAATAACAATCTTCCAAGGGAGCAATGGATCCCAACACTTTTGCAGAATCGCCAGCAGCCTCTTTCGCAATTTCCACCGCCTTATTTAATGAATTCTTTGCCAGAAATTCTGCTTCCTGATTTTTGCCTCCTGTCTCCTTACCCCTAACTCCTAATTTTCTATATGCCCTGGGTGTGGTCCTGAAAGTATTTGCCGTAATATAATCAGCTCCGGCAGTCACATATTCTTTGTGAATCTGCAATACTAAATCTGGATTTGTCAAATTGGCTTCTGCCGACCAGATATGCTGCGGCAATTCTATTCCTCTGCAGATGAGCTCGGAACCCATAGCGCTATCTAGAATTTTGAAAGCGGACATCAGCCCTGCAGTTTTTTCAGTCCAATTGTTTGAATGTATATCGCGCACATAAGAATCAGGAGAATCATTTTCTGGGATACTACCTGCACAGTGAGTGCAAATTGGTTCACTTTGGGATCAGGACCTAACTCAGAAATTAAAATATACAGTAGAATGGAAAAAGTAAACACAAGATATCCCAATGCGTATTTATTTTCAAAATGAGAGTGGCGGTAAATCACCAGAGAATAACAGAGAGACGCCACAAAAAAGAAACGAAATAGCCAGGTTGCACATACGATATGCAGTTCCAGATAAAGATCAGCAGGAGTTAGCCCAACACCTGCCAGTGAAAATCCGCCTAGCACCCCAAAGAAACTGCCTATGAGGGCCAGTATTTGTTGATTTTCTGCAACAAAAACCTTACGTACATGGAGGTAGAAATTGGCAAAAACCATTCCAGAAAAGATTAGGGCCATATTGAATAGCTGTGCCGATAAAAAATTAACCTCCCCTGAAAAACTAATGGTTCGCCCTAAATCGCTGAGAAAATTCCGTGTAAAAGAATACCCTGCAGTGGAATGGTCCAAATATGTACCGCCGGGATAGATCAACATGGCAATAATATTTAACATAATAAAAATCCCCAAAACCAATCGGGGCATCTGAATCAGCCAGGGGCTATCTGTAATTTGCTTCATAAATCTGCCTCCTAATATAAAAAATAAAAATGGATATTAATTCATTAAATTGGATTGATAATTTACTTTTACACTTCATTATAGAAATATGATTTAATTTATCCCTTATATATGACACAACATTTTACCAAACTCATTGTAATAATTACCATAATTGGCATTTTCACTGCATTCAATTTGAGCTATGCTGAAAAGACTTCAGACAATTATAATTCATTCTATGCCTTAAGCGCAGAAAATATAAATGGTGAAAGAATCAGCATGGAAACTTACAAGGGCAAACAGGTCCTGGTAGTGAATTTGGCTTCGAAATGTGGCTATACTTACCAATATGAAGGATTACAAACATTATACGAAACTTATTCAGATAGTCTGGTTGTGCTGGGTTTCCCCTCCAATGATTTTTTATGGCAGGAGCCAGGGACCAATGTAGAAATAAATGAATTCTGCACAACAAATTATGGGGTTACCTTTCCCATGTTTTCAAAAATTCATGTGAAGGGTAGAAAACAGCACCCCGTTTATGAATGGTTGTCTGACAGTAAATTAAACGGTTGGAATGATGATTCCCCATCCTGGAATTTTAATAAATATCTATTAGATGAGAATGGGAACTTAGTTGAGTGGTTTAGTGCAGACGTGGAACCGCTGGATACACTCATCACTCGACACTTTTTATTAGGAACCACAAATTTAATTCCCCATACAAACTAACTTAACACAAACTCCTCAAACACAGCTTTACAAGGCTGGCCATCACTCACCCACATTTTTCGTTCCTCTAAATCTATAATCATCGCTGTTTTAGTAATGGTATGCTGAGATTCCGGCAGGGCATCATCCCGGTGGCGACAGAGGGATTGAGGCTTATGCTCATGGTCTTTCAGAATTTCCTGCATATTTTCTACATTTAAGGGCTTTTGGTTGTTTAGTAATTCCTCCATATGTTTATGCCGAAATTCTGTTAAATATCTGCGAGGATTTCCAGGCTCTTCAACACCAGTTTCTTGGGGATCAACCAAGTGATTGGCATGGGCCAACACACCATTTATAGGGTCTATGAGACGCAGACTGTCCGGTGCTAATTCAATATCTACTGCTTGATTAGGTGCATGCCCCAAAATGAAATTAGCTGTGCATGAGCGGGGAGTTCCTGCCAACACATGTAAAGCCTCCTCCATATTCTTAGAACGCAGCACCTCATAACAACGCAGGTGAAAAGGTTTTTCAAAGCGCTTCCAGTCATCATTAGTGGAGTACATTCCATTTACTGCCAGCCCAATACCCTCAGAATTCATCCCCGGTTTTCCGCCAAATATTCCTGCCTCTGTAAAAGCCATGCGTTGCATTCCATCGGGATCAACGCTGGTAGTTAGTACACATTCTACATCAGGTATCCAGTCCCAATTTTGACCCATGAGCAGATGATTATTTTCTGCGGCTTCCGGGAGAACTGCGAAGGAGGTACAGCCGTCCACGGCTTCGGCCTGCAATTTTTTTCCCAGAGCATGATATAAAAGTTCATAGCGAAAATTCAGCATGGCGATTTCAAGTATTGCTATGTTTGAGCTTTCAGCAATGCCATACATTCCACTTATATATTCCGGACTTTGCTCTCGCAGCACATTTAAGTATTTACCCGTATTTTCTAGCAGCTCAATTTTACCAATGCCAGCTTCATTTTCAAAATGATTGAGATAAATTTCAATATTTTTTGTGATGGATTCCTGTAATGCCTCGCCATGTGCCAAACCCTGTTCATAAGCACTCCCTGTGAATGTAAAATTGGATAAGCTCATTTTTCCTCCTTCAATATTTTTTCGTAAAAGAGCCAGGCAGGCATAAACTTAAACCCTGCACGAATATTAATACCAAGCATAGCTTCATTAGTGGCAGCATTATCTGTTCGTATCCAATTATAGCCGCTCTGTTTTGCCCATGACAAACTATTAAACTTTAAAGCAGTTGCAATACCTTTCCGCCGGTATTCTCTTCGGACCCCGGTTAAACCATTATTGAGGCCTTTTGGGATTTCACTTTTCCACAAATTATTAAGCCCTGCAATGCGGTCCCCATCCATTACCAGAAACCATGCATCTGGATTAAACTTTGGGTGGTTTAGTACCTGCTTAGAATAAATTTCGAATTCGGGAGTATGAATAGGGTCGGGCCAAGGCATATCAATAGACACATCTTTATCAATCTCCCATACTTTATAATCTGCATCTTTATCTTCCTTGCGAAATTCAGAAAGTGTAACTATTCGGAAGCCCTGTTGATCCATATTGGCAACTTCATCTTTATATTTATCTGGATTATAAGCGGTTAAATCCAAGCTGGATTCTCTTTCTGAGATGGTATTCTTAAAGCCTCTTTTTTCAAAAAAATGAATGCCTTGATGATGGGGTTCATGGATTTCGGTAGTGAGTTTTATAGGGTCAAATTGTTGTAATTTGTTTATTAAATGATCATAACAAATTGTACCGTAGCCTGACCCTTGATGAGTAGGGTGAACGTAGATTTTTATGACAAATTTTTGCGGATGGTAGATTTCTTCCCATTGAGTGTATAAAGCTGTGCACAGAATTTCTTGGCCGTGTTCCCATACCCATTGTTGGTGGAGAATTTTTTTATCTCGAGTCTTATCCTGGTGCTTCATAGATTCAACAGAAATTGGGTGCTGGGGGTAGAGCAGGTTTCTTAAAACTGCCAGTTCTCCATAATCTTCCTCCTCAAATGGCCGTAGTTTGAACTTGCTGTTTATATTTTGGGATATACGAGCCATTTACCGATCAACCTCCAGCCCTTTATCCAGATTGCCATCTTCTGGGTGCACCATGGGGACGAAACGAACTGGAATAATATTTTTTGATTGGATAGTCCCGTCATCATTTTTAGTTATTATTTTAAGCTCTTGGCGGCGGGTTCCTGTGGGTACCACTAAACGTCCGCCTACCATTAATTGATCAATCAAGGGCTGTGGAATTTTATCTGGAGCCGCGGTAACAATGATGCCGTCAAAGGGTGCTTCTTCAGGCCAGCCTATGTAGCCATCTCCCCATCGGGTGGTGATGTTTTTATAACCCAATTTATTGAGGCGTACGGTAGCGCTATCCACAAGGTTTTTAACAATTTCTATGCTGAATACCTGGGAAACCAGAGCGGATAATACTGCTGCTTGATATCCGGAGCCAGTACCTATTTCAAGCATCTTTTCATCGCCTTTTAATTCCAGCAATTCAGTCATGAGAGCCACAATATAAGGCTGTGAAATAGTCTGACCCTCCCCAATTGGCAGGGGACCGTCATTATAAGCCATCTTTTCCAAATGAGGGGGAATAAAATGATGCCGTGGTGTCTCCCGCATGACCTTTAGCACCCGCGGGTCTTTAATGCCCCTTCTTTCGATTTGTTTTTCTACCATTTGTTCAGCTTTTTCCTTCCACCAATGACTATTTCCTGACTCAGAAGAACAGGAAATGAATGTAATTGTTAGAAAAAGTAAATAATAAACCATTTATATTTTGTATTATACAACTAAAATAAATATAGCTTTAAACGTAAAATTAAAATTATAAATAAAGTTACTGTAACTTACGAATTAATTGCTAATATTTCCTCTATGAAAATCTATTTTGCTGGCGCAATTAGGGGTGGACGAGAAGATGCTGATTTATATTTTCAGTTAATTGACCATCTCCAACATTATGGAGAAGTACTAACCGAACATGTGGGAAGTCCTGAGTTAAGCGGTAAAGGCGAAACTACTCAGTCAGATTCAGATATATATAATCGGGATTTAGACTGGTTACAGTCCGCAGATGTAATGGTGGCAGAAGTATCTACACCTTCACTGGGAGTGGGCTACGAATTAGGTATTGCTGAAAAATTAAACTTTCCGATTTTATGTTTATACCGACCTGCACCAGGAAAACGTCTGTCAGCCATGATTAGTGGAAATGAGAAATTTAATTGTCAATCCTACCAGAGCTTTGCCGAAGCCAAAAAACACATAAATAATTTTTTGAAAAAGGAGCAGGAAGAATGAATTACAAATCAATGTAGTTATTTTTAACAGTTGCCACTTCCGAAAATTCTATCCATTTTTTTATAACTAACTCTAAGGCTGGTCCAGTTTATGGGGGTAGGGTACAGAAAATTTAATCAGTTTGTATTATATGTATAATATATCGTATATTTACGATAAGCGATAAGGGAAATAATATGCCACTTGCAAAAACAGATACATTTGATAACTCCGATAAGCAATTAGCAGATATAGCGAAAGCACTATCTCATCCCGCTCGTATTAATATTCTTCGAATATTAAATGAGCGTAATTCCTGTATTACGGGAGAGGTTGTTGATCTAATTCCCTTATCCCAATCAACGGTAAGCCAACACTTAAAAGAATTAAAAAGGGTGAATTTAATAAAAGGGGAGATTGAAGGTCCCCGTACAAGCTATTGTCTTAATGAAGCTATGGTCGAAAAAACAAAATCTGCGTTTACAAAACTGTTTTCAACATTTAAGTGTTGTTAAATAAATAAAAAAGGAAGAAAAAATGAAAAATAATGAAATGAAAAATATAGTCCAGGAAAAATATGCTGAAATTGCTACAGAAAACACATCTTGCTGTGGATCTAATCCAGCAACAGATTATTCTGCTTTTAACTTAGATTATACCCGTTTAGATGGATATGTAGAGGATGCTGATCTAAATCTTGGATGCGGTATTCCAACAGAGCATGCAAATATCAAACCGGGCGACACAATCGTTGATTTAGGTTCAGGTGCAGGCAATGATGTTTTTGTGGCTAGAAGTATTATCGGAGACAAGGGCAGGGTTGTTGGCATAGATATGACGCCTGAAATGATTGATAAAGCAAATATTAATAAAGAAAAGCTCGGTTTTGAAAATGTAGAGTTCAAATTGGGTGATATTGAGAATCTTCCCCTTGATGATGAAATGTGTGATGTGATTGTGAGTAATTGCGTTCTCAATCTTGTGCCGGATAAAGAAAGGGCTTTTAATGAGATTCATCGTATTTTAAAACCGGGTGCACATTTTTGTGTTTCTGACATCGTGCTAGAAGGACAAATTCCACCAGAATTGAAAAAATCAGCAGAAATGTATGCAGGATGTGTCTCAGGTGCTTTACAGAAAAATGAATATCTGGAGATTGTTGAAAAAGTCGGTTTCATAGATATTGAAGTGAAAAAATCTCGCGAAATTGTTTTACCCCAAAATTTGATTCAATCATTTATGGATGAGGCGCAATATGAAAAATATAATAAAAGCAATATGGGTATTTATAGCATTACGGTGGTGGCTATGAAAAAATTATAAATTTATACTTATTCATCCATCTTATCGAGTATTTCCAGTTTGCCTATGTGTTTCAAGTGCACAATTTATGAAACTAAGTTTAAAGGATAAATTTTATCATAAACGGCGTATGCCGGCCTGCTTTTCCAGTACCGCCAATAATTAAAATAAAAAGTTTTTGGTCTTCGCCCATTATAACTCCCTATATTTGAATGATAAACCATGTGAAATTATCCGGAGCGCCAATTTCTTCTGTAAGCAATTTTCTTTCCATAAGATCAGATGCCTCTTGGGGTGAATTTTGGGTTACGGCATGAATAATATCCGGCTCCATCAAAAAATTAGACAGTCCATCAGAACAGAGTAATAATTGGTCTCCCTGCTCAACGGAAAATGAATAATAGTCGGACTTCACTTCAAATTCACGACCAAAAAAACGATTCAATGCCTGTGGATTCATAAACATACTACCCCTGGATCTACCTTTATTTAAAATGTCATGCAAAACATTATGATCTCTCGACATCCAATTAAGAAGATTCTCTCGAAAATGATAAATTCGACTATCACCGCACCATCCAGTATAAGCAGTACCATCACATAAATAGAGGGCAACTAATGTGGTACCCAAGGGCTTTGGATTGGTTTTCATAACAGCCTTTTGAGCTTTTTGCATGGCTAATTGAAGATGAGCTTCTGGTTCTGCTGATGGTATTAAAGTAAATTCTGCGAGGATTGAGTCCAATGCAGTTTTACTTGCCAAGGCTCCATTGGGCAGTCCGCCCACACCATCACAGACAACAAAAAGGTCATTGTTGCCCACCTTAATATGACCCAGGGCATCTTGATTTTCAGTTCGTACTAATCCTATGTGAGTTGTTTTTGCAGAAATCATTTTAACAGATAAATAGAAGGATTAATTTCATATTCATAGGGCAAAGTTAATCTAATAATTGAGTTATTTCCCATCCATCTATCCTAAATTTCCATATAATCTGAAAGGAAATTATATTGAAGAAATGGCCTGGTTGGCGTAGCGAATATGCCAAGGAAAAGTATGATGTTATTATTATAGGTTCGGGAATCAGCGGGTTAACCGCTGGGATTCTTCTGGCGAAACGGGGCAAGAAAGTTCTCATCCTGGAGAAGCATTTTAAAGCCGGTGGATGGACACATACCTTTAAACGGGATAATTATGAATGGGATGTGGGCATCCATTATATTGGCGAAGTGCATAATAAATGGTCTCCTGTACGAAAATTATTTGATTTGGTAAGTGATGGTAAATTAGAATGGCATAAGATGGATGCTAATTATGACCGCATTATTTTCCCTGATAAACAGTACAATTTTGTGGCACCCCGTGAGCAATTTATTGATGATATGGTAGGTTATTTTCCCGGCACGGAAGATAAAATGCGTCGCTATATTCAAAAAGTAGATGAAGCAGTTAAAAGCGGCCGATCCTACTTTGCCAACAAAGCCCTGCCCGACTGGTTGGGAAATTTTACCTATAAGAAAATGACCCACAAGTTTTTTAATCATTCAGATAAAACCACCAGAGAAGTGATTATGAATATTTTTAATGATGAAGCGATTTTGGGAGTACTCAGTGGTCAATGGGGTGACCACGGACTGCCTCCGGGGCAGAGCAGCTTTTCCATGCATGCTATGGTAGTTCGGCATTATTTAGATGGAGGGAACTATCCCATCGGAACTTCCCGTCGAATTGCAGAAACGGCAGTAGAATACCTAGAAAGTATGGGCGGAAAATTATATGTAAATGCCGGAATAGATGAAATCATCACCCATAAGGGAAAAGCTGTGGGTGTTCGTCTTGAAAAGGGAGAAGAAGTGAAAGCCCCCATTATCATCAGCTCTGCAGGAGTAATGAATACTTATGGAAAATTACTAAAAAATGACAATTCATTTTCCAAATTAAAAGGTCAGCTTAAGACCGTTAATCCCACTGCGAGTTATATCTGCCTGTATATGGGCTTAAATAAATCTGCTGAGGAACTGAAATTGGGCAGTACCAATTTATGGATTTATCCAGGATATGATCACGATAAAAATGTGAGTAATTTCATGTTGGACTCCAATGCAGAATTTCCCGTTGTGTATGTTTCCTTCCCCTCTGCAAAAGATCCCGCCTTCGAAAAAGAAAATCCCGGTTACGCCACAATGGAGGCCATCACTGTTGCCAACTGGTCTGAGTATGATAATTGGAAGGATGAACCCTGGAAAAAACGGGGAGACGATTATGAAAAAATGAAAACAAAACTAAGCGAGCGAATTTTAGAAACGGTATATAAGCATGTGCCCCAGGCCAAAGGAGCAATGGCCTATACTGAGCTTTCCACTCCACTTTCAGTTAAGAGTTTGGCCAACTATCCTAAAGGAGAACTATATGGTATTGACCATACGCCTGATCGCTTTCATCAGAAATGGCTGAAGCCTAAATCAGAAATTAAGAATCTCTATTTAACTGGGCAGGATGTTTTAACGGTGGGAGTCACCAGTGCACTCTTTTCAGGATTGGTGACAGCATCAGCCATAACGAAGAAAAATTTGATGAAGGAGCTGATTAGGTAATCGGTTCCCTTGCCTATCTGACGCGTCTATGAATTCAGCACGATATCCGTCCGGTGGATATAATTTTAAAAAGTTAACTCAGAAACTACAGATAAGCATCTGATTCAATTTGATTTACTCATCATCAGATTGAGACCCTTCACTTCGACAATGCACCGCGTAAACTCTCCTCAGGGTGACAGAAGCGACTCTATACCTTTCATTCTGATTAATATGGACCCCCTTTCCATCAGGGGCGGGATATGACAAGAAGGGAATAAACACACCCCACCTGGCAATTGCCAGGCACCCCTCTCCAGAGGGGAATATATTATTAGAAGATTTGTATTATGAAATTCCCCTCCTCCGGAGGGGTATCTGGCGTAGCCGAGGGGTGGGTGGAATAACTCAAGAATTTATACCTTGCTTTGGATAGGCTCAGTACAGGCCAACACTTCTTGCCTGATAATGTTGTATTAGTTGGTACACACCTCTTTCCGCCTTTGGCGGTTTATCCTCTCCAAAGGAGAATAAACCCTAGTTAAATTTTAATTGTTAAATTCCCCTCCTCCGGAGGGGTGTCTGGCGTAGCCGAGGGGTGGGTGGAGAAGGAAGATAAATATTAATGATTAATGGCTTGTCAATCGTAGAAATGCAAAGATTGATGAATGGTAATTGAAGTAAGGGGAACCACCCCCCCCTAACTGTGGTACACACCTCTTTCCGCCTTCTGCAGCTTCTCCTCTCCAGAGGAGAATATATTATTAGCAGATTTGTATTGAGAAATTCCCTTCCTCCGGAGGGGTATCTGGCGTAGCCGAGGGGTGGGTGGAGGTCTAAATGGGTACTAGGATAGAATCTTGATTGGTTAAAATCCGCTTGAAAGAATCACCACCATTCCTACAATTGTGGTTACTTTAAATACTTGGGCTGTTTTTACAAAATCCTCTGACCCAGATTCTTCATTCAATTGAAAAAACACAGCATACAGGGAAGGAATGGCAACACCTCCAGCAAGCAGAAAGAAGTAATAATTTCCATACCAGCCCTCAAAATAGGGGAGTGTTGCACCAAAACACAGGCAAATGGTGAGAATTCGCAAAAACCAGAGTGTTGCAACAAGTCCATATTTTCTAGGGAAGGTTTGTAAATCGCCAACAGTATCCCCCTCAATATCAGCAGCATCTTTTACCAGCTCCCGAATAGTGGAAAGTGTAGTGGCAAGGCAAAAAGGTATCCACATCTTATCCACAACACCATGAATTGCCCCTTCTGTAAATATAAAAACTAATCCCAAAATTGAACCTACTACCAGGTTGCCAATAAATGGCAGGCGCTTGAATAGTGGTGTGTATAAAACCAGTAAGGGTAAGACCAAAACCAGAGCAATATGCCTTCCCAGCGGATGGAGATAGGTTGATGCCATAATACCAATGGAATATAAAAGGCTCATTAATAAAATGGCGTCGCGAATTTGAAGCCGACCCGATGTTAAAACTCTTTCCGGGCGGTTGATTTCATCAATATGAATATCCAGCACATCATTGAGTATATTTGAAGCCCCGGCAAAACAGAGAACCACTAATGCTGTGTATGGGAGGAGAGGGGAGGCAATACCGTTTCCCAGCCATGCTGCAATGAATACAGCTAAAAGACTAAGAATCATATTTAATGGGCGAAGTATCTGTATGCCGGCAAAGATGCGATTCATCTGTGCACCTCAACAATTCTCCAATCATGCTGTAAATCTTTGAAAAATTCAGTATTAAGACCAGCGTTTTTAAAAATTGATTCCACAGCATCTTTTTGGGCATTTCCACCAAACTCTAAAAGTAAATAGCCATCTGGGTTTAATAGATTTTCAAACTGATCCGCAAAACGGTGATAAAATGATTGTCCATCTGAATTATCAGTAAGAGCTGATTGGGGGTCATAACTTTTAACCTCAGTTTGTAGGGAGTCCATTTCTTTTGCAGCAATATAGGGTGGATTAGAAACTACCACATCAAATTTAGTCTTGAATTGATGGGTTAGAAAATTGTGGCGGGCAAATTTAATGTTTTCAATATTATGAAGCCTCATATTCTGTTTTGCAACTTCAATAGCGGATTCAGAAATATCGGTGGCAAATATATTTTCAACTAAATTTTCTAATCCTGTAGTAATTGCAATACAGCCGGTGCCAGTGCCAATATCTAATAGGGAATTTATTACTCCATTTGATTTTATGCGTTCAATGAGAATTTCTGTTTCAGGGCGGGGGATGAGCACATTTTGATTTACAATAAAATCTCTGCCATAAAAGGATGCTTTACCGATGATGTGCTGAAAAGGTTCACCGGCAATGCGGCGTTTCACCATAGAGCGAAAAATTTCTAAATCGCTTTCATCCATTACTTCTTCAAAGCGAACATAGAGATCAATTCGTTCACATTTAAGAATTTCACAGAGAAACCATTCCATTTCTCGGCGGGCATTAATTAGACCCTTTTCCGTAAAATGATCATTGCCCCAGTTGATGAGATCTATAATGCGCCAAAGTTTAGTGGTGGTGGTCATGTGTATTGTTGAATTATTCTTCGGCTTAAATTAGCTACAGATGAGCACGGATTAACACAAAAAATAATGACTTTAAATTAAACAAATTGCACCACCAATGTTGCAAAATTTTATCTGATGCTGGGTAAAAATAGTCGTTAAACTATAAACAAATAACTGCCTTAAACTGCTTCCATTGCAGCTTTTTGATCTTCCAATTGAAGGGCTTCAATCGTCTCAGCGAGATCTCCATCCATGATATCGTTAAGTTTATAAAGGGTGAGATTAATTCGATGGTCGGTAACCCTGCCTTGGGAGAAATTGTAAGTACGAATTTTTGCACTGCGGTCACCAGTTGAAACCATTGATTTTCGAGCATCAGCTCGTTCCTTATGTTGTTTCTCCATTTCAACCTCAAATAGGCGGGAACGCAATACCTTCATGGCTTTATCACGGTTTTTATGCTGAGAAGTTTCATCCTGACAGGTAACAACCAGTCCTGTTGGATTATGGGTAATTCGAATGGCGGACTCCGTTTTATTCACATGTTGCCCACCGGCGCCAGAGGCACGGTAGGTATCAATTTTTAAATCAGATTCATTGATTTCCACATCTACATCTTCGGCTTCTGGTAGAACCGCAACCGTGGCTGCACTGGTATGCACTCTTCCACTTGATTCAGTTTCAGGTACCCGCTGCACACGATGTACGCCGGACTCAAATTTTAGCATTCCATAGGCACCCTCACCAATTATGGTTACGATTACTTCTTTAACTCCGCCGCCTTCATTTTCATGTAGAGTCATAATCTCTGATTTCCAGTTTTTGCGCTCGGCATAGCGAAGGTACATGCGGTACAAATTACCTGCAAATAATGCGGCTTCATCCCCGCCAGTTCCTGACCTTATTTCAAGAATAGTGTTCTTGTTATCATTTGGATCTTTAGGAATAAGCAGTACTTTCAGCCTTTCTTCTTGAATGGCAATTATTTCTCTTAAAGGACCAATTTCTTCTTTTACTAATTCTTTCAATTCAGGATCATCACCATTGAGAATTTCTTCATCTTCCTTAAGTTGTTCGTAAGTGTCAATATATTTTTTAGAGTACTCAACCAATTCAGTGAGGCCACTATGTTCTCGAGCCAATTGTGTGAAGGCTTTCATGTTCTGCATAGCATCAGGCTGACTCATAAGTTCAGCCAATTCATCATAACGGGAAATTATTGTATGTAGCTTATCAATCATCCAATAGCCTCGGCTACATAAGTTTCTCCCTTAGAATATTGAGAGAGATTATCACCAAAGGCTTCCTTTAACGCTTTTAGAGCAACCTCTACCTGTTCATCATCTGGCTGCTTAGTAGTTATATTTTGAAGCCATAAGCCAGGTTGAGCCAATACACGAAAGAATATATTGCCTCGATGCTTTGCTGTTAGTTTTAACACTTCATATCCCAGTCCTGCTACAATAGGTATAAAAGGGATATGAAAGATAAGGCGCATCCATATTTTTAATTCATCAACATAAAACAGAACAGCTGAATCTAAAATTGCAAAAGAAAGAATGGCCACAATCATAATTATAAATAGAAAACTGGTACCGCAACGAGGGTGTTGTGTTGGGAACTGTTGGGCATTGGCAATAGATAGCTTTTTTCCGGATTCAAAATTATATACTGTTTTATGTTCTGCTCCGTGATATTGGAAGAGACGGCGCACATCTTTCATAAGTGAAATAAGTGCTAAATAGGTTAGAAAAAATATTATTCGAAAGAGACCAGAGATAATGTTAAAAATAAAAGCATCTTGATCTTTATCAAAAAGCCAGGATGTAAGTCCTATTGGAGCTACAAAAAATAACCCAAGAGCCAAGCCAAATGAAAATAACGTAAGGAGAACATCCATAACTTTACTGGGTTCTTTATTTTTTTCATCTTCAGGAATACTAATATCTGCAGACCATTGTAAAGTAGAATATCCTATTTTCAGGGATTCAAACAGGCCGGTTATCCCTCTTAATAAAGGCTTCTTTAAAAAGGGATATAGTTCTGTTTTGGATTTAAAGTTATGTCTATCAATTTGAATGTTTCCTTCTGGATCTCGTACTGCTGTTGCGTAGGCACCAGGTACGCGCATCATAACACCCTCCATTACAGCCTGTCCGCCTACAAGAATGGATGATTGGCTGATTAGCAGGCGTAAATGGTATAGTAGTCTTTTTTTCATAGTAAACAAAAAGCGGCTCCGCCTTGGAAAACGGAAACCGCTTTATTTAATGGTAATTCAGCTACTGTTTTAAATCACTTTCAGTGAGATTATATTTTTCCATATATTTTTCGATTCGACCTGCAGTATCTACAAGATTCTGTTTCCCTGTGAAATAGGGGTGACAGTTGCTGCAAATCTCCACATTTATTTTATCAACGGTTGCACGTGTTTCGAAATTATTTCCACAGGCACAATGTACCGTTGACAATTGATATTCTGGATGTATTCCTTTTTTCATTTTATTTCCTTTCTCCTCATTACTCTAATTCTTTTAATGTTTCTTCTACTAAATCCATCGCTCTTGCTAAATCCTCATCTGACGCTGCATAAGAGAATCGAATATTGCCATCGCTTCCAAAAGCTTTCCCTGCAACTGTAACCACTGACTTTTGTTCCAGAAAATACATTGATAAATCATTAGACGACTGTATTTTTTTGTCAGTGCCCATAAGCGAACTAAAATCTGGGAAAACAAAAAAAGCACCACCAGGAGTATCACAATGAACTCCATTCATCTTATTTAATCGGCTAACAATATAATCCCTGCGTTTTTTAAAAACATTCCGCATTATAGCCACTTCAGATTGGTCACCGGTAAGTGCTTCAATAGCTGCAACTTGAGCAATTGAGCATGGGCAGGAAGTACTTTGTCCCTGCAATTTTCCCATAGCCTTAATTACTTTTTCATCTCCAGCTGTGTATCCAATTCGCCATCCAGTCATGGCATATGTTTTCGAGCAGGACTGAAAAGTTAATACTTTTTCTGTGTTTTCTCCCAACATTGCCGTGCTGATATAATTTCTATCATAGGTTAATTGTTCGTAGCATTCATCGGAAAAAATCCAGGCATCAGCTTCCTTGGCGATTTCTAATACTTTTAATACAGCACTATCACTCCACACTCCACCGGTAGGATTAGAAGGTGAATTAATTATAATTCCTTTAGTTCTGGAAGTGATTTTGGATTTTAATTCGTCCATAACGGGTTCAAATTGTTTGTTTGAATCGGTGTTTACAAATACAGGCTTTGCACCGGTAACTGAAACGAAATCTGGAAAGGACACCCAATAAGGGGAGAAAATAATTACTTCGTCTCCAGATTGAAAAAGTGCCTGGCAGGCATTGTAAAGGGAGTGCTTACCACCACACGAAATAAGAATTTGAGATGGATCATAATGCAGATCATTATCCCGCCTTAGTTTTTCAACAACTGCTTTTTTTAATTCTAAAGTTCCTCCTCCAGGAGTATAACGGGTATGACCTTCATCAATAGCACGCTTTCCAGCGTTACGAATATTTTCAGGAGTTGGGAAATCGGGTTCACCCACACTAAGATTTATAACAGGTTTTCCAGCAGAACGGAGTTCTGCAGCCTTTGCTGTCATAGCCAGGGTTGCAGAGGGAGAAATTCTTCCTATTCTATCAGTCAACATATATTAAGTACTCATGGAATCGAGAAATTCACGATTGCTTTTGGTATGTCCTAATTTTCCCAGGAGGAATTCCATTGCTTCTACATTAGTCATTTCATCTAACAATTTACGCAGGAGCCAAATTCGAGAGAGGTCTTTTCGTCCCATGAGCTTATCTTCACGGCGAGTACCTGATCGTTTAATATCCATGGAAGGATATACACGACGGTCACTAAGAGACCTATCAAGAACCAGTTCTTGGTTACCAGTACCTTTGAACTCTTCAAAGATAACTTCATCCATTCTACTTCCTGTATCAATTAAAGCTGTTGAAATGATGGTGAGACTGCCCCCATCTTCAACATTACGTGCGGCACCAAAAAATCGTTTAGGTTTATGCAGGGCATTTGAATCAACACCACCGGTAAGAATTTTACCACTATGGGGAATAACCGTATTATAGGCACGAGCTAATCGAGTGAGAGAATCTAATAGAATTACCACATCTTCACCGCCTTCTACCATTCTTTTTGCTTTTTCAATAACCATTTCACTCACTTGCACATGTCTTTCTGCTGGTTCATCAAAAGTAGATCCAATTACAACAGCATCCACAGATCTTGACATATCTGTAACCTCTTCAGGACGCTCATCAATAAGGAGAAGGATTACCTTAATTTTAGGATCATTAGTAGTGATGGCATTGGCAATTTTTTGCATGAGCATAGTTTTACCAGTTTTTGGCTGTGCCACAATAAGTCCACGCTGGCCTTTACCAATGGGTGCGAGCAAATCAATAATTCGGGTAGAATATTCTTTAGCAGTAGTTTCCAGCTTAATATGTTCTTCAGGGAAAAGAGGAGTTAAATTATCGAAATAAACAATATTTCTATTTTTTTCCGGGGCGACACCATTTACAGTGTCCACTCGAAGTAATGCAAAAAACCTTTCATTGTCTTTTGGTGGACGAACCTGCCCAGAAATTTGATGCCCAGTACGGAGTTTAAATCGTTTAATTTGAGAATGAGATACATAAATATCATCGGGACCAGGTAAATAACTATAATCTTGAGAACGTAAAAATCCGTAGCCATCCGGCAGAACTTCCAACACTCCAGAAGCGAAAATATTGCCCTTTTTCTTTGCTTGTATGCCAAGAATCTCTTTTATGAGATCTTGTTTCCGTAACCCGGAAAAATCGGTTGACCCAAGATCATCTGCAAATTTTTGCAGTTCTTTTACCGTCAACCCCTGTAGTTCACTGGTATCCATTTAATATCCTTTTGATTAAAATTGAATTATGTAATGAGAAAATTTAATATTGGATTTTTCGAGGAATAGGGAGTTATCCCCGTAGCGAAATATAAGGACTCTTTAATACTTGTCAAAGGTTATTTTAAATACTTTACTCACAGCAGATCCTAGGCAATGTGAACCAATAATGGCCATACCATCTTGAGGTTTAAGTTTTTCTAATCCTAGTTGAATTGCTTTTTCTGGATAGGAAATTATATCAAATTGATTTGTGTTATTGAAATATTCACCCAAGACCTTTGCAGACATGGGGTTTCGTCCTGGGGTCTCTGTACAAATAATATGATTAAATACTTTTATAAGTTTGGAAACGAGGGGCTGTATGTGTTTCCGTGCCTGAAGTGCTATTATTAAAACTGAATTGCCTGAAACACCCATAGTTGAATAATAATCCAGAAAAGATCTTATACTTTCAATATTATGGGCTACATCAAATATTACCAATGGATTTTCCTGAATATGCTGGTTTCTGCCGAACCATTTTACGGATTGCAGGCCATTTTTAAGGGTAGATTTTTGGATATCAAAATTATTGATATATTTTAGAGCAGAAACAGCTAATTGTGCATTTTCTTGCTGGGTTGATCCGGGGATATTTACTTTTACCTCTGAGGGTAATTTGTCATTAACAAAATGAATTGGAGCATTTATTCTTTGACTCTCTTTAATAAGCACGTCTGCTACTTCACTTTTTTGTTTTGCGCTGATACACGGAATTCCATTTTTTAATATACCCGCTTTTTCAAAGGCAATTTCAGAAATAGTTTCTCCTAAAATTTCCACGTGGTCAAGAGAAATTGGGGTAATAACCGTTGCCAAGGGATCACAGACAGACACGCTGTCTAATCGTCCGCCCAATCCTGTTTCTAAAATTGCAATGTCCACTTCTTCGTTCTTAAAATACCAGAATGCCATTGCTGTAATAGTTTCAAAAAAAGTAGCTTCAACATTCTCTATTTGAGATTTATGCGTTCTGATGAATTTATCTATGTCGCTATCTGAAATTGGGATGCCATTAATACGGATGCGCTCATTAACATGCACCAAATGAGGAGAGGTAAATAATCCAGTTTTATATCCTGCTGTCTTAAATATATTTGCCAGCATTGCACACACAGAACCTTTACCGTTTGTTCCGGCCACCTGAATTGAGGAGAGTCTTGATTGGGGGTTCCCACAGGCAGCCATCAAATCGCGGGTACGCTGAAGGCCTAATTTAATTCCCCTCGTCTCAATTGAAAGGAGATACTGAATGGAATCCATTAAACGATGGGAATATGGGTTACATTATTTAATTGACGACCTAAAAACCGACTTCCAAGTTCATCAAATTTTTGAGGGAAATCTGTAACATAATACTTAACGGTTTGGGAAATAATGGAAGAGTTTTCACAGTTTTCATTCTTTAAATACTCCTTCAATTTAATGCCAACTGTTTCACCAGAATAAATTAACTCAATATGATTGGAAAGAGCATCCTGTATAGTATTGGCCATTATGGGATAATGTGTACATCCTAAGATAAGTGTATCAATATTACAATTTTGGAATTCTTTTAGATATGTTTCAGCAATGTTTTTTGCAATGGCTGTGTCCGCCCAACCTTCTTCAATAATTGGCACAAATAGTGGACAGGGTACTCCTTTAACAAAACAATCGCTGCCAAGCTTTTCAAACATTTTAGTATATGCCTGTGATTGGACAGTACTGAAAGTACCCACCACCCCCACGTTTTTACTTTTGGTAATATTTATAGAATACTCAACTGACGGGGTTACCACATCAAAAATAGGGATTTTATAGATTTGCTTCAGTTTTTGATATGCAACTGCTGAAGCGGTATTACAGGCAATGACTACTGCTTTTGTTTCATGTTTTTGGAAAAAGTCCATTATGTGTATGGAGTATCGGGTTACTGTTTCCGCAGATTTAGTACCGTAGGGAACATGTGCTGTATCTCCGAAATAAATAAATGATTCATTTGGGAGTATTTTTTCCAGAGATTTGAGAACGGTTAATCCTCCTAATCCGCTGTCAAATATTCCAATTGGAGAATTTTGTGAGGGTTTAATTGTCTCCAATTAGAGGATTTTCATATTTATCTTTAAAATTAACCAATGCGGAAAAGATAGCCTGAGCGATTTTTTGACGGTAACGGGACTGCCCCAATAATTTACTTTCGTTTTTATTACTAAGAAATCCAGCCTCAATGAGTACATTGGGCATAGAGGCTCCTACAAGTACATGAAATCCAGATTGTTTTACACCCCTGTTTGGTGAGGTGAGAACCTTATCAAGTTCTCTTTGAATTTCAGCAGCAAGAAATTCACTTTCTTTCATAAAAGCACTTTGAGCCATTGTGTACAATATCAGTTTATCATTTGAGAGTTCTTCATATTTATGATATAATTCTTCCAAAGCAATCACCTCATTTTCACGTTGGGCCACTTCAATGGCATCTTTGGTTTTTCCGGGGCGAAGTAAAAATGTTTCGAAGCCTCTTACGCTAGGGCTACCCGGAACCGAATTGGCATGAATGGAAATAAAAATTTTTCCACCTGAATTGTTTGCAATTTCTGTACGTCTAAAAAGGGGAATAAACTCGTCTTCCTCTCGAGTATAAATCACTTTTATACCCATATTTGCCTGTATAAGCTTTCCCAATTTTTTGGCAATGTCTAAGGTAACAGTTTTTTCTAGTAAGCCACCCCGCCCAACTGCTCCAGCATCTTTACCGCCATGACCTGCGTCAATTACAATTGTATCCAAAAGCCAACGTCTGCGCATTTCTTTAATTTTGTCAGCATTCTCTGCCATTTCAGTTCTGAGAAAAATAGAAATATGATCATTATCAGTTTCAATTTCAAAATCGTCAACTTTTGATTTTAAAAGAAAAGAAATCTGTGCAGATTCCACCGATTGGATGGTACGGACTCTCACAACTGGTTTATTTAATTTTGATTCAGCCATATTAATTGAATCAACCAAAGCTCCAGCAATAGTAATGTTCAGCCACCCTCCTCGTGTAATAGAGGCTGCTAACACATCTTTTGTAAAGTGCTTGGAAGTGTTAATTTCGATGATTGTTCCGTTCACCTTATTTTCTACCGCCAAACCATTTACGTTGTAAAGGGGTGCGGTAGTCAAAACAAACTTTTCTGAAGAATCAACTAGTGCAATGGGGAGTCCAGATTTATTTAAAATATCAAGAAATGGATTGACTGGAATAAAAAAATCATTCCCATCATAAATAACGGGTACATACATGTGATAGGTTTCATCATTTACCCGAATGAAAGAAGAGTGTGGGGATAACACTAATTTCACATTTTGAAAGCGAAGTTCTAATTTTTCCTTATCGTCATAAAAAATTGTTCGAATGTTTTGTGATTTGGCATATTCCACCGCAGAAATATATTTGGTGCCATTTATTTCGTATAATTTGGTTTTGGAAATTAATTCTGCTTGCCCGCATAGCAATTGAAATAGAAACAAGCAAAAGAAAAGTGCCGTTTTTTGATTGATATTAGTAGAACTCATCCTATAAAATTTACCCTATTTGAAATTCAGAAAACAATATCCAACTGAAGTCCCATTTCAGGTTCCCATTTTCCCCAATTATTAATTTTCGTTTGTGTTGAATATCGAAATGAGAGTGAATTTGAGTCATTTACTTTCCAATTAACTTTAGAATAGATTGATATTCCCTCCAAATAATAGGGCTGTATTCTAAATTCCCCCTTTAATCCCGGTTCAATTAGATAAAGACGGGAATCCCAATTATCCGTATTAAAATAAATTGCACCCAATACGCAAGACCAATTTTCAAAATGATACTTTAAAGATTGTATCTGAATAAGTTCACCCCTTTTATAATCTGGCTTTAAAAGAATGGATTTCCATTTTAATATGATCATTTTTTTCATGGTGAAGGTGTAATAATATTTTATACTATTTTGAAGATTGTAAATGCTGTTATTATTAAAAAGTTCTATAATTGTTTTTCTCCGAGCTTTCATTTCAAAAGTTCCAACCCCTTTTTTCTTATATATAAAACCAGTTAAAAAATCATCTCCTGATTTTATTGGCATTGAGAATTCATTCTGTACCTCCCAATACATATCTGCCCATCCATAAATAGTAAATCTATTTATTTTTTTTCTGACGGATATCGATACACCAGTCTCGTTTGATGTTTTTCCAAACCCGGTAGCAGGACGCCCAGAAATGGTATTCCATTTATTAGGAAGCAGACGAAATTGACCAAGCCAAATGATATCTTTACTGTTGGAGAAAAGTTGGAAATATTGAGCTACCTCATTAGATTTTAGGGCAGTTTCACCTGAAAACTGGACAAAATTATTTTTTAAATGATAGGAAACCGAAAGACCTAAAGACCCTTCTTTTGGTAAGACAGCCACCAGCATGCCATCCAGACTTTTTCCCTTGATGTACATTCCTGATGAAATTGCAGAGCTTTCTACTCCCACGTAATATTTTGTCCTGTTTATATTATTTAATATAAAAATACCTCCAGGGTTGGAGCTGGTTTCAGATCCTAAATAAGGTGAGATATTCCATCTGATTTTTCCAGGCGACAATAGATTTCCAAAGGATTTCATACTGTTATAATCGCTGCCAAATAAAAGGGAATTTCCAGTTTGAATTCGAGCATTACCAATAATAATATTGTAGTCATTGGCTCGAACTGACAAATACCCTTTTTTATTTTGAACCAACTCTGTGGAAGAAGATTTATCCATCCTCCAACCCAATTGGAACCTATCATTTTCCAGCAGAAATTTCTGTTGCCAGTTCTCATTATTTCCATTGGGAATTATTCTTAGCCGTTGGACATAGTCAGCATAATAAAATTCTTCAGGTTCAAAATAACTTTGAATGAAATCTTCTGCATTTTCCCAGATATTTTCCTGCGAAACCATCAAGGTTAATAAAAATAACCAGAAAAATTTAGAATATAATTTTAAAACCATAAGTGATTCCAAGATTTTGATGATTGAGAATAAATATTTGGGGTGAAATTTTTCCAAATAAAAAATCAAAACCTCCCAGTATTTCTCCACTACTATTAATAATACCAAATTTGATTCCCAAGTTTGGGTGGAGAGTGTTTTTCCAATAAAATTGATAATCCAGAGGATATAACATGTCTTTCACTAAAGAAAATGTAAATCGATTTCGTTTATTCTCATGAAAAATTGAAATAAGAATTATCTCTGGAATATCATTGCTTAAAATTGAGTTAGTAATAAAAAAACCATTTTTATATTCGATAAAATAAGAGAGGTTGTCCGGGTTTGAATACCTGAGTCGAAGACCCGTAGAAAGAGTATAGTGTGTGGAGTAGTTTTCTATTGAAATTAGATATGTATTCATCAATAAAGCCAAGTTATAGTCATTATTTAGTGAAAATTCAAATTTGTTTTCCAACATATTTTCCTGATAAAGTTTGTCTCCGGCGGTCACCATATATAGTTCATAATTTCCAAAGGAAAATGGATGGGAGAAATTTAGTGAAGCCAGTTTTAGAAAAGTTTGACCAAAAGGAATAATTATTGAGAACGATTTTTTGTTTTGAGAAAATTGAACCGTATCTTGATCAATGGGCAAACTAGAGCCAAGGTATTGAAACTTGAATGCATTTTCAAAGGCAGGAAATGCAAACTGGCTAAGGACAATTAATATGCAGATTATTTTCATTTTGTTAGGGACAAACTAAAAATTATTGTAAATAAAGTTACATAATATACACCTCCTAATCTATTTTTCTTCTATCAATTACACGGAACACTTTTTCGCCGGGCTTTACCATGTGAAACTTTTCCTGTGCAATCTTCTTAATGTATTCCACATCATTTGTGAGTCGATTTAGTTCATCAGTGAATTCCGCTTCTTGCTGTATAAATTGATCAATTTCTGCTTGTATTCGGTTTCGTTCTTTTCGTAATTGGTACCATTTAACAACCCCCATATCATTAGAAATTAAAAATAATCCACCAACAATCAAAATGAGAGGAAAAATCATTATCCGGTTTTTAAGAATAGTCTTTTTTCTATAATCCTTTTTTCTTAACACCCTAACAATGTTCTCCCGGCATAGCGACATTTTCCATGTAATTTTTCTTCAATTCTTAATAATTGATTGTATTTTGCAACCCTGTCAGTGCGACAAATTGATCCGGTTTTAATTTGACCCACACCTGTTGCTACAGCAAAATCAGCAATAGTGGTATCTTCAGTTTCACCAGATCGATGCGAAATAACCGAAGCCATTTCTGCGGCTTTTGCCATTTTGATAGTTTCTAGGGTTTCGCTTACTGTGCCAATTTGGTTTAGTTTGATTAAAATAGCATTCATGGATTTTTCATCTATGGCACGTTGTAATCGTTTGGGATTGGTCACAGTTAAATCATCACCTACCAATTGGACGTTCTGTCCAAGTGCGAGATGCATTTTATTCCATCCATTCCAGTCATTTTCATCCAGCCCATCCTCAATGGATATAATTGGATATTGACTGCAGAGATTTACATAATATTCTATTAGTTCTTCAGATGAAAGAGATTTATTTTCAGAAGCCAATTCGTATGTTTTATTTTCAGAATTATATAATTCACTGGATGCAACATCCAAGGCAATGGCAACTTCTGTTCCATTTTTATAACCTGTTTTTTCCACAGCTTCCATCAATAATTCAATAGCTTCAGTGTTAGATTTTAAATCTGGTGCGAACCCTCCCTCATCGCCAACATTGGTATTAAGTCCACCTTTTTTCAGAATTGATTTCAGTTGATGAAAAATTTCTGTGCCCATTTGCAGCGCATGAGAAAACGAATCTGCACCAATTGGGAAAATCATAAATTCTTGGATATCTACATTATTATCTGCATGACTTCCACCATTGAGTATGTTCATCATGGGAGTTGGAAGAATATAATCATTCCCCTCATGTAGGTACTCATATAAATTTTCACCACTTGAAACGGCAGCAGCGTGAACAGTTGCCATTGAAACTCCTAAAATGGCATTTGCTCCCAACCGAGCTTTATTATCGGTGCCATCTAAAGCAAGCATTGCAGCATCAATGGATGTGATGTCTAAGGCATCCATTCCAACCAATTTTCCAGCAATAATCTGGTTTACATTTTCAACAGCCTGGTTGACAGATTTGCCACAATAGGCTGTATTATTATCCCGAAGTTCTACTGCCTCATGCTCTCCAGTTGATGCTCCACTGGGAACGGCTGCTCTCCCGAAGCTTTTATCATTGAGATAAATATCTACCTCTAAAGTTGGGTTGCCTCTGGAATCCAGTATTTGCCTGGCATGAATATTACGAATTTGACTCATATATTTTAATAATCCCTTACCAATGATTTAATTTAATTTATACCAACTACCTGAATAAGAAATAGGAAATTTATTTCAATTATTTAAAACAAATGAAAATCACCGTACGAAAATTTACAGCTAAAGATACAAAGGACTGGGATGACTTTGTTCAGCATTCAAATAATGGCACTTTATTTCATTTAAGGTCATTTTTATCATACCATATTGATCGAAAATTTATTGACCATTCTCTCATTTTTGAAAAGAAGGGAAAAATAATTGCTCTGTTTTCTGCAGCGGAAATCAAAAGTAATGGGATAAAGATTCTTTACTCACATCCCGGTGCCAGTTATGGAGGATTCGTTTTTGAAAATCTTTCCTATGATGATGCAAATATGCTTGTAAATACAATAGAAGAATATTCTAACCATAATAAGTTTGGAAAAATATTTTTTGTGGAAACTCCTGCGATCTATCATAACCAATTGAACGAAACGCTTGAGTACCTACTACATTGGCAAAATTATAAAATTGAGGAATATTATATTTCAAGCATGATTGATGTTTTACATTATTCCAATTCAATAGACTATCTTCACTCTCGTAAAAAAAGGTATGTAAAAAAATATTTAGAGGATACTGCATTGACAATTAAATGGGAAAATAATTTTGACCAATTTTATCCTATTCTCCTGAAAAACAAAAAAAAGCACAATGTTTTACCTACACATTCATTGGAAGAATTAAAGAGATTAAATGACTTACATCCCCAATCACTTCATCTTTTACTTTTATTTAATAAGGATATAATTATTGGTGGAACGTTAAATTTTATTGTAAACGCCAATTGTGGAATGATTTTTTATAATATGATTAATTATGATTATATCAATTTGCAACCAGCAACTATTCAAATATTTGAATCAATTAATTGGGCAAAGGAACAAAATCTAAATTATCTAGATTTGGGGGTTTCACAACAACCTAAAGCAGAAAACCCTTTAACACCACATCCATCTTTGATCAAATTTAAAGAGCAAATGGGTGCAAAAATAATTATCAGAAAAGCATTTCAGAAAATATTTATTTAATGCATCCCATAAAACAATTTTGGAAAAATTCTGCTATATATGGAATTGGTTCCATACTAGTTAGAGCTATATCCTTTTTTCTTCTTCCTCTTTATACTAATGCTTTTTCAAAGTCTGAGACAGGTTATATATTCCTCATTTTTACTTTTATCGCATTTGCTCAGATAGTTTATTCTTTTGGACAAGATTCAGCATTTATGCAATTTTATAAGCAAGATTCAATAGATAAAGATTCTGTAGGACGCACATCCTTATTTTTGCTAATAATTACTTCTATAATTTTTTCGACCTTAATCATTATTTTTTCCGATTCAATAGCAATTAATATTTTGAATCTGGAAGAAGGTATGTGGGTAATTTATTGTTCTGGTATTTTATTTTTTGATGCAGTCTCTTCAAGGATTATGACGTTAATTCGAATCAAAGAACATGCGTTAACATTCCTAATAATCAGTATTTTAAACGTCATTGTTTCGCTTCTTACTTCTTATATTCTTGTTATTAAATATAATTTTGGTATTGATGGAATTTTAATAGGCATTTTAGTGGGTACAATCTTGAGATGGGTAATGCTAATACCCCATCAAATGGAAACACTTACAAGGGGTATAGTTTCTTTCATCTTTGCTAAAAAGCTATTGAAATTTGGGCTTCCCTTTTTCCCCGCAGCATTTTTCTATTTAATACTTGAAATATCAGATCGTTATTTACTTTTTTGGATTTTAGGACCGGAAGCTGTTGGTGTTTATAGTATTGGTTATAAGCTTGGTAGTTCAGCGCTTTTTATTATTTCTGCATTTAATTTAGGGTGGCAGCCTTTTTATATAAAAATAGGAAAACACGAAAATGCAGGAGCTACTTTTGGGAAAATAGGCACAATATTTCTTCGATCTATGATTTCTTTATGGGTGCTAATTGTATTTTGGACCCCAAGAATCATGCAACTAAGGATTGGAGATAGTCATTTAATTGGAGAAGAGTTTTGGGCTTCAGAACAAATTGTATCATTAGTATTTTTATCGTATTTATTTTATGCAGGGTATATTGTTTTAATGCCATCCATTTATATATTAGAAAAACAGAATTGGTCCCCTATTTTTAGAGGAACAGGAGCAATCATAAATATTTGTTTAAACCTCTTATTTATAAAATATTGGGGATTGCTTGGAGCTGCTTTAGCAACTTTAGTGGCATATATAGGAATGTTCGCTTTCATATTTTATAAATCTAATCAATGGTTGAAAATTTTATGTAATTGGAATTCCATTGGAGTACATTTAGCAGCTTCGGCTGTTTTTATTTTTATTTTTGGAATGTCGGAAAAAACGATACCAATCTCAGTTGGATTTACAATTGCATATTTAGGATTACTGCTATTGTTTCATGGTAAGACAAAATTATATAATGATTTTAAATATTTAAAGTCTTCTTTCAGTGATGCATGATCCTCTTGTTTCAATCATAATTCCAACTTTCAATCGCCCTGATATTCTATCTGACACTATTAAAAATGTATTAGAACAATCATGGAAAAATACTCAGATTATTTTTATTGATGATGGAACGTCAGGCAAATCGAAAGAAATTATTCAATCATTTTCTGATAGTAGAATTCTTTATAAAAAAACAAATGAGAATTTGGGTTGTGCTGGAGCTAGAAAAATTGGAGTACAGATTTCAGAAGGTGATTACATCACTTTTTTAGATGATGATGATGAATGGAAAAAGAATTATTTAATACATCAATTACAGAAATTTAAGGAGGATATTTCCTTAGACCTCGTTATTTGCGACTATCAAGTTCAAAGTAATAATACTGAAAGACAAATTTATAATATGGAACCCTTTTGCAAAAATTTTAAGCAATTGATTCACCAACGACCAGGTCCATTTTTTCAATGCTGTATGTTTACAAATAAAATTCTGGAAAATATTGATGAGCTTTTGGATAGTAAAGCAGTGCCTTCAGAAGACTGGGATTTTTTTATGAATTTAGCAATGAGAAATCCATCCATTGCACATTCTCCCTATATTGATTTTAAATGGAATTATTCGAAGTCTAGTCAATCGGCAAATTTATTATTAGAAGCAAAAAGCCTGGAGTATATTGTACGCAACCACAGAAAATCAATAATCAAAATATGTGGAAGAATAATATTAAGTGATCATTATCGGCGGATTGCTCGAATTAATGAACGCATTAATAACTTTTCTTTGGTAAATAAAAACTACAAAAAAGCATTTAAATCTGCACCATGGTGGTGGAAAAATATTCTTTATTTATTGCTTTTAAGCTTGGGACCTAAAATTGGATTACAACTTATTACTTCAGTGCGGAAATTGAGAAATAATATTGAATAAGTCGGTTGTTTTAATATTTTTAGGAGATTATTTTTTCGACGCTCGCTGTATTAATATGGCAAATACCATAATTGATTATGGAATGGAATTATATATTATTGATTCCGGAAAATCGGATAATAATTATCGCGGGAAATCCATTTACCATATTTCTGTACCAGAGAGAGGTTTATTTAAATATCTCAAATTTCACCTGAAAGTAAAAGATATTTTAACAAAACTTAAGCCAGAAATTATCATCGCAGGCGACCTCTACTCTTTGCCTGTAGCTACTTCAATAAAGAATGCACATGTTGTCTATGATTCACGCGAATTATATGCGCAGTTAGGGGGTTTAAATAGCAAACCACTAAGACAATATTATTGGTCATGGATTGAAAAAAAACATATCACAAAAGTCCAATCTGTAATTGTAACTGCTCCAGGGGATGGAATTATTCTGAACAAAATAAATAATAATCTTAATATAACCACTATTTATAATTTTCCATCTCGAAAAATGAAACCTTCTGGTAAATTTTCCTTAAGAAAAAAGTTGAATTTGGACCAAGAAAAGATCATTTTTTTGTATCAGGGTGTATTACATAGGGGTAGAGGAATAAAACAAATGATTCAATTATTGACGCATTTTAAAAATGCCCACGGAGTAATAATTGGAAAAGGTTTTTATAAAAATGAACTTAAAAATTATAGCCAAACATTGGGTTTAACAAAAAGAACCCATTTTTATGGAGCAGTTCCATATTTAGATTTGCTTGAAGTATCCGCCGATGCAAATATTGGCTTTTCATTAATTAAGCCTATCAGTAAAAGTTATGAACAGGCTTTACCCAATAAATTATTTGAGTATGCTCTTTCCGGAATACCAGTTCTTGCATCTAATCTTCCAGAAATAGAAAAAGTAATCAGTGAATATAAAATTGGATATACAGCTGCACATGATAATATAGAAAATCAAATTCAAATGATTAAAAAGATATTAAATGAAAATAATGAGGAAGAAATACAAAAAATTGCCGATCAGGATCTTGTGTGGGAAAGTCAAAAAGGTCTATTTTTAAAAACTTTGGGATTAGATGGCTGAAGTCAGCATAATTATTCCCACAAAAAATCGCCCTGATTTACTAAACAGAGCTGTAATTAGTATATTAAATCAAACATATCAGGATTGGGAGCTTTTTATTATTAATGATTCTGCCGATGAAGTTTCAATTAATTCTTCAGATGCACGGATCCATCAAGCTGATAATAAAAATAAACCAGGAGCAAACGGTGCCAGGAATACTGGAATTAATTTAGCAAGAGGGAAATACATTGCTTTTCTGGATGATGATGACGCCTGGAGTCAAGATAAGTTATTTAAGCAGGTGAAAATAATGAATTCAACCAATGCCATATTATGTTATTCGGGCAAGAATATTATTGTACAGAAAAATAATAAATCTGTAACACGCTTTAGCTATAAAACCCATATTTTATTCCCTCAATTCACACTTCAACTACATAATTATATTGGTACCACTTCAAGCGTAATAATAAGAAGAAAATCTAATGATGACTACATAAAGTTTGATGAAGACCTGAACTCATTACAAGACTACGAATTTTATTTACGTTTAGTTAAAAAAGGAAATTTTATTGGAATCCCAGAAGGATTAGTCAATTATTATTTTGACAATACAATAACACACATTTCTGTTGATAAAAGGGCCCTACTTAATTCGGCAGGGAAAATATTTTTAAAACAAAGAGGGTATTATCGCTTAACTATTTTGGTGGGGCTATTAGTGATTATTGTACAGAAAATATATAAGGATTTATATTACAAATATATTTGATCTCACCCAACCTCAAACTCACCCGACTGCAGCTCTTCTTCAGTTGCAAACTCCCAATCCTCACTTACCAGTTCAGGTTCTGGCGGAGGATCATCTTTTTTTACTGCGGGAGTACTTAGGGGTGTTGTTTTATCAGAATTTAATTGGTGAATGATTAAAAAAGGAAAGAGAGAAAACAACCCCATTCCCAAAGCACCAGCTATTCCTCCAGCATGAAAAACAATTGCCCCCACAGGATGAGGCACCTCTTCAACACCATAAATGAAGAAAATAGAAATTGCCAACAGAAATCCAGTGGCTGAAATCACCCCGGCAAAAATACGCACGTCAAAATCATCCATGATAAGTCCGTAAAGAACCCAAAAAATTAATGTGCTGGTGAGATAAACCAGGGCAAGATTTAAATTATTATTTAATAGGGAGGAAAAAAACAGGATAAATCCAATAACGAGAATTAGCCCACTGGCTATTTTTTTCAGATTCTGATTCATTTGGTTATTTGTAAAATCAAACTGTTTTCCAAGTACCTAATTTCCGACTATCTCAGGTATTTATCAAGCATTAGGATAATAAAACCAAATAAAAGGGATTCTTTTTGTCATGGAACAGTGTAATGTAAATTTTTATGGTGAAAAATGATACTACAATACAGATTGGAGTTGTTGGAACTGGACATTTAGGAAATTTTCATTTAAAACAACTAAAGGGCATACCCCACTTTACGATTGCTGGATTATTTGATAGGGACCCTAACCGGGCTATTGAAATGAGCAAAAAACATGATGTGGAATCATTTTCTTCAGTGAAAGATCTCTTGCAGAAATCAGAAGCGATCTCAATTATTACCCCCACGCCCTACCATTATGAAATAGGTAATTTGGCTTTGGATGCAGATTGTCATCTTTTTATTGAAAAACCCATAACTGATAAAATTGAACATGCCCGGTTGTTACTTGAAAAAGCAAATAGACTAAATAAAATAATTCAGGTGGGACATATAGAACGTTTTAACCCTGCTTTTGCAGTCTTGAAAAATTTGGAATTACAACCCCGATTTATTGAAGCACACCGCTTAGCAGAGTTTAATCCAAGGGGGAATGATGTGCCGGTGATCTTGGATTTAATGATTCACGATTTGGATATTATATTATCGTTGGTGAAATCTGAAATTAAAGAAATCCGAGCCAATGGTGTAAAAGTAGTTTCATCTTCGGTAGATATTGCCAATGCTCGTTTAGAATTTGAAAATGGCTGCATTGCCAATGTAACTGCCAGCAGAATTTCACAAAAAGTAATGCGAAAAATGCGACTATTTCAGGAAGAGGATTATATTACCATTGATTTTCACAATGGAATTCTTGAAGAATACAAAATATGCACGGAGACACCAGAACTTGGTGAAACGGATCAAGTGATTGAATTGAAGGGTAGAGAAAAAAAATATGTGCTGTACCGAAAACCGGACGTCATAAAACATGATGCCTTAAAAGAAGAGCTTATCCATTTTGCACATTCCATCAATAATTCCCAAAAACCTGAAACCGATGGTGAGAGTGCAGCAAAGGCATTAAGTTTAGCCCTTGAAATTCAAAAAATAATTGACAGCTAATTCCATTACTGATATAACAAAACAAACCTATTTCATAATTGCCGGAGAACAATCTGCTGATAATCACGGAGCTTCTCTTATGAAGGCAATGCTGGTACAAAATCCTGAGATAGAATTTAATGGGATCGGTGGAAAGGAAATGATCGAGGCGGGACTTTACTCCATTGAAGATATTGATAAAATGGCAGTGATGGGATTTGTGGAAGTTATACGTCACTTGGGGTTTTTCCGGAATTTATCCAAAAGAGTATTAGCTGAAATTGATAAGTGTCAGCCAAAACAAATTATTCTAATAGATTATCCTGGATTTAATTTGAGACTGGCAAAAAAGATAAAGGAACAATTCGACATTCCCATAACTTATTATGTAAGTCCACAGCTCTGGGCATGGAAAGAAAACAGAATAAAAATTATCCGTAAATACATAGATCTATTGCTGGTTATTTTCCCTTTTGAAGAAGAATGGTACAGAGTTAGGGGCGTGGAAGCAAAGTTTGTGGGACACCCTACTTTTGATGATTGGACGCCTACTTCTAAGGAAGAATTATGTAAATCATTGAATTTAAATGCGGATAAGCAGAAAATAATCTTATATCCCGGCAGCCGTTTACAAGAAGTGAAAAAACATTTGCCAATTTTGGTTCAGGCAGCAGCAAAATTAAGAAATGATGATTCTTCACTTCAATTTATTTTGGGAGCATCACAACAAATAAACTGGAGTCAGTGGTCCCTTCCAAATTGGATTCAGATTGAATCAGATAATCCACAGAAAGCATTGGAATGTGCTGACCTTGCCTTGGTTGCTTCTGGTACCGCCACCTTGGAAGCGGCAGTATTTGGCACTCCCATGATTATCATTTATAAAATGGCAACAATTTCGTGGTGGCTATCAAAATTATTGGTAAAAGTACCCTATGCGGGTATGGTAAATATTATTGCCGGAAAAAAAATAATACCGGAGTTACTCCAGGAGAATGCAACCTCGGAAAAATTGTTTTATACAGCATTGTCAATTCTAAAGAATCCCCCAAAAATGGAAAAAATGATGGCTGATCTTAAAGAAGTACAAGTAACCCTAGAAGGTGTTGGTGCTTCAAAAAAAGCTGCCACCCAAATTTTCGGGTTTAACTCTTAATTGAAAAACTCAGAAATTAAATTTCCCTCCTTGGAGGGGTATTTGGCGAAGCCGAGGGATGGGTTGCAATCTTTTATTGGATACTGCAATTATGAAAAATAAATTAAAAATAACAATTTTATCATCTATTGGACGTTGGGTATTTCAACTACTCTTCTTATTGAATAAGGTTAAAATTCATGGAGAGGAAAATTTATTAAAATTAGCTAAGGATGGCAAACCTGTCATGGTCTGTGTTTGGCATGGCAGACTTGTATTCCCCAGTTGGTATATTCGACTCAAAATTACCAATTTGCATGCAATCGCTAGCCGTCATTCCGATGCCGAGATTATGGCTCGAATTCTTAAACGATGGGGATACGGTCTTATTCGAGGCAGTACCAAAAAAGGTGGTAAGGCGGTTGTACAAAAAATGGTGGAAGTTTTTAAAAGTGGAGGAATAATTGCTATCACAAACGACGGACCCAAAGGTCCACCCAGAATTTCCAAACCCGGTAGTACAGGTGTTGCAATTAAATATAATGTGAATATGGTGACGATAACAGGGTCCGCTACTAAATTTTGGCAGGTCAATTCATGGGATAGATTCATGCTACCCAAACCATTTGGCAGAATCGACATTGTTGTTGCTCCTCCTTTAGAAATTACAACTCCACCTGAAAATAATGAAGAAGAGATAAAATTATTATCAGATTATATGAACCATTATCAGGATAAAGTTGACCGCATGACAGGCAAAATTAGTTAATGACCTTTTACCAAAATATTCTCTTTCCAATTCTTATACCATTATCATGGATGTATGGTTTGGTTATTTGGGTTCGTAATTTATTGTATGATAAAGGCTGGATTAAATCATCAAATTTTAATAAGCCCATAATCTCAGTTGGAAATATCACAACGGGGGGCACTGGGAAAACACCCCTGGTTATTTATCTTGCTGAATTACTCAAAAAAAATGGTATGAATCCAGGCATTATTAGTCGGGGATATGGAAGAACATCTCAGGGGATGTTGTTAGTACATGATGGAAAAAAACTACTCACGGATGTAGAGTCTTCAGGGGACGAACCCTATTTAATGGCACGAGTTTTAGAAAATGTACCTGTGGTGGTTTGCGAAGATCGCAGCTATGGTATTCAACAACTCATTGATTATTATTCCGTAAATGTAGTCATAATAGATGATGGATTTCAGCATCGTAAAGTAAAGCGGGATTTGGATATTATAACCATTTCAGCTAACGACAAAAGAGAGGATTACCGATTGCTTCCCTGGGGGAAATTAAGGGAGCCCTTGCAGAATCTAAAAAGAGCAAATGCCATAATTATTACTAAAACAAACAATTTTACGCCTCCCAACCTTCATACTGAGATTCAATCTATTTATAAAGGAAGTTTATATTTTAGTACGATAGTCCCTATTTTAATGAAATATGATTCAACGGGATATCATAAATCACTACCACCATCTGAACCACTTTTTGGCTTTTGCGGTATTGGAGAACCGGATTCTTTTATAGATTCAATTGGGAAATTAGAATTAAAGTTGAGTGGCAAACGAATTTTCAGGGATCATCAAGAATATACCCATACCGTCATAACAGAATTATCCGTTCAGATAAAATCCAGTAATTGCAAAGCAGTAATTACGACAGAAAAAGATTTAGTAAAATTACCTGATAACTTTTTGACTGAATTTAATATTTATGTGATAAAAATTGAAATTAGGTTTAAGGATGAGGGGGCTGTTTTGGATTTAATTCAATCTGTTTTAAGGATATGACTTATTCACCACCAATCTACGCAAGCTATACTACGCAAGCTGCAACCATCACGCAGCACTCCCCCAAAGCTTCCAGATCATAGCCACCTTCCAATCCCAATAATAGATTGGGCTGTATTTCCAGACAGCGTTTCGTCATATAGGCAAAATCTTCTGCCTCTAAGTTGATACCAGCCAGAGGGTCTTTCCGATGGGCATCAAATCCAGCGCTGATAATTAAAAGATCGGGAGAGAATTTTTCTATAAAGGGAAAAACCTCCTTGTCGAAAATCTGTTTATACTCCGAACTTCCATAACCGGATGGAACCGGGATATTCAGCACATTTCCATGATCACCTTTTTCCATTTGGGAGCCAGTTCCTGGGTAAAAGGGAAATTGGTGAATGGATACATAGGCAATGTCTAGATTGGACTGCACAATATGCTGGGTTCCATTACCGTGATGTACATCCCAGTCAAAGATTGCCACTTTCTTGATGTCATCCTGCTTTAGGGCATAGACTCCAGCCAGCGCAGCATTGGAAAAAAGGCAAAATCCCATAGCTCGGCCTGCTTCAGCATGATGTCCAGGTGGTCGCGAGAGTACCAAGGCCGAATTCCCAGCCAATACTTCATCCACTCCATCCAGCCAGGCGCCGGCAGATTTTAGAGCAATATCATAACTCTCAGGGCACACCGGAGTGTCCGGGTCTAAATTACCCTCATCGGATTTACATACTTGCTTAACATGCTCAATATGCTCTTTGCTGTGTATCCACTCCAATTCAGATTCAATGGCAGAACGGGGTTCTTTCCAATTCATTCTATCATAAAATTCGCTGGATTTTAGGGCATCAACACAGGCGCGTAAACGATCCGGTCTCTCAGGGTGGCCTGCACCAGTATCATGATTTAGAAAATCAGGGTGATATATTACGGTTAGGGAAATATTTAATTTTCTTGGAAAGGGGTTTCATAATAGGATTTTAATTCCGTCAAACCTCCAAAATATGAATCATCTACCAAAATCTGGGGCACAAAAGTTTTCCCATCTGCGCATTTCGCCATTTCTTCACAAATATTGATAGTACTAATAGTTGATTCATGGTTATCCATTCACCAGATTAAGAAGAAATAATAGAAGTTTTATATTAAATGTTTAATTGGCTTTCCGCTTGAATTAGCAGAAATAATATTTCTCAGACCGGTATTAACACCTGTTATTTTTATTTTCTGTTTTATCGGATTCCCATCCATAGAGTAAGCAATAACGCGACTACCATTGGATCTGCATACCCAGTTGTCATTATGGTTTTCAATTGTAATATTTTTTGAAGTATTTATATCAAATTGAATTCCGGCTAAGTTTGAATGGGGAGGAAGAACGATTTCATTTTGTTGAATCTGAATTTTGTAGGGTGAAGTATTAGGTACAAAGCCTTCAAAACTATTATTTAGAATAATTCCAACAACTTCAACAACATCTAAAATATTAATTTCCCCATCACCATTCAAATCACCAGCATTAAATTGTTCTGGTGTGAACTCAGAGTACTCAAGAATATAGTTCACCATAATAACAATATCAATGACATTTAATGAACCATCATTGTTCACATCACCACTACTATAATTTTCTGAAGTAATTAAGGCTAGATATTCAAAATCACCATTTAGGGTATTGCTTATAATTGTATCATTTACACCTAAGAATTGGGATAATGCCGATGCAAATATCTGTCTAAAATCGAATTCATAAGACAAATTATTATTTTGGTCCACATTCACCAAATCAGGCGGGCCGCCAAACAGCCCCCCGGCTACTTTATCACCCATGAGAAATTGTACGGATGCAGCGCCATGATCGGTTCCTGTACCATTTTGGAAAGGGCGCCGTCCAAACTCAGAAGTTGTTAGCATAACTAAATCCTGAGAAAGTTCTTGATTGGTTAAATCAGTATAGAATGAATATAATGCACCATTTAATTGGGTCATGAGGAGGTTGTGGCGATTACTTTGATCATTATGAGTGTCATAACCATTATGATATACAATATAAAATGGAGAATACATTCCCCCTGAAATTAGCTTAGCAATGGCGCCTAATTGTGATGCCAAAGAGCTATTTGGGTATTCCACAGAATTTATACCATTATCTGCAGCATTTTGAATATATTCAGCATAAGTCATGGCGGTATTATCGATGCTGCGGATGTATGATAGTTCATCACCACCAAAAGTATCTGGGACAGAATTATCAGCACCTCCATAATAGGTATATCCAACTAAATCTAAAAATGAGGAAGGATCATCCACCATAATACCCGTAATTCCCTGCTCCCCACGAATAAGGAGATTATTAGATGTGCCCTGTAACAATGATAAGGGATCCTCTGGGACATTTGTCATATAATCAGGAAAAAGCTGTTCCATTAAACGGGCAATCCATCCTGTATTTAAAACCTCGTTTGAATCGGAAGCACTTTGCCAAATATCTGTGGATCTAAAATGAGATAAATTCTGATCAGGATACCCTACATTTTCAATGACTGCTAGATTACCATTATTCCAAAATTGTGCAAATGCATTTAAATTTGGATGAAAACCCAATTCATCATTTATAGGCAATACGGTTTCTGCATTAATGGCTAAATCTGGTCGCAGATTATAATATTGGCTATTGGTATAAGGAACAACCGTGTTAAGCCCATCATTTCCACCACTCAGATTTATAATAACAATAGACCTGCCATTGAATTCGCTTCGCAACCGTTCAACCATTGTGGGATTTTTACTGAGGATACTTTGCATCCATGACGGAATAAACATACTACCACCCAATAATAATGACGATTGTTTTAAGAAGTTTTTTCTAGAAATACTCATTTAAGCTGGTACTCCGATAATTTCATCATTTGTCCAACAACCACATAAAGTCTTTCCAGTGCACCCTCATAATACAATAAATGCCACTCAAATGGATCAGCTCCATCTAATAAATCGTTTAATAGTTGCTGTTTGGTTAATTCGGAAGGCTCGATTGCATAAAAATGGTCATACAGATATTCCATAAGTGCTTCGGGGTCTGTTTGTCCATTGGGAATTTGTGAGGTAAGATTTACTAAATCAGGATGAAATCCACCTAATGCACCATAAATAATATAATTGGTATAGGTTTTTCGCCAAGGCAGGGTATAGGTATTTATCCAATTTCGATAACCAGGCCACCCTGAAACATCAGGTGGATATAAAATTACGCCACCCTGAATATCCCATAAATATTGGGTTACCTGCTTTAATGTATATTCAAATTCGATGGGTTCATTAACATCTACATTTAACAATTTTAATGATGAAAGGGTATGGTGGATGGGAGTTTTATATTTGGCTCCTCTGAAATTTTCATCGAAAAAATGCTCACTATTTAGTAGTGCAACCATAACTGGTTTTATTTCATAATTATTGTCCCGCATAATCTGTGCTAATTCTTCAATAATTTCTTCGTTTGGGATATCATAAATAAACCAACGATACAATTTATCGCATATAAAATAAGCAGTTTGATCTTGCTCAAAAATGATGTCAATTATATCAGCGGCATTAAAATTCCCCGTTTGGCCCAAGAATGTTTTAATACCATCATCAAATCGATCTACTAAAAAATAAGTATCCAATCCATTTGTTACATATCCTGTCAATCCACGCGCACCTTCATACACGTCATTTTGAGTATAATTTCCTTCGCCCAAGGTGAATAGTTCTAATAGTTCTCTGCCGAAGTTTTCATTCACTGAATTGGCTGTATTTTCGTTATTGTTTAACCACAACAACATTGCGGGGTCGATTACCATTTCATTTACTAATGTTTTGAAATTACCCAATGCATATTGGCGAAGTAATTTATTTTGATGGTACATGGCAGGGGCATAGGGAATTCCCTCTGCAGAGGTGGCAAAATGGTCATGCCAGAAGTAAACCATTTCTTCTTCAATTGAAAGTTCATGATAAAAAAATCGATCAGTCCACCAATTCATTAATTCTCTTGTTTGACTAATATATGCTGAGATTAATGAATCTTTTTGTTCAGGTGTTAGATCCACATAATTTGGAGGAAATGGATCATCAACCCACTCGCCAGGAGGAGAAGGTTCATTTACTGCTCTGAGCAGATAATCTACTCCTGTGGAAATTTCAAATTCCAAAAATGTATTTAATTCATCAATTGTTGTACCCACTACCGATCTGTTTAATAAATGCTTGGCATCAGAAAAGGTCATTTCTCGGGTCGCAGGGGAAAGTGGAGCAATAATTGTATTGGTTCCTCTTGCATAAACAATGTCTAATGTGGGAATTATAGGTAAATCAATTAGATTTAAATCTAAATCGGGCTGGAAATTATTCTCAGAAATATATTTTGTTAGTGCTTGGGATTGCTGTACATGAGTATTCTTCTCATTTGCTAACAGTGGCAGCACAAAAACGATGAATAAGAATTTCTTTAGAGTACTCATGCTAAAGTTTACACCATTAATACTTAATTTTCAATTGGAATATTGTAACAGAATTTAAATAAAAAGACTTCGGGTTTTATAGAAAAGGAAGGTATTTGTAGTAGTATAACTATCTACGGGTCTTTTTATACTTAGTATCTGCCTTCATCTTTTTGATCATATTCTTGTCTTTAATCCCCTTTTTATTGAGTTCAAATTGGGATTGTTCAGCTTTCATTTTATGAAAATTATCATAATAGGATTGATCAATTTCATTATTTTCAAGTGCCAATAGAATTGCACATCCCGGCTCTATTAAATGGGTGCAATCTGAATACTTACATGATTCTGAAAGGGTGAAAATGATTTCAAAGGTGGACTCCAAAGTCTTAAAACTCTCTGCAATACCCAACTCACGCATCCCTGGTGTATCAATAAGAATCCCCGAATCTTTCAAAATGAATAATTCACGATGACTGGTAGTGTGTTGTCCTTTATTAGATTTTTCTCTCAGGGATTTGGTTAACATCACCTTTTCTCCTACTAAATTATTAATAAGAGTGGACTTCCCGGCGCCAGATGCTCCAATGAAACAATAGGTTTTTCCATACTCAATTATTTGTTGAACTTCAGGGAAACCCTCTAAACTTTTATTGCTGAGAAATAGGATAGGAACCTCAGTAAATCGTTTTTTGATTTGACTAGTTTTAGTCGCCAATTCGGCTTTTTCCGCAATATCAATTTTGGTAAGAATTACGATGGGTTGAATATTTGATGCAAACGCGATGGCAATTAAACGATCTAATCGATTCAGGTTGAAATCATGGGTGATGTCCTGTAAAACAAAAGCAGTATCTACATTGGAAGCAATGGTTTGTTTTTTGCCAAATCTGCCAATAGCCTGCCGTTCGATGATGGTTTTACGGGGCAGAATTT
>JACNLQ010000018.1 GCA_014381415.1 Fidelibacterota bacterium
TGTTGATGATAACGGAAATGGTAGATTTGATGTAGGTACTGATTTAGGTGATTTTATTCACACAACCCAAGTACAGTTTGAAGAATGTAATAATTGTATCGATGGTCAATTTACCTCTAATGATGATAGTGAAGATGTAGGTTACTATGGTCATGGTGGAATAGACCTCCATGCTGAATTTCAGGACAATGTTTATGTGTTAACCTTGAAGGTAACAGATGTATATGGTGATCTTGCTTATCGTAGCTTATTGTTTGTTGTTAAAGATGAACGTAATTCTGCTCCTTCTGCTAATGAACATCGTTCACAGCCAACAGCGGGTGATGCATATTATGTCCGCTATAATGAAGATGTGAGAGATGTTCAGGTAACAGATGGATGTGATAACCTGGGTGCTGAAGATTCAGATAATGACGATCTTACCTATGCATGGACCTATTCAGGACCTGATGGAATTGATTTATCAGGCTTTGATTCAGGCTATGCCCATAGTAATGGAGCTACACCTGATGGTTGGCAGGACGGTTCTGCAGATCTCAGTGTAGGTTCGCATACCTTTACCTTTACGGTGACAGACTCTTATAACGCTACTTCAAGTGCCAGCACGACCTTTGAAATTCGTGAAGAACCACTTGCTGTACCAGCAACGGTTATTGTGGATTCAACCGATTTGAAATATACAATTATCAGTGTACAAGACAATTCTCTTGCTGATTTTGAATTTGATGATTGCTATGGTGAAGTATATAATGGAGCTCATTTTAATACAGATAAGATTGAACTCTATAATGGAGGTTCACTTATCAATACATGGGCAGATAATGATACTGAACAAACTGATTTTGATGTCCATATTGATAAGAATCTAGAAGCTGAAACATATTATGAATATACGGCAATAGCCTATAATAGTAATGATGATATTGAACAATCAGCATCAAGCTCAACTTCTACTACTACTCATGATAGACCGCAGGTTGAAGTTTTAACGCCAAATGGAGCTGAAATACGATCTATTGGTAATAATTATGATGTGGACTTCTCGACAACGCAGAAGGAATATATTTCTAAGATTGAAGTATATTATCTTGCTGACGGTGAAACCGAAGTGGCTGGTGTAAACAGCTTTGGGGCAGCAGTTGGTTCCAATACAGGTGTGCATGTAAATGGTGTATCTTCTGGTGATGCTACTGAGAACTTTGAAATAAGTGATAATACTGGTACGGAAATTAATTACAATGCAAAAGTATTGGTTCGTGTATATGATGTAGGTAACTATGATGGTGGAAATGTACAGTATCATGATGATATTAGTGATTTTCCATTTACAATGGCCGCTCATACACTCACCAAACCACTTGCATCAGGATGGCATTTATTGGGTCCACCCCTAACGCCATATAATGATGTATTAGTAGAGAATTTTGGAGGCTCACTTGGCAATTGGGGTTCAGAATGGGTAGCCTATAATGTAAATGGTACCTACGATAATCTCACATTATCCTTAGGTGAAGGCTATTACCTGGCCCTTGCAAGCGATAAAACACTCGTTCAAGAAGGTGACCCTGTAATTGCTGATCCGGATTGTAATGATTGTACAGATGATAACTTTGATTTAGGAAATTTAAATTTATATAAAGGTTGGAATCTAATTGCTAATCCTCTTGTAAATAAGGTAGCAAAGAGTACTTTTACAATTAATGATGGCAGTATTGACCTAGGCTTTGAAGATGCTGTTGATGCTGGTTGGATTGCACCAACTATCTATGGTTGGTTTGAAAATTCATATGTATCCATTGATAGAATTATGCCTTTTGATGGCTACTGGATTAATACTTCCAGAGCTCTCACTATTAAAGTAAGACCTCATCTTTTTGAAAATGGTGAACTTACCAGAAAAGCAGAAGATCTGGTGACCTCAGTTTTAGAATTGAGAGCACGGGATATATCTGGTGAGGGTATCAGTGATTTCATAACCGTTGGTCTGGCTGAAGGTGCCGTTGATAAGTTTGTTTATGGTGAAGATGAATATGATCTTCCCAGAAATGCATATTCTTCAATGGGTGGTGAATTTATCGATTTGAAGGTTAGTTCTAATCTCATGAAAGACATGAAGTCTGCTGAATATGATGATTTCCAGGCTTGGACAATATCAATTGAGAGTGAAAAAGTTGATAATGATATTGAATTGTCATGGGGGGATGTAAGTGGTTTTGAAGATGATCTTCATATTGTAATTAATGGTGAAGCTATTAACATGCATGAAGAAAATTTCATTGAACTTACTTCAATGATCGAAGAAGTTGCCATAGTGGTAGGTAACGTTGACTCATATCTCAACCCAATTCCAGAAGAATTTGGATTGAGTGCTGCATATCCAAATCCATTTAACCCAACAACTAATTTGGGCTTGGCATTAAATGCTGATGGTTTAGTGAGCATGTCTGTTTTCAATATTCGCGGGCAAGTAGTAGAAGTTTTGGTTGACCGCAATATGAAAGCAGGGTATCATAATATCTCCTGGAATGCAGATGGAATATCAAGTGGTATGTATTTTGTAAGAGTAGAAACAGGTGCAAATACTGCCATGCAGAAACTCATGCTATTGAAATAGTATAATTCTGTAAATAGTATTCAAAAGCCCCCAGGGGTAATTCTGGGGGCTTTTGGGTGAAAATAGGGCTATTATTGTTAGTTGTCGCACAAAACTACAATAAATGTATAATTAATTCCAATTTTGTGATGAAAACCATAAAAATCTGTCACATATCCCGGTAATTTTAGGCAGTATATGAAGAGAAATAGAAAATATAATAAGAATTTGGTACAAGAAAAATTAATGAATGGAGTTAGACATATAGTATTGTTGTTAGGTATTGGATTATTGTTTGCTCAGGGTGCCCCTGAGGAATTTAGTTTTAATCAATCTACACTTCAGGCATTTTATTATTTTGATTCTGTTACCATTAATGGTGGTCCAGTAGAATCAGTTGATTGGGTAGGTGCATTTAAAGATGATATCTGTGTAGGTGCCTGGCAGTGGGATACTGCAAAATGTGGAGGAGGTATTTGTAGTGTCCCGGTAATGGGTGATGATGGATGGCCAGAATCCAGTGGTTATATGCAAGCAGGTGATTTTCCAACATTCAAAATATATGATGCTTCTGAAAATACTTATTATGAGGCAATACCATCAGAAGAAATTCCATGGAATATTAATAACCAAGCTACAATGGAGTTGCTTATTGCAGAAATTACAATCCCCGGTTGTACCAATCCAGATGATTGTAATTATGACCCCTTAGCAACTGATGATGATGGTTCATGCTCTGATGAACAATTTGATGAATGTGGTGTATGTGGTGGTGACAATTATAACTGTGCAGATTCAGAAAGTGAATGTATTTGTTCAGGATGTACTGATGAAAATGCTTGCAACTACAGTACATTCGCCGCCATTGATAATAATTCCTGTTATTATGAAGGAAATTATGATTGTGATGGAAACTGTGTAGCAGAGATTGATTGTGCAGGAGAATGTGGTGGCAATGCTTCGCTAGATTTATGCAATGTTTGTGGCGGTGATGACAGTTCCTGTACAGATTGTGCAGGTATTCCAAATGGGGAAAATATATTGGATGAATGTGGTAATTGTGATAGTAATACCTCAAATGATTGTACTCAGGATTGTGCAGGAGAATGGGGTGGTAGTCTAGTAAAAGATGAATGCAATGTTTGCGGTGGAGATAATTCTTCCTGTGTAGATTGTTCCGGTACACCTAATGGAGATAATGTTGCAGATAACTGTGGTAATTGTGATAATAATCCTTCTAATGATTGTGTGCAGGACTGTGCTGGTAATTGGGGCGGTTCTGCTGTTTACGATATATGTGGCACTTGTGGTGGAACTGTAGAAATTGAATCTGAATGTGAATGTAGTAATAATTTAATTATGGATTGCACTGGAGAATGTGGGGGTTCAGCCCTAGATGATGAATGTGGAGTATGTGGTGGAAATAATAGTACGTGTACTGATTGTGCTGATGTGCCTGATGGTTCAGCAATTACAAATAATTGTGGAGATTGTGTTATAAATGGTGATGCAACAGATGTTTTATGTATAGAAGGTTGTGATGATGTTTGGAAAAATGATGGATCACATCTTGCCAATGATGAATGTGGAGTATGTGGTGGAAATAATAGTACGTGTACTGATTGTGCTGATGTGCCTAATGGTGATGCCGTTTACGATAATTGTGGTGGAGAATGTATTGCAGCTGACCCTTCAGCTGACTGTTCTGCTTATTGTGATGCTGATAGCTCTAATGACTGTATCCAAGATTGTGCTGGAACATGGGGCGGGAGTGCAATAGATGATGAATGCGGTATTTGCGGTAGTAATGGACCTGAAGAAAATTACGATTGTGATGGCAACTGCGTTGGAGAGGTGAATTGTCTCGGTGAATGTGACAGTCCAAACGGACCAAATAGCCCTAATTTTCAATGTCAAAATGGAAATGTTGTTTGCAATCCTGCAGATTGCAATAGTTTAGATACCCCTGTATATCTAATGCCAGATGAATTTGGGATTAGCAAAATATTTCCAAATCCATTTAATCCGGTTACCCAAATTCAGTATGAAATTACTCAATATGGCTTAGTATCTGTAATTATTTTTGATATTCAGGGCAGAGAAGTGGATCAATTACTAAATAGTTATCAAAATCCAGGTCATTTTACCCTTAATTGGAATGCCGGTGTTAATGCCAGTGGTATGTATTTTGTAGCGATGACTATGCAGTCCGGAAATACAACAATTTCCAGAGATATGAAAAAAATATTATATTTAAAATAGGGAGTTAGAATCATCCGAAAATTTACTATCACACTATTCTTCTCATTTGCATTTTTTCAGGATATACCTCCAGAATTATTTCAATATCATCAATCTACCTATCAGGCTTTTTATTTTTTCAAGAATGTAATGATTGATAGTAATCTGGTGGAGGCTGATGATTGGGTGGGGACATTTAATTGTGAAAAATGGGATGCAGATTCGACCGCATGCGAAAAATTAGGACCATGTGTGGGGGCCCGCAAATGGAATACTGCACGGTGTGGTGGGGGTGTGTGCGATCTCCCTGCTATGGGGGATGGCTTGGATGGAGCTCCTGAAACATTAGGATATTTACAATCTGGAAATTATCCTGTTTACCTGATTTACGATAATTCATTGGGGGTTTATTATAAGACGATTCCCTCTGGAGATGTTAAAATGCAATCAGATGTGTGTAGAAATGGATACCCCTTTTGTTACGAATGGAAAAATTTTGCCTTCTTTTTTGTAGAAAACTTACACTCCATGCACGTTTATATGGATTGTGCTGGTCAATTAGGTGGTTCAAAAATATTAGATGATTGCGGCATTTGCGGTGGCGAAGGACCTCAGTATAAATGTGAAGAAAATGGAATATCCTACTGCACGGAATATAAATATCAACAGGAATGCAAAACTTATTAGTAAAATAAATATTTTTTTCAGATGAATATTATTGGTTGGTATTTAGTAAATCTGTTTAAATTTCTGTGCTCTATTTTAGAGCAATTATAATTCAGACGCGGGATGGAGTCCGGAAAATGCCGGATTAACTCGTCGGGCTCATAACCCGAAGGTCTAAAAAAACTAGCGCGGGATGGAGCAGTCTGGTAGCTCGTCGGGCTCATAACCCGAAGGTCGGAGGTTCAAATCCTTCTCCCGCTACACCTCTACACTTCGTTACGAGGTGCAGGCGAAACCTCAGTTTGTCATCGACAGGCTGGGGTTTTTGATTTTCTGGAAGACTTCTTTTGCACTTTTATCCATTATATTTAAGTGTATTTAAAGCTCCTCCAGAGAATTTTATTTAGTCACGTATAAGTCGCGAGTCTAACCCCACTTATCCAATTTTCACCTTTGCAGGTAATTAGATAATTCTACTTCATAAATAGGTCTGCGGATAATGGCAAATTCTCCAGGATCATGATCAAAAGGGAAACTAAAACGGCCTAATCCTCCATGACCTACCTCAACACGTAAATCTTTTTCATTCCTAAGTTCAGATAATTGGACCGTCTCGACTTTATCAGGAGAGATAATTTGAATTTCATTTCCGACTTCTATTTTATTTTTACATTCAAATGAAAGGAGTCCTCTGGATTTATCATAGCTTACCAGCGTCCCCACAGCTTTATGTGTTAATTCTTTTGATCTACCATCAGTAAAATTTTCCCCAAATTCCCGAGGGTTGCGAGTATAAAACCCCGTTGTATATGATCGATTAGAAAGAGCCAGTAAATCTTTCATATTTTGCGGATCAAATGCTTTGCCTGATACCATGTCATCAATAGCCTTTCTATATGACCTCGTACACATAGCAGCATAATATTCAGATTTGGTCCTACCTTCAATTTTAAAACTGCATACTCCAGCTTTCTGAATGTTATCTAGCAATTCGATTGCACAGAGGTCTTTTGCATTAAATAGATAAGTTCCGTTTTGATCTTCTGAAATAGGGTACTTTTCATCTGGTCTATGTTCTTCTTTAACATAAAAACCATCGTCAGGTGGTGTATATCCACTTTCATTCAGTCTGGAATGTTCATTTGATTCTAAAGTTGTCAGACTCTCAGGAGTCTTCCCTAATTCATATTCCCATCTGCATGAATTTGTGCAAGTTCCCTGATTTGCATCTCGGTGATTCATATAATTAGAGATGAGACAACGTCCAGAATAGGCAATGCAAATAGCTCCATGAACAAAAGATTCTAATTCGATATCAGGTACTTTCTCATGGATTTCATTTATTTCTTTCAATCGCAGTTCTCTTGATAGAATGATCCGTTCTACTCCTAGATCTCTCCAGAATTTAACCGTTGTCCAATTTGTGGCATTGGCCTGAGTTGAAAGGTGGATAGGCATGTTAGGATATTCTTTCAAGGCAATATTAATTAGACCGGGATCTGCCATTATCAGTCCGTCTGGTTTCCATTGTACCACCTTCTCAAGTTCTTTGAGAAAAGAATTAATTTTGGTATTATGGGCGTAGATATTTAGTGTCAGGTAAATTTTTCGTCCAAGTTTATGAGAATAGATGATTCCTTCCTGAAGTGTATCTTCACGGAATTCATTTTCCCGAGTGCGCAGTGAAAATTTTGGAATTCCGGCATAAGTTGCATCTGCACCATAAGCGAGTGCATAACGGAGCTTTTGCAAATTTCCTGCTGGAGATAATAATTCAGGTTTTCTGGAAATTACCATATTAATGATGGGTCAAGAGTAGTTAAGAAGGTTATTTGTAAAGACCATGAACAAATTTCAATTTTCTATTTAACTGAATCAACTGTTTCACAACTTATTTACTGCAAAAGTATTGTATCGCTTCCTCAGTTGCCCGTGAAACTGGTCTATCTTTTCTTGTTATAATTCCAGTATTGCGATAAAAAGGACCTTCTATTATCTGTAATACTGTAAGGTCTTTATTTTTTATTTCCTGCTGGACGGTATTTTCTGGAAGTATGGAAATACATTCACCCAATTCTAGAGACCCTTTTAAAGTTTCCACATTGTCAAATTCATTTGCAATATTAACTTTAACATTAAAATTTGCTAAAATTTCATCAATTGCATTTCTTGTAGGTTTTTCTTTTATAAATCCAATAAAATCCAAATTATTTAAATCTTTTAAGGAGACTTTTTTTCTGTTTGCTAGTTGGTGGTTAGGAGCACACACACAAATCAATTTTTCTTTTTTTGCATTAATTATATTTATCATGGGATGCTGCCAGGGGTATGCAACAAAGCCAAGGTCACACAGCCCATGAATAACATCTGAATATATTCTGTCGGACCGGTTATATTCTATGTGGAGATGTATTTGTTTATATTTTTTCATAAATGACTTGACTAATGGGGGAAGATGGTAAAATCCAATTGAATAGATGGCTTCTATATTTACAGTTTGTGCAATTTCACCAATTTCTGCTTGCATCTGGTCTATAGTATATTGATAAGTATGAAGGATTTTTTTACATCCCTTTAAAAAAAATTCTCCTTCGGGAGTAAGCCCAAACTTTCCCTTCCCACGTATTATCAATTGTTTCCCAAAATATCTTTCAAGGTATGCAATTTGTTGACTAACTGCAGATTGTGTAATGTAATTTCTTTCTGCAGTTTTGGAGAAGTTTTTAGTTTCCGCTGCATCACAAAACACCTTGAAAATATCGATATATAATCTTGAACCCTTCATTACTATTAGTTTTACTTATATTATAATTTACTACTTCTTATTTGATATGAAACAAATTTATATCATAACTTAATATAAGACAATAGGGTCTTAATATCTATATTATAATTATGTCAGTATTATTAACTAAATCATGCCAATATGCAATTCAGGCAGTTCTTTTTTTAGCAACAAAGCAAAAAAATAAACCTGTACTTCAGCGAGAAATTGCAGAATCGCTTGATATTCCTGTCCATTTTTTAGGTAAAATATTGCAACAATTAGTGAAGCAAAATATTGTTTCCTCACAAAAAGGGAAATTAGGTGGATTTTTTTTAAGTTATCCCTTTGCGAAAGTAACTTTATATAAGATTGCACAAATTATTGATGGTGAAAATTTTTTAGATGGATGTATAGTGGGTTTCCCGTTTTGTTCTGATAAGAGCCCTTGCCCTTTACATGAAGATTGGAAAAAAATAAAGGAAGATATTATTGCAACTATGAATACCAAACATACCGAACAATTAAGTAATGAACTTCAAAAGAAACTTGTTCACCTCCATTTGAACAATACATTAGAAGGAGAAAAGAATGACTAATTTTTCCATACTTAGAAATTTTACTTTAATTGGAATTATATTTATTTCCAATTCATTTATGCAAGATGCTCCAGAAGAATATTTCGAAAAAAATTGTTTCAGTTGCCATACAATAGGTGGCGGACGACTTACTGGTCCTGACTTGAAGGATGTAGAACAACGAAAAGATGCCGTATGGTTGGAAAAATTTATCTTGAACCCACAAGCTGTTATCAATAGCGGAGATACTTATGCATCAAAATTATTGAAAGATGCTCGGGGTGTTGTGATGCCCAAAGTCTCAAACTTAAATGCATCTATGACAAGGGCATTATTAAAATTTATCAAGGAAGAATCAGGAAAAGAAAAATCACGATTTGCCGGTTCTACTTTGGCGGACAGGCCACTTACAGAAGAAGATTTGCAAATCGGAGCCACTTTATTTATGGGAACAACCCGATTGAAAAACAGGGGACCATCCTGCATCAGTTGTCACGAAATCGCCGGAGAAGGATTTCTCGGTGGCGGACTTTTAGGCCCTGATTTAACAGAAGCGTATGGTCGTCTCGGCGGAAAAACAGCCATAGCTGCTTGGTTGTCGAATCCGTCGTCGGAAACCATGTCACCCATTTATAAGAAGCATCCCATCGATGAAGACGAAGTGCTTCCGCTGGTGGCATTTTTGAAAAACAAAGCAGAAGGGAAGGAGATTGTGAGCGATGCCCACGATTTCAATTTTATGATTTTTGGATTTATCGGTTTAGCCATTTGTTTGGTATTATTTGATTTAGCTTGGGGGAATCGCTTGCGTGCGGTTCGAAAACCCTTGGTAAAAGGAGAGTTATCATGAGTAACAGTAAGTTGTCTTGGATTAGAGATGAAGTCGCACCACAAAACCGTAGTTGGGAAGAGTTTTATCGTAACCGGTGGCAGTATGACAAAGTTGTACGTAGTACACATGGTGTAAACTGTACTGGCAGTTGCACCTGGCAAATCCATGTGAAAGATGGAATCGTCACCTGGGAAATGCAAGGATTGGATTATCCTAAATTGGAACATGGTATTCCGCCATACGAACCTCGCGGGTGTCAACGCGGTATTTCATTCTCGTGGTATTTATATAGTCCATTGAGAGTAAAATATCCAACAATTCGCGGTGCATTACTTGATTTGTGGTTAGAGGCTAAAAAAGAATTTGATGACCCAGTGGAAGCATGGACTTCTATGGTCAATGATCCTGAAAAAAGGAAACGTTGGCAGCGGGCTCGAGGTAAAGGTGGATTCCGACGCGCTGATTGGGAAACAGTGAAAGAAATTATTGCTGCTTCTATGGCTCATACAATTAAGCAGCATGGACCAGATCGAATTGCAGGATTTTCGCCTATCCCGGCAATGTCCATGGTTTCCTATGCCGCCGGTG
>JACNLQ010000041.1 GCA_014381415.1 Fidelibacterota bacterium
ACACTTTTATGTCAACACTTTTGGTTTGTCGACAGAGGACAGAACTGCTGAAAATTTTACCCCTCGTAAGCCATTTATGGTTGTAGAGGGGCCTTGTGTCGGTGGTTCAATTCCGCCCCGAGCCACCTGCAAAACCCTCCTTAATCGGGGGGTTTTTTGGTTGTAGGCGTTATAGTTTATTAGAGGTGGACCCCAAAGGTTGGTCGGGCCTGTATCCACTGGGTATCCCATTTTATAGCATACTTTCTGATATTAATTGATACCCTAATAAGATTTTCACCCCAATAAAAAACCCCACTAAAAAGCAGGGTTTTTTTAATCTCTCCTTATAAAAGGGGAGTACCGAGACCCGGGCTCGAACCGGGATGGACATATATGTCCGAGGGATTTTAAGTCCCTTGTGTCTACCAATTTCACCATCTCGGCAAAAATTTATTGAGCATGTTATATAAAAAGGGGATCATAAAGACCCCCTGTTGAGGCGTCGACCAGATTCGAACTGGTGCATGACGGTTTTGCAGACCGCTCCCTTACCGCTTGGGTACGACGCCTGAAAAAGCCTCCAAACCCGGGCATTGAGCTTGTCGAAATGTCGAAGGGTGGAGGCTTTGCTGAGCGAAAGATCGGATTTGAACCGACGACCCTAACGTTGGCAACGTTATGCTCTACCAGCTGAGCTACTTTCGCATAAAAAAACGGACGAATTCCGAGCACCTATTTTACCAGAATTTTCACCCTTTTTCCAAATTATTTAGTGATCTGGAATTCCATCTCCATTATGATCATGCCCAATATGTTTCTGATTCTTACCAGGTGGTGTTCCAGATGGAGGTTGCGGTCCAAATGAATTGTCTATTTTAGCTTTACCATCATCCACTATCCGTAAAACGTCTGGGCGGTCCGTAACCGTTTTACCCAATTCATGTTTACTCATTTTTATTGAGTTGACACTGTTTTTCAAGGCAATTTTTGCAGATTGAATTTGAGATTCATAGGTTTCTATCTTTTTCAAACTTTGGGGGTCATCTTTATAAACATTTTGTAAATCTGTCACGAGATTACCCTGTCTCAATTTATTGAGTTTTTTCTCTGCCTGGGAAACTTGATTTTCATACACAGCTATATCCGTGAAGCCTTGATTTGGATCTGCAATAGTAAGGTCAAACTGGTACAGGTATTTACCCCGGTCACCACAAGAATATGCAGGAATATCTCTTTTACCGCCATCTTGTGATCGTGTTTTAGATTTGCTTCGAATAACCAAATCAATAGGATAGCCAGAAGATTGTAATTTAGAAATATCAGCTTCTTCAGAATCAAACATGAGCACCAATACATCAGATTGGCTGTCAACCTCACCCACCAGATCATTCAGTGCTTCAATAGGATCCTGAATATACACATCAGAATGAATGAATTTAGATGCTAAACCAATAACACCAACAGACACACCCTCTACTTCTACAATTAGATAGGGGTCAAATAATCGATTGCCATTAATGTCTTGAATGTTTGCGGATATAAATGGGAAGTTTGCTAGCATCTGCATTTCCTGGATAAATTCAAGACCTCCGGCAAAATCTTTTGAGCCGGGAGAGAATGCATGGCAGCCAATTTCATTAAAAGCAGAAACTATAATTTCGGCAGTCATTTTGGCAATCTCAATTGGAGAACCAGGACCTAAAGTTTCCTTTTTAAAGAGAAGGTTTCCTGCATCTAAAATGAGTACATCAAATCCGTCCGATCTGAGATTGTCAATAATTGTAGCTTTCCGGGCAAGACCGCCCAGAGGTTTCTTTTTTCAGCCACAGGGGTCGGTTTCACCATGTACATTGGCAGTACCAACTATTCGTATCTGTTTGGAATCGGCAGTTTCTGCCAAACTGATCTGAAAAAGCATCAGTAAAATCATCCAAAATAATTTCTTCATTCGTGATCCTTATTTGATAATGTAATTTTGTTTTTCATTCTATAAATAAAAGCCATACCTAAAAGTAAAATATCTTCTCCGATTCGTTTTATTAACTCCATTTTTAAATCTGTAACCCCAGCATCAGATTCGGTTTTAAAACAGCCACAATGTACATCAATTCCTCTAATAACTGCTTGAGATAAAATAATGATAAAGAAGATGTAAAGACCAATTGTAAGGCTTGTACTACCCTCTAAAAATACCCCAAAAATCAGAAACACACCAAGTATCAATTCCAGCCAGGGGAGAACGAGTCCTGCGATATTTTCCACAGTAGCTGGAGTTAAATGAAAATTATGAATATTTTCTGAGAATGAAACCGGATCCAGAATTTTATGGTAACTTGCAAAAATAAATACGAGTCCCAATATAATTCGGGGTAATACAGAAATATCTTTAACATTTAATCCAGTCAAGGGGAGTGAGATAATTCCTTTAATTGATAGTAAGTGGATGGCAATGAAAATAGCTGAGAGCACTATTGTCCATGATATGATTTTGTCTATATCAAATTCAGTTTCTTTGGGAACTGTTTTAACTATAGCTGAACTGTTGAGAGAAGAAGGCAGTTCTGCATCTCTCCACTGGGGCCAGCCGCCCTCAAAAATCAGCACTTTTTCAAAGGCCAGCTCATTAAAAAAATAATCGGCTAAATCCATACTGAGGGAACAATCCTCACCGCTGCAATAAATTACATGGGTAAATGTATCATCCATTTCATTGATAGCATCTTCATAATCCTCATAATAATCAAATGGGATATTAACTGCATTTTCGATATGTCCAGAATTGTAATCCTCAGAGTCTCTAGCGTCAACAAAAACAGCCATATTTTCATTAAAAAGGTGCTGGGCAAATTCTAAATTTATTGCCATTGGTGAGATCATATCTTCAGGTACAGAAAATGAGTTGATGGTCTCTAGAATTCGCTCTTTTTTAATAAGGGTGAATTCAGGATCATCCAGAATTGAAAAACGGATAAACCCCAGAACAATTGCCAGCGAAAAAATGAATATAATTTGTTTTTTATGTGTCACAGTTTATGAAATTTATAAGGATTATTCAGAACGGTCAAACTGTTTTCAAGATAAAAGGTTCCCCAAATTGTAATCTTTTCCTTGGAGAGAGTTAGATATAAAAAATAAATTTACGGCTGTCTTTATTGGTGAAATGTTATGGTTTTGTCAAAGAAAAAAGGGGATATAGCTCAGCTGGGAGAGCGCTTGAATGGCATTCAAGAGGTCAGCGGTTCGATCCCGCTTATCTCCACGGAAAAATAGCAACTTAAACTTTAATTATTTGGAGAAAATATAGTGTTTAATATGACTCAACTTAGAGAAAAGTCCCATGTTGTTTTATGGCTTTTACTCTTCTTTTTTATTTTAAGTATGGCAGTTGGTGGACTTGTAGGTGGAGCCAATATCATGGATCTCGTTTTCAGCGGAAAGAATATTCGATTAAACGCCGGGAAAATAGATGGAAAGAACATAACCCATAGTCGGTTTTTACAACAACGAGAAAATCAACTTAATCGGATGCGGCGACAGGGGCAGGCAATTGATAATCGTGCCTACCAAAATGCGGGTGACTTTGCATGGAATGCAATTATAGAGCGTGAACTGAAAGATAAAAAAATAAAACAATTGGGTTTAGAGGTATCTTTAGATGAAATTTATGATTTTCTTCTCATTACTCCTCCACCAGCATTCCAAACCGCATTAACCGATGCAGGGTTTTTCTTAAACGAGGATGGTAAATTTGATTCAGGCTCATATGTACAAGCAGTGGAAAATGGAAATCTTCCTGTTGAATTGAACCCCCTTCTTGTTAGTTGGGAAAATTATCTAAGAACCTGGTTGGCAGATAGAAAACTTCAGACCTTGTATAATAATTTAGGGTCAGTGAATGATGAGGATGTTAAAAGAGATTTCATAAAGAAAAATGTGAACTGCACTCTAGATTATCTGTATTTCACATTAAGTGGAATCCCAGATTCAATTATTGAAGTTAATGATTCCCAAATTTCGGAAAAGTATAATGCGGACAAGGAAGATTCTTATTCGGTTAATGAACGGAGAACATTGGAATATGTAGTCTTTCAAATTCCAAAACCAGTGACCAGTGATGATAGTTTAATGGTCTCTGCTGTTGAGGATAGTGTAATGCAGTTGACATTAGATTTTTCTGCAGACGCTGAAGATTATTCATTTGCAGAAGCTCTAGCTCGTCATGAAATAACTTCTGTTGACACCATTGATGTTCATGAAACTTTTGAGGCAAATTCAGGAATTCCATTCCAAATGGGTGTACTAAGACCGGCTATCCGTTTTGCATTTGACAGTTCAATAGGTTCACTTTCAGATCCCATTACAGCGAATAACGGTATTGCAGTTTTCCATTTATTGGGAGAGAAAGAAAGTGGTTATAAACCATTGACCGATGTGAAAGAAAGCATTCGCCGATCATTGTTAAGAGAGAATAAAAAGGATTATGCTACCAATAAGTTAAAATCCATTTCTGGGTCAGATAGCTGGGAAACATTAGCAAGTTCAGATTCATTACTTCAATTCAGTTCAGGAGAAACCTCTACGCTGGGTGGATCCTTTACCGGCATCGGAAAAAGCAATCAATTAACAGGGACTCTTCTTGCCATGGATGTGGGAGATACATCGGGTGTTTTGGAAACGTTCAATGCAGTACTACTCTTAAGAATGACTTCAAGAGATGAGTTTAATGATTCATTATATCAGGAAAATTATACATCCATTCGAGATCAATTATTAAATACTGAGCGAACTCGGGGCTTTACCAGTTGGCTTACCGAAGCCAAAAAAACAATAGATCAAGAAGATTATCGGAGTGAAGTGTATTAATATAAAATTAACTTTTATACTTATAAATATTTTAAAGCCTCTGAATGCAGAGGCTTTTTTATTTACAATATGTATTTAGAAAAAAAGAATCTTTTTGGAGAAGAGTTCATATCATAATTTTGATTACAATAAAAATAGATTGTAAGACATGACAAAAGAGAAAATGTAATATTATAATTTATTTTTATGGATAATAGGAAAATTGATTGGTAAATAAAAACGCCCCCTAAAAGGAGGCGCTTTTAACATTACGGTTAGAAGGATGTGATTACATCATTCCGCCCATACCACCCATACCACCCATGTCACCACCAGGCATAGCTGGAGCAGCAGAAGGAGGTTCAGGTTTATCAGAAACAGTAGCTTCCGTTGTGAGCAGTAAACCAGCAATACTGGCAGCATTTTGCACAGCAGTACGGGTTACTAAAGTAGGATCAATAATTCCAGCTTTAAGCATGTCAACATATTCTTCATGACGCGCATCAAAACCATTAGTACCCTTACTTTCTTTTATTTTATTCACAACTACAGATTCTTCAAGACCGGCATTGTTAACTATCATGCGGCAAGGAGCTTCCAAAGCTTTCTTAAGAATACCAGCGCCAACAGCTTCATCAGCAGGTAATCCTTTTGTGTCGATCGCATCAATCGCACGCAGCAGAGCAACTCCACCACCAGCAACAATACCTTCTTTCACAGCTGCACGAGTAGCGTGCAGTGCATCTTCAACACGGGCTTTCTTTTCTTTAAGTTCAACTTCGGTAGCAGCACCAATATTAAGTACAGCAACACCACCAGAAAGTTTAGCTAAACGCTCTTGTAGTTTTTCCTTATCGTAATCAGAAGTAGATTTTTCAATTTGCACTTTGATTTCGTTAATTCGGGCTAAAACAGCATCTTGTTTACCTTTGCCTTCTACGATAGTTGTATTGTCTTTATCGATGGTTACATTTCGTGCTTCACCCAAATATGAGATGTCAGCATTTTCTAATTTATAACCTTGTTCTTCAGATATTACAATACCGCCAGTTAGAACAGCAATGTCCTGCATCATGGCTTTTCTACGATCGCCAAATCCAGGGGCTTTAATAGCTGCAACCTTGAATGACCCACGCAACTTATTCATTACCAATGTAGCAAGTGCTTCACCTTCAATATCTTCTGCAATTACCAAAAGAGATTTACCAGCTTGAACAACTTTTTCCAATACAGGAAGAAGCTCTTTCATATTGCTGATTTTTTTCTCATGGATAAGAATATATGGGTTTTCTAACTCAGCTTCCATATTATCTGCATTGGTTACGAAGTAAGGTGATAGATACCCTCTGTCAAACTGCATACCTTCTACAGTTTCTAAAAAGGTATCTGTACTTTTAGCTTCTTCTACAGTAATCACACCTTCATTGCCAACTTTTTCCATAGCTTCAGAAATAAGATCACCAATTGAAGTGTCATTATTTGCAGAGATAGTTCCAACTTGAGCAATTTCTTCTTTATTGGAAACATCTTTTGAAATGGATTTTAAATAATCCAACACTTGAGTAACTGCATGGTCAATTCCGCGTTTTAAATCCATTGGATTTGCACCAGCTGTTACATTTTTCAGGCCTTCAGTAATGATAGCTTGAGCCAGAACAGTAGCAGTAGTAGTACCATCACCAGCAACATCAGAAGTTTTAGAAGCAACTTCTCTAACCATCTGAGCACCCATGTTTTCTACGCTATTTTCTAGTTCAATCTCTTTTGCAACAGTTACACCGTCTTTGGTCATGGTTGGTGCACCGAATTTTTTATCGATAACAACATTCCGTCCTTTTGGCCCTAGCGTAACTTTTACTGCGTTAGCAAGTTTGTCCACACCTTTTTTAAGTGAGCTTCTTGCATCCACATCATAATTAATGTCTTTTGCCATTATTATAACTCCTTATTGTTTTATTTGAATTTAGCTAAAATATCACTTTCACGCATAATGAGAACATCATTATCTTCAAGGTTGATTTCTGTACCGGAATATTTTCCGTATAATACAGTATCACCTGCTTTAAGCGTCATTTTAACAACTGTTCCATTTTCACTCACTTTACCAGGTCCGGCTGCAATTATCTTACCCATTTGGGGTTTTTCTTTTGCAGTATCTGGAAGAATAATACCTGAAGCAGTCATTTCATCTACTTCTTCGGGCATTACCACAACACGATCTGATAGTGGGTCAATATGTACTTTTTTCATGTATTGATCTCCTTTATTAATAGTTCAATTTATTTAATTGTATTTGATTTAACTCCGCAAGGGGCATTATAACAAACTCCATGCCAAAATTTATAATCTGCCAATTAGTCACGTTTTTGTGATCGCGCTCACAATTAGTGTCATAAAATGGCTGGAAAGTTATAAACCAGTACTGCCGAATCCGCCGGTGCCACGAGTTGTCATTTCCAATTCTTCCACCAATTCAAAATGGATGGGAGAACTATCTGTTGCAACCAGTTGAACCAAACGCTGTCCTTTTTCTGCAGTAAATGGTTCAGATTTTATATTATCACACATTGCCATAATTTCTCCCCGATATCCACCGTCAATTAGTCCAATGGAATTTGCCATTCGCAGAGGTGTTTTAGAAATACTTGATCGGGGAAATAGATAATAGGCTTTCCCATCTTCAGGTTCACAGGAAATCCCAAGTTTTATCGCTTTGGTTTCACCCGGCTCAAAATGGATATCTTCCAATACATAAAGGTCTAAACCAGCATCACCATCATGAAAATGACCATGATTACGGTAAAAATCCCATGCAGTATCATTATGGGGTTTGATAAATAGTTTCATTTTCCTCCTTTTTATTGATGAATTTTACGGGGTGGGAATATTAAGGCAGGATTGAGGAATTAATCTAATAAAAGGATAAAATGCTGATACCTCTATTTTTTAGTTTCTTAGTAACAGAGCTTGCCGATCGTAGTGCAGTATAGATTGGCCGCAATGATCCAGAGTGGTAATTATTTTAAATTTAAGAAGGAAGGCTTAAGATTATCACAATTCCTCATTCCCTATTATGAATTCAAAATATTAAAACCACCTATCCTTATTCTCTATTCCCTATTTGCTATTCGATATTGGATATTTACCTCACCCCATCCACCCGCTTCTATCCAGGCTGCGATATTGGATGGCTTCACTGAGGTGGACTGAAGATAAACTTTCAGATTGCTCCATGTCTGCTATGGTTCGGGATACTTTAAGAATGCGGTCATAGGCTCGGGCAGATAAGCCCAATTTGTCCATGGCAGTTTTGAGGAGTGATTCACCTCCCTTATCAATCTTACAATATTTTCTAATATCTGTTTTTTCCATACTGGCATTGGAATGAATTTGTTTCCCTCTAAATCTATTAGTTTGGATGGTTCTGGCTTTTTGTATTCGCGGCTGAATTGATTCTGATTTTTCACCATCTGCTTTATTGGTTAATTCTTCAAAGGGTACCGCCGGGACATCCACATGAATATCAATCCTATCAAGTAGCGGCCCTGAAATTCGTGAGAGGTATTTCTGAATCATACCATCATTACACGTACATTCATTGCGGGGGTCGGTGTAATATCCACAAGGACAGGGATTCATGGCAGCTACCAGCATAAAAGTGGCGGGATAGGTAAGGCTTAGTCTTGCCCTGGAAATAGTTACTTCACGATTTTCTAATGGTTGGCGAAGTACTTCTAACACATTTTTCTTAAATTCGGGTAATTCGTCTAAAAAGAGAACACCATTGTGCGATAAACTCACTTCCCCTGGTTTGGGGACAGTCCCCCCTCCAATTAAACCAACATCTGAAATAGTATGATGAGGCGGTCGAAATGGACGAGTCGTTATGACACCTGTCTTTGAATTATTCAGTCCAGCTACTGAGTGTATTTTTGTTGTTTCTAAGGCTTCTTCCATGGTCATTCCCGGCAGGATAGTGGGCAGTCTTTTTGCCAACATGGTTTTACCACTACCCGGTGGACCTATAAGTAGAATATTATGGGAGCCCGCTGCGGCAACTTCCATCGCCCGTTTCACATTTTCCTGACCTTTCACATCGGCAAAATCCACAGGATATTTATTGGTGGTTAAATTAAAACTATCCTGATTTTTCACAACCTGAATTTCTTTATCACCATTAAGTATTTCTACCACCTCTTTTAAGGTGGAGACAGGAGCAATTTTCAACCCGGGTACAAAAGAGGCTTCTTTCTGGTTTTCAGGAGGAACGATTATACCATTAATTCCTTGTTTTTTAGCATTGATACAGATTGGCAGAATCCCTTTTACAGGTCGGAGATCTCCATCAAGGCTGAGTTCGCCGATGAGTATAATTTTATCGAGAAAATGGGTATCAACATGGCGTAGTCCGCACAGAATTGCAACCGCAATGGGGAGGTCAAATGCGGCTCCTTCCTTACGGATATCTGCCGGAGCCAAATTGACAGTTATGCGTTTAGATGGAATTCGGAAACCGGAGTTTTTCATGGCTGCCAGTACCCGTTCTTTGCTTTCTTTTACTGCACCTTCAGCTAAACCAACGGTGAAGAATTTTGCAGGTGTGGTGTTTTCTAAATGGGCTTCAACTTCAACCGTATAGGCATCAATTCCCAACACTGCACTGGATAGGACTTTTCCAAACATGGAACCTCTTTAATTAACTGCTTAAAAGTACAGAGTTCCAGCGATGTGATTAAAGAGATATTTTTATATTATGATGGTAATTGAATTATTACTTCTTTTTCAGATGTTTTATAAATTGTTTGTCTTCATTTAATATATTTCTATCCTGTTCCCAATTTTGTGGATTTGACCGAATATAGTAAATGATGTTTTCGTATGATGTATCATTTTTGATGATATGATCCCAAAACCGTGGTTGCCATGCAAATTTGGAATTGTGTTGGTTACGGATGGTTCGTGTAACAGCAGATTTATAAGAACCAATTATTGTAGACAATGAACCCTTTGCTAATGGGCCAAAATTGTTAATGTGTTCAGGTAGAGACACGGCATGCCGTGTCTCTACGTTTAATATTTCAATAATTCCATGAATATGGTTAGGCATAACAATAAATTCATCCAAACGGACAAAGTTGAAATGTTTGTCTATTTCCAGCCATAAATCCTGTACAATATTTCCAATATTATATAACACCATCTTTCCGTCCTTCACCTTCCCAAACCACGGTATCATATCTTTGGTGCAAATGGTAACAAAATACAAACCGGGACTGGAATAATCCCAATATTTCAAACGGGTGGATTTAACTCGGTATTTATTTTGGAATTTCTTTGTGGGTATTTCTATAATTTATTATCAGGAACGGTAATAAATAAAAAATGAATGATGCCAATCCAAATGCTTCACTGGCAAAAATATACCAAGGCCATTGCCCAAAATAATCCATAACCGAAGGAACTTTAGGCAGGTTTCGCATAAACATATAATTCACTTCAAAAGTGAAATCGAATACTAAATTGAAAAATGCTATCACTTGCAACCAGAAGAATGCTCGCCAAAGAGAAATCCAGGTAACCTTCCAGTTATAACGAAAAATGAGCACCAGAGCTCCCAGTACAATTCCTGTATGGGTGATAAAGTATTCCCAAAACAGGTAGTGAGGATATGCAGCAAAAAGCCGAGGTGTAATTATGCCTTGTACGGTTCCTGCTAAGGAAAAAAAATAAACCACTTCAAATACTGCATAAGCTGGGCGAAAAATGAGAAGAAATCCTAAAAGATAGGCATTAATTGTGCACAGTTCTAAAGGCATATATTCTGCCCAACCCCCACCTATAGTATTGAATTTATAAATGACCCATCCCAGTTCGTTTCCAATCAGCAAAATCCCCAATATTTTACAGAAGTAGCTTACCCAATTGGCATTTGGAATCAGCTTAATTCGATAGGGGAAATAAATAAATAAAAATACTGACACAACAACCGTAACCAGATGACTGGGCATAAAAAGAATAAATGGGTTTGCGTCTGCTGGAGTCAAATTATTGTTTAATATGGAGTGGATTACCCGTGTTAATCCAACCATCTACATCATGCCTACATTTCATTACGGCAGACAAATTGTTGATGCAGTCGGCAATAATAAATATTTTGATTTTTAGTTCTGTAATTGATGTAATGCTATTCATATGCATAACTGGGTATTATTCTAATAGAGTTTATGCCCCATCCAGCCTGTCATTCCGACAAGGGAGAAATCTCAATAGATCATTATTACTACTATTACCAGATTGAGACCCTCCGCTTAAATTCTAATATGAAAACCATGAAAGGCTCAGCCTGCCAGCTCAAGCTGTTTTCAGATGGTAGGCGGGAGTGACAGTTTTTTAAGGTATCATTAGGTTAAAATTCGTGGATTTGATAAATGTAAACCAAATGCAATTTTCAGTTTTTAAGCATGAGGGTTTATGGGTGTAAATTAATGGGAATTAAAAGGAGTTTGATTTGAATTTTTTAATAATAGGTGCTATTTCAGGATGTCTGGTAGTAGTTCTGGGTGCGTTTGGAGCACACGGACTTAAAGACATTTTAGATGAATATGGGAAGTCCATTTATAACAAGGCAGTGCTGTATCACATGTTTCACACCATAGCAATATTGGTATTGGGATTAATTGAAAAATTTCAACCTGAAATTCAGCTTAACCTGGCAGGATGGGCATTTATATTAGGAATAATCCTCTTTTCTGGAAGTTTGTATATTTTGGCTGTAACTGGAATAAAATCACTGGGAATGATAACTCCAATTGGGGGAGTATTTTTTATAATTGGGTGGGTGATGTTATTATTTATAGTTAAATAAAATATTGTTTAATTCACCTTAGTTGCCTGCTCAATATTCTTACTTGTAAAGGCTTGATTTTAAGTTATAATTTTATGTATCGGTTAAAAATTAATAACAGCCGTATTGTGCCGAATTCAAAATAGAAAAGGTATGGTCATTAAAATCATGGAGAGGTGTCCGAGTGGCTTAAGGTGTACGCTTGGAAAGCGTATGTAGGTGAAAATCTACCGGGAGTTCGAATCTCCCCCTCTCCGCCAAGACAGGCTTGAACTTCTGTAAAATAAATGGCCACTGAATACCAGTGGCTATTTTTGTATCTATCGTTATTGCATCAGATAAATAGGAACATTTCATCAATACCAATTTACCAAACTCCTCGATTTTTGCAGCCAATCTAAAATACCCATTCAGAATTGTACCTGCTTCCACATAGGAACGTGAAAATCAATTTTCGCCATAGAAGCTATAGGGAAACAAATATTTTCCTCGTTATTTGTTTCAAGCTCAATAATTATAAGTAATACTTATATTATGTTTTACTACATCTTATTTGATTGGTAATAAAAATAATGGGTAATTTTCTACTGTATTGAAAAACACCTTGAAATATAATTGAGTATTGATAAATAGGATAATATGATCTATATATATTAAAAAATATATGGTAACTATAAAACATCAAAATCAATTAATAATAACCTAATAAATAACAGGAGAATATTATGAGAAAATTAATCACTGTGTTAACAGTATTTACAATGTTGACATTATCTTACGCTGGAGACGGAAAAGTAGGCGGATTGGTATTTTATGATTATAGCTATGATCTTGCTGAAGATGCCGGAAATATCAATTCTTTTGCTCTGCAACGGGTCTATTTCACATACAAACAGAAAATATCAGATGGAATCAGTTATAAGTTTCAGACAGATATTAATTACAAAAATAGTCCTAAGAATCTATATCTCAAGAATGCGAAAGTTGACTGGGAATCTCCCCTTGGAAAATTTACGATAGGCTTACAGGGGATGAATGTTTTCAATGTAACTGAAAAAACATGGGGGTTCCGGTTTATTGAGAAATCGCCTATGGATTTACATAAATTCTCAAGTTCAGCAGATATGGGAATTGGTTATAATGGGAAGTTTAATAATTTAAACTATAGCCTTATGATTACAAATGGAACAGGGTACAAAAATAATGAAGATGATGAACACAAAAAAATGTCGGTTCAACTGGTTTACGGTGAAAAAAAGTTAGTTAAAAAAGATGGATATAATGGAGGGGTTTCATTTACGATGGAACCCTATGAGGTTGATTCTGTTACCACTGAAAATAAAACGGTCATTTCTCTGTTTGGTGGTTTTGCAGGCGGTAGTCTGAGAGTGGGAGGTGAATTTGATATGTTGACCGATGCTGCCACCGATATAACTGAACAGATCATTGCATTTTATGCCAGTTATGCTGTAACTGATAAATTAGAAGGGTTGGTATATATTGATATGTTTGATCCTAATACCGATACTGACAATGATGGAAAAACATACATCATTGCCGGTATGAACTTTTCTCCTGATGAAGGGTTGATTATCACTCCAAATATACGTATGACTACTCCGGAAGAGGGTGATAAAACCACCATCTTAACGGTAAATTTCCAATTCAAGTTTTAATTTGTCAATTATTTTATAACCATAATAAAATTCGAAGGAGATTAAAATGGAATATACAAATATAGGAGCTTGGGATATACGCATCACTCTTGATTTATTTTTTGGTGGCATCGGAGTTGGAGCGTTTTTACTCTCAGTTCTCTTAAGTTTTTATATTAGAGAAAGTCATCAATCTACAATAAAAATCGGGGCATATACTGCCCCGATTGCTGTTGGATTCGGATTGTTGCTTTTAGTTTCAAAATTAGGGGTGCCCAGTAAATTTATCACTACATTATGGAATGTGAATTTACAATCTGTGATGTCTATTGGAGTTTTTCTGCAAACTGGTTTTATGATTCTAACCATCTGGTATGCAATTTTGATAAGAAAGAAATTTCCAATAAACAACCAGTTTCGTCTGCTTCAAACCATTGGTACTTTTTTTGCTTTCAGTACAGGGTTATATCATGGTTTATTCCTATCATCACTCGGTAGGGTGTTGTGGACAGAACTCACTCCGGGTATGTTTATAGCTTCCTCTATTGCAGGTGGAATTGCCTTTGTTTTACTCCTCGAAACATTGATTAATCTGTCTGTAAAGAATGAAGATGAAAATGTCGAAACTAAGGAGACAACACTTCCTTTAGGGTTGTATCGGTTTCAGGTGATGATTTTTATCATTCTCCTAGTTCAATTGGTTTCTGTGGTACTCTGGCAATTTTACACTGGAAGACTGGAGTTAGAGCAGTCATTGAGTTATGTTTACTTTATGAATCAATTTGGCAGTATCTGGACATATTTTGTGCTGATTGGTGGGATTATTATTCCGATGATAATTACTCTCATTTCAATAATTAAGCATGAGGAAAAAATGGCTCCGATGCCCACCATGATCACCTGTTTTTTAATACTCATTGGCAGTTTTTTAATGAAACATTTATTGATAACCGGTGGACAAATTGCGCTGCCTGTTGGATTTACATTCTAAGTAGAGGGAGAAAAAAATGGCAATCACAAGAAAAGAATTTATAAAATATTCAACACTATCAGGTATAGGCATCATTTGCATGGTCAATGGCCTGCCACTGCTTGGTGCATTGAAAGAATCTGCGGATGGTACACCAAGTGTTGCAAAATGGATGTCTACTGTGTGTCAGGGTTGCACTACGTGGTGTCCGGTTCAGGCGAAAATTATAGATGGACGGGCAGTAAAAGTACGTGGCAGTGAGTTTGCAGAAGCCAACCATGGGAAATGCTGTGTCCGGTCACCCATGGGTATTCAACAGTTGTATGACCCGGACAGAGTCAAAGTACCGATGATGCGTACAAACCCTAAGAAGGGTCGCAATGAGGATCCGGAATTTGTACCTATCACTTGGGATAAGGCATTTGATATTATCACCAATAAAATGATGGAACTTAGGAAAAACCACGAGACCCATAAATTCGTAGTATTCCGTGGCAGATATACCTATATGCGGGATATTATCTATGATATAATGCCAAAAGTGTTTGGTTCGCCAAACGGTATTTCACACAGTGCAATTTGTGCGGAAGCGGAGAAATTTGGTGCATTCTTTACTGAAGGTTATTGGGGTTATCGGGATTATGATCTTGAAAAAACCCGTTATGTTTTATGTTGGGGTGCAGATCCTCTCTCGTCAAACAGACAGGTTCCCCATGCAACCAGTATCTGGGGGAAAGTACGTAAACAAGCAAAAATTGCAGTAGTTGACCCTCGATTATCAGCAACCGCTGCAAAAGCGAATGAATGGCTACCGGTAATACCCGGGGAAGACGGTGCATTAGCAATTGCGATGGCACATACAATTCTTGTGGAAGGATTATGGTCTAAGACATTTGTGGGTGATTTTAATGGCGGTGAAAACCTCTTTAAAAAAGGGGAATTAGTTTCAGAGGATTCCTTTGTGGAAAATTATTCTCACGGATTAGTTAAATGGTGGAATCTTGAACTCAAGGATAAAACACCGGAATGGGCTGAAAAGCGGTCGGGTATTCCTGCCGATCAAATCAGAAGAGTTGCCATTGGTTTTGCGGACGCAGCACCTCGTGTAATTTCCTGGGTATCTCCCGGGGCTTCTATGCAAGTCCGTGGAGGTTATACTGCACTTGCTGCACATGCATTAAATGGATTGGTAGGCTCAGTGGACAATGAAGGTGGCACCGTTCGCGGAGCTAAGATTCCAGTAAACAAAGCTCCTTTATATAAAGAAAAATATAAGGGGTACCTGGATGAAATCGCCCAAAAAGGAACCAAACAAAAGAAGATGGATCAAAGGGGATATCTCAAGTTTCCATCTCTGAAAAAAGGTAAACCTGGCAAAGGCGTTGTCACAAATAATGCAGCAGATGCCATACTCAGTGAGGACCCGTATGATATTAAAATGGCAATAGGGTATTGGAATAATTTCCCATTCTCCTGCAGTGGTGCGGAACGATGGGAAAAAGCTCTGACTAAGCTGCCATTCTTTGCGCATATTACAACAAATGCTTCAGAAATGAGCCATTTTGCGGATATTGTACTACCAGCAGCTTTCAGCATGTTTGAAAAGTACGGCTTTATCAAAAGCAAGCAGAATTTGATTGCTTATGCAGCAATGAATAAGCGGATTATCGAACCTATTTGGGATGTAAAAATGGATGAAACTGAAATTCCTTGGGAAATTGCTAAACGGCTGAAGGCAAAGGGATTTTCCAATCTATTAGATTTCTTCCAAAAGGAATTCAAGGATCCTGAAACAGGTAAAATACCAAAAAATAGTATGGAGTTTTCCTTGTTTGCATTGAAGTACTACACGAATCCACTTTGGGATAAAACCCATAAAAACTACGGGAAGTATGGAGATGCACCGGACGGATGGAATGATTTCTTTGAGAAAGGTGTATGGAATTCGAAAAAATATGCATATCGAAAAAACTGGGGTAATTTTGGGACGGTTACGAAAAAGTTTGAATTCTATAGTGAAACCTTAAAGAAATCTCTGGGTCAACATGGTGCTAAACATGGTGTTTCTATCAATAATGTACTTAAAGAATGTGATTATATTGCCAAAGATGAAATGGCATTCATTCCGCATTATGAGCCGGCATTTCGAAGGGGTGATCCAGGGAAATATCCATTTATTTTCTTTGAACATCGCTCCCGCTTGAATCGGGAAGGCAGGTCAGCAAATCTAACTTGGTATCAAGCGCATAAGGATGCAGACCCCGGAGATGAAAACTGGGACGATGTAGCCAAAATAAATCCCATTGATGCAAAGAAGTTAGGCGTTAAAAATGGCGATGAAATTAAGCTAATCTCTCCAGTTGGTGAGCTCCGATGCCATGTGAAACTCTGGGAAGGAGTCAGGTCAGGTACAGTCGCAAAATGCTTTGGTCAGGGTCACTGGGCGTATGGTCGAATAGCGGCTGAGAATTACAAAAACCGGATACCTCGCGGCGGAAATAATAACATCATCCTGCCTGCAGAATATGACCGTTTAAGCGGAAGTACAGCGCGGCACGGGGGTGTTACAAGAGTCAGTATTGAAAAAATCGTTTAAAGGAGAAATGAAATGGCAAATTATGGAATGGTAATAAATTTAAACAATTGTGTTGGCTGTGCAGGTTGTGATATAGCCTGTAAAACTGAAAACAATTTAGACCATGATGTCCATTGGTCTTTTCATGTAACAGAAACTACAGGAGTTTTTCCAAATGTGGGGTATAAATATATTCCCAAATTATGCAATCATTGTGAAAATGCGTCCTGTGTTAAAGTATGTCCAACACAAGCCATGCACAAAGATGAAAATGGATTAACATTACATGATGCAGATTTATGTATCGGTTGTAGAAGCTGTGAATTGGCATGCCCCTATGATTGTATTACATATAATGAGGACGTTCAGCATCAGTTGAAAATGGATACAGAACCATTATTAAATGGTATCACCAGCAGCGGAAAAGAAATTGCTGAAAAGTTTGATGACGTACCATTTCCAAATTATAATCCGGACAGAGCAAAAACCTACGATGGTGTCCGAAGGAAAGGCATTGTTGAGAAATGCACTCTCTGTGATCACAGAATAGTGGATGGAAAAAATCCATGGTGTGTTGAATCTTGCCCCGCTGATGCACGGATATTTGGTGATTTTGACGATCCAAATAGTGAAGTATCGAAATTAGTGGCAGAAAACACATCATTTCAATTGCTGAAATCAAAGGGAACCAAACCGAAAGTTTATTACATTGATGAATTCTAAACTTCAATCGCATCAGGTAAGTAACAAAATTGTAGATAGAGCTAATATTTACAAATTGTTTGCTGATTGTTTCAAATATCCTCAAGATGTAATGCAAGAGACGTTACAATTATTACACTCTACCCTTAATAATTATGATGATATTTTCGTAAACGGAGCAAAAAAGCTGGTAGATAGATTTAAGGTAACTTCATTACAAAAATTGCAAATTGAGTATTCCAGACTTTTTGTTGGTCCCTTTCAATTGGGGGCTCCTCCCTACAGTTCAGTTTATCTTGATAAGCAGGGATTAGTAATGGGGGAGTCCACTCAGCAGGCGATTGAATATTATGTCAATACTGGCTTGGATCCCGCACATGAAATTCATGAACCTCCGGACCATATTCGAATTGAACTTGAATTTATGTATTATTTACTGTTTCAAAAAGTAATTGAGGAAAAAGACGACAGTTTGGATACATATTATTCATTTATGAATGAGCACTTACTCCTATGGGTTTTTGACTTTACCAAAAGGATCAAAGACAATACAGAGAAAACATTTTTCATCGAATTAGCAGACTTATTGGATCTATTTCTTTTTAAAGAAAAGGAAATATTAATTCAAACCAAATTGAATTCTTCGTGAATATGGAGAATTTAAAGATTATGGTAGAAACTGAAATAATAACCAAATATTTTATTGCAAACCAAAAATTAACAAATTTGGTAAATGAAAAAATCAATTTCCTTCATCGAATTGATCCTACAATAAAATCTGCTGAAATTGTGCTCACAAAAAATGACAACTCGGAATACATTGAATTAACAATATATGCTGGCCACGGAATATATTTTACAAAATGTTCATCATGTCCATTTGAAAAAATTATAGACAATGCGATTGAAAATGTAATATCAGAAATACAAGGAATGGAAAGTATTAGTCGCATTACCTCATAATTTATGCAAATAATTAAATGTTACATTTATTATGAGGCAATGTGGAGATAAAGTTAGAGATAAATTACTTAGTTAATCATTCCAGTCTTTAGTTAACTTAATTAATTTTAAAACTTATACCCAGCAGAAAAGTGAAATACATTTTTCCAGTTTTCATTAGCATACATATTCTCAGGTCCACGACTCCAAATAAACTCTAATGGTCCAAGAGGAGATATGAGAGTAATTCCAATTCCCGGGCAGAGTATATTTTCAGCAGAAATTTGAGAATCCTCCGATTTTGCAGTAATTAACCAGCTGAGTATTGCATGTGCAAAAATATCCTTTTTATGTTTATAACGAAACTCAAATCGAGAGAAAAACAGTGTTTTCCCTTGTAATTGAAATTCATCAAGTCCGGCAAATGTCTGGCTTCCATCAGAGATGGTGGTCAGGTTTTTTGGAAGGTCATTTAATCCTTGATGATAATATCCTGCCATTCGGAAGGTATTGCGTTTTCGTGTAACAATCATATCCGCTGACCCTTGATAAATGTGGTAATTAACCGATGAGCCCCATTCTGTACTGCTATTTTCATATTTACCTCGTACTACAATACCGTTATTAGGGAACAGTACATCGTCTAACAGGTCTAGTTGTGCTGAAAGGGATATGCCTGCAAAAACTTCTTTATCCCCATTTACATTTTCATGTAGAAAACTTTCCATTTTCCAAAAATATTCTAACTCGGTATTCCAATAATTCTTTAATAATAACCCCATACCTGCTGTAAATCCATCTGATCGTAAAGTATATCTCCCTGTATAATTCCCCTTGCTAAAATATTTATAATCATACTTAGCATTAGTTATTCTGAGAAAAGGGTAAGCAGGAAAACTCAGTTTTCGACTTGGATAATAAATAGAAAACACATTTTTCTTAATTCCTGCAAATTGAGTTTGATTTTCAATTCTTAACCCTGGAATCCAACTACTATTAAATTGAATATTTGCAACACCCACCAAATCATAATAATTATCCCACCTGAGGCCGAGCTGAAATTTTCGCATGGAGCTTTCATTCACTTGAATAATAATATTCACTGAGCCTGTATCCGTTGGATGAATTTCATAATAAAGGGTTTTAAAATACCCTAAACTATACAGTTGGGAAATGTTATCATCTAAAATTGCTACATCCAACTTGTCTCCATCGCCAAGCCCTATATAATTATAAATAAATTGTTGAGGTAAAAATTTATTTCCTTTAATAATTATTTTACCTATGAAGGGATGTGGTTGTTGGATTTCTTTACTAATACCAAGTTTCCGGTCTTTGGTTATATTTTGCAGTTGGAGAAAAATTTCCCAATTGGATTGGACAGCCTTTTCACCCGATAAAAAAAGGGATTTAATTGTACTCTTTCGATAATCCGTAAAACTGATATTCTGAATATCAGGTTTTATATAAAAATCAGCTTTATCAATACTTTGAGCTTTATTTTTATATCCGTGAACACTAATTGTCTGATCAATTATATCATAAATATTGGTGAGATTTACCTTTGACTGTGAAGTTGCCGCAACATCAATAGCAAAAACAATATCTGCCCCCATTTCCTTTACAATATCCACGGGTAGATTATTTATGACGCCACCATCAACCAACAATCCATCACCCCATTCAACAGGTACAAAAATGGTAGGGATAGATAATGATGCTCGTAGGGCATGGGAAAGGGATCCATTTTTAATGATTACTTCTTCTCCGGAAATAATATCAAACGCATTACAACGAAAAGGGATTGGAAAATTATCAAAATCATAAGTTTTTTCATATTCTCTGGTCCATTTTCCCAACTCCAGCATAATTTTTTGACCATGTATAAGCCCTGTTTGTACTACCGGCTTTACACCCTTGAGTCCAAAGTTGAGTTGATATTTTCCCGTATCTTTTTTCCGGAAATAGGGGAGGAATTTTCGTTTAGGTTCGTCGTTCTGTACCTCGTACCAATCGGTTTCAAGTGCCATTTGTTCAATTTCAATCCCCGAATAACCAATGGCATACATAGCACCTACGATGGCACCAAAACTAGTACCTGCAATATAATCAATGGGAATATGGAGAGAGTCTAATGCTTTAAGTGTGGCAATATGGGCAAACCCTTTAGAACCACCCCCGGAAAGCACCAAACCTATTTTAGGTGAGCTCTCTCCAAGAAGCTGTGTGGATAATGTAAATATTATAAATATTGAAACTAGTAATTTCTTACTTCGGAACATCACTTAATTTTGAATTAAAAACCCATATCCATACCACCGCCATCATTTTGTCCCATACCTCTACTTCCTTTGCTTTTTTCTTCCTGCATTTTACCAAAATGGTATTTGATGTTTATAGTGAAAGTTCTACCATGACGGCTGGTTGAAACGTCGGTTAATTCATTTGCAAAAATATATCCATTTTCAAAAGTATCTATAGTGTCCGGATCACCATCTTCAGAAGGATAGAGCTGTTTCTCCCGTTTCATTTGAAAACCACCCGCATCAAATAAATTATTAATGCCTAGTGAAACAGAGAATCGGTCATCCATAAAAGATTTTGATATACCCGTATTAGCCCACATGGTACCTTTAGCACCAAATAAGTCACCCCCTGGTACCGTCATTTTCATATAAAAGAACCCAAATTCAAAATCGAAATATTTAATATATTTCTCTGGTAAATTGATACGATTATAAAGCCTAAAATGTTGGCTATTTCCATTAAGTTCATAATCACCAGTAGGGTCATCTAATTTACTCAAACTGTAACCACCACCTAATGTCTGTCCCATAATCATGGTAAAAAATTCAATACCAAAATTTTCACCTGATGCTGCATTCCTAAAAGTTAAAACATCCGCATTGTCATACCTATCATCATCATACCATTCTATGACATCTTCAAGTTGATGATAATACGCGTTTACGTATGCGAACCCCATGGGAATGGGAGATTTGAATGAGAGTTCATATTGAGTAGAATATTCCGGTTTCAAAAATGGATTCCCCATAAAAATAAAATTCTCAGAATATACATCCCGTGGGAAGGGTCTGATTTGTCTTGAACCTGGTCCATGACCGCCTTCACCTGGCCGGTTCACCCGCTTGCTCATGCCAAACTGTAGGCTTTGCTTTTCCGTAATATTGTAGGCAAAATGCAAATTTGGATAATAGGTATGATAATCACTTACAAATACAGAATCATTCATCTCATATAAAATATCTGCATATATGATTGAGAAATCTGCACTTTCCAAAATGGTAGAATTAAAGGAGATATTCTTATATACGTACTCATATCGAATGCTGGGTTTGATGCTGAATTTGTCATTGAGTTTATAATCCAATTCAAAAAATAATCCATGTAAATTTCGTTTGTAACCAAAAGTATTTTCTCCTGAAAAAATATCAAAATCTTTTGTGTGTTCAAAATTCATAATTTCATTATTATCTGTGAATTTGCCATCATAACCAAATTCTAATTTTGAATTTTCATTTAGGGGATGTTTATAAGAGAAATCCAATTCTCTTTCTGAGATATCCTGCTCTAAAAATGTAGAATCCTGTTGCAATATTTTATAACCATTATCCTTTTTGAAATTACTGCTGGCTGAGAAAATTAATTCACGATCCGGATTATCAAACGATTTATTAATTTCAAAAAATCCTTCCAAGTTATAATTATCATCCAAATCATTATCTTTGGTTATCCGACTTGATATGTCTGGCTTAGTATTATTTTGAACATTAACACCGTTCCTTAGATGAACATTATAGTTCACTTCACCATTAACAATGAGCTGGTCAGTAATTGAATAGTCCGCACCAAATTTTACAGAATATCCAACCCGATCAGACTCATTGGTAAAATCATAATGAATAGATTCTATTATTTTGGGTAATACCTCGGTAGAATCGTATTCTGTATCCACCCGCCTATACCCATTCATATTTCTTTGGCGGTTATTGAGACTGAGCGAAGAGTACAGGTTCCATTTTTCACCCTTGTAATTACCATAGGTAGTGAATCCATTCATCTCTCCAACGCTGGCATAAGTATTATGCTTGCCGTTAATTTTGATGCTGCCATTCAACCCTTCGTACTTACCCTTTTTCAAGACAATATTGATGATGCCTGCCATTCCGTCCGGGTCATATTTTGCTGAAGGGGAGGTAATGACCTCTACTTTGTCGATAAGCGAAGCTGGGATATTATCCACATCATTTCCACCTTCGCCGGTCCGGTTGGGTCTGCCATTTACCAAAATCTTCACATTGGGATTTCCCCTCAAAGTGACTTCACCATCCTGATCAACCACCACCATAGGGACTTTATTAAGCACATCCTCAGCGGTGCCGCTATCGGCAATAATATCATCGGAAGAGTTATAAATAAGTTTATCAGTTTCAAATTCGAAAATGGGTCTGTCATCAATAACTGTTATAGCATTTATTTCCAATGCTGCCGAAGCAATACCGATCTGCCCCAAATCTTTTTTAGGATTTCCCCTATAGTTCAGTTTCACGTCCTCAATAGAAACAGTTTTGAAACCCATAAACTCAATTTTAACCAGATACTTCCCTGGCTGGATTTCTTTAATATGAAATTTGCCATCTGAACTGGTAACGCCACCCGTGATGAGTTCATTTTCCCTATTTATTAGTGAAATGGAGGCATATTCAATGGGGAGAGTAGTGGAAGAATCTACTATAGTTCCGTAAATTTCACATCCTCCGGCTCCGCCATATCCTCCACCGTGCCTCTGGGCAGATAAAATAGATAAAATACTCCACATAAAAATGGTAATATATTTACTTGATTTCATTTTGTTTTCTTTCTATTAATGAGTTTGAATTTAAATTTCAGTTAGTTTATAGACCTTAAATTTAGGACTTTTTACTTTCCAGTCGGAGTGATGATTTGATATTTTTAATAATATTTTCTGCCGTGTTGTTTGTGTTATATGCCTATGTGGGGCTACGATTTGTAATGCCATTAGATTTCATGCCCAACACGAAATATCTTTTGTATTTCATCCTCTTCATTTTCTATTGTTTCCCCATTATTGGAATAATCCTCTACTTTAATAAAATTGAAAATAATCTTTCCACGGTCATTCATTGGCTGGGATATACCGGTTTGGGTTTTGTGAGTCTGTTGTTTTTTATTCAGGCTGGTACGGATATATTTTTATTCTTAAAATCCCAACTTGTTAAAAGTCATAACTTTGACCCTCACCGAAGGGCATTCTTGGGTTTGTCTGCCAAAGCAGTTGTGAGTGGATTGGCTGGACTGGGCTCAATTTGGGGGACCTATAATGCATTGAAGGAACCAGTAATCAAAACAGTCAAAATAAAAATTGATGGATTGCCAGAAAGCTTAAAGAGCTTCCGCATGGTTCAGATAACTGATCTGCATGTAGGCAGTATGATTACTGGAAAATTTGTAGAAAGAGTCACCAAAAAAATTCAAGAGCTGGATACAGACATACTCTTTTTTACTGGTGATGCTGCCGATGGTTCGGTGGAATCTTATGGTAAACATTTAGATTCCCTTGAAGAATTAAAACCGAAATATGGCAAATATTTTGTTACGGGGAATCATGAATATTATTCCGATATGAATGGCTGGCTGCGGCTCATTGAAAATCTTGGTTTTAAGATTCTGGTAAATGAAAGCCAGAATGTAGTTGTAGATGACGCTACCATTATGATTACTGGAATTCCCGATCGTAGCGGTGGCAATTTTTCGTCATTTCACAAAACCAATATGAAAAAGGCAGTGGGGGGAATGAATCCTAGTGATTTAAAAATTTTACTGGCGCATCAGCCGGGAGATGTAGAACATGCTGTGAAATATGATTTTGACCTTCAGCTATCGGGACATACCCATGGGGGGCAGTATTTTCCATTCAGTTTTTTAGTACAAATGGCACACCCTTTTCTAAAGGGATTACACAAACGAGAAAATACCTGGATTTACATTAATCAAGGCACTGGCTATTGGGGTCCACCCCTCCGCATCGGCACCGAACCGGAAATAACAGAGATTGTGTTAATATAAAAAGTAAGTCAACCTTCCCAGGTTGACAGAGGAACAAGCTGTCTCTGCCTTTAATAGCCCCACCCATCCGATGGATTATTGCGAATCAATTTATTCCACCAATTTAAAAGATTCTGCCTTAAATCGCCCATCAACAATTTCTCCTTTTACAGCGGCTTGTCTAATGGCTTCGCAGAACCCATCATCTGCATGAGCGTCACCATGGTCATGAATAGATGTCCCATCTACAAAATAGGATTTACCATCAATACGAACAGCTAAATCGCAGCCCGCTTTTTCGGTAATTCCCAGTTGACATTGACCGCAGGCAGCTTCCACTACCCTGTCAATTGCAATTTTGTTTTGGTCAGGTAATTCTGGTATGACAGCCATTTTCACTTCTTGAATTTCTGGCATTTGTACATTTGGCATTACAGGCATTACTCCCTCCGCAGGTTCCTTGGGCTCCACCGGCTCTTTAGGTTCTGCAGTCTTTTCAGATTCAGGCATTTCTTTATTTTGTACCGATTTGACCGCACAGCCAGTGAATACAATCATTATAGAAATTAAATACATACTAATTTTCATCTCATACTCCTAATTGGTTTTTTGGGTACTTTAATTTACGAAGGTGCAAAAGAATTTAGGCAGGATTTTATGCAGTCATTTAGCTAAGCAATACTTTTAAATTTAAATAAAATTATCAACCGATGTAATACCTTAAATATTAAGCAATATATTATAATAACATAAATATACCAGTATATTATTAATTAAATCCTAAATATATATTGTATTATATTATAAATAACTTATATTATTAAGTGTCAATATTTAGGCAAATAGGAAAAAAGTCTAATTTAAATAATCCATTAAATATAAAAAGGAGATACAAAAATGAGGATTTTTACAGTATTAGTTATTTATTCATTCCTAACCTTTTCAACCTTATTTGCTGAAGTAAGCATTGGTGCAGATGTAGTGAGTCGCTATGTATGGCGAGGCACTGACTTTGGAAATGCTGCAGCAGTACAGCCCTCAATTGAAACTACAGTTGGGACTCTTTCAATTGGTGCCTGGGGATCCTGGTCAATTAGCCCCGGACCTTCAGATGTTAGCGGAAATGAATGTGACCTTTATGCTTCAACTTTTGTGGGTCCTGTTGGAATTACAGTAACTGATTATTTCTTTCCTGCTTATGGTGGTGCAGATTCACTTTTAAACTTAGATAAACATACCATTGAGCTCAGTGGCATTGCCGATGTAGGACCTGTTTCAATTTTAGCAGCAGTCAATGTAAGTGGTGATAATGATAATTCAACCTACCTTGAACTTACCCATCGGGCTTTTTCACTAGGATTGGGTAACGGTGCATATAGCATAGATGGGGAGTTTGCACCGGTGAGTTTGGCTGTTACAACCGAAAGGGACAATTATACCGTTTCCTATATAATAAATCCAAATAAGGAAACATCATTCCTTGTATTTGGTATCAATTTTAAATAAGGAGGATAAATGAAAAACAAATATTTAATTATTCCATTTGTACTTTTGTCGAGTACTTTCCTTCTTGCCGAAGGAAATGATTCGATTGAAGATGCAATTTTTACCATAAACAATACCTGGATGCTTGTGTCGGCTTTTCTTGTGTTTATAATGCATCTTGGGTTTGCAACACTTGAGTCTGGTCTTACTCGGGCAAAAAACACCGTAAATATCCTGTTTAAAAATTTTAGTATTATAGCTATCGGAATTTTGACCTATGCCTTATGTGGGTTTAACCTCATGTATCCTGGTGAGTTTAATGGATATTTTGGCTTTGCAGGGTTCGGAATTACGGCTCCTTCCGGTGCAGCTGGGCTTATAGAATATGCTGATGGCGCTTACACCTATTTTACTGATTTTATATTCCAGGCTATGTTTGCCGCAACTGCTGCCACAATTGTTTCAGGTGCAGTTGCAGAAAGAATAAAGTTGAATAGTTTTCTCTTGTTTTCGATAATATACGTTGCAATGATCTATCCAATTGTAGGGTCCTGGACCTGGGGTGGTGGCTGGTTAGCTGAAATGAATTTTCATGATTTTGCGGGATCTACATTAGTCCATGGTGTAGGAGGATGGGCAGCCCTTGTAGGAGCTTATACCTTAGGACCAAGGCTTGGGAAATATTCTAAGAATGGTAAAATAAATCCTATTCTTGGCCACAACTTACCTCTTGCTACAATCGGAGTATTTTTACTTTGGTTTGGGTGGTACGGATTTAATGGAGGGTCCGTTCTATCTGCAGACCCAGGGGCTGTTTCTTTTGTATTCGTTACCACAACTTTAGCCGCTGCAGGTGGAGTGATTGGGGCAATGATTGCTTCTACATTTATTTCAAAAAAACCGGATTTATCAATGATACTTAATGGGTCTCTGGCTGGCTTAGTTGGAATAACTGCTGGTGCAGATTGTATTGATCCATTGGGATCTGTAATTGTTGGGTTTATAGCAGGAATTATTGTGGTATTGTCTGTGGTACAGTTGGATAAGTTGAAAATAGATGATCCTGTAGGAGCAATTTCTGTGCACTTGGTGTGCGGTATCTGGGGAACTCTTGCAGTTGGCATTTTCGGTTCTGAATATCAAATCGGCGTTCAGGCAATTGGTGTATTGGCATATGGTATTTTTTGTTTTATAAGTGCCAATATCATATTTCAGTTAATTAAATCTGTTATGGGGCTTCGTGTTTCTGAAGAGGAAGAATTAATAGGACTTGACATCAGTGAACATAAAGAAGAAGCCTATGCAGGATTTCAAATTTTTACCGTAGAATAGGAGACAATTATGAAATTAATTATTGCAGTAATTCAACCGGAAGAACTTCCACAAGTGAAGGAAGAATTATTAAAAAGAAAAATTTACAAATTCACCGTAACCAATGCCAAAGGGCAGGGAGTGGAATATCCCCTGCAGGAGGTGTACAGGGGGGTGGCCCATGAAATTAAACTGCTGAATAAGGTGAGATTAGAAATAGCAGTTAATGATGAATTTGTTGATGCCGTAATTGAAGCCATAACTATTGTGGCAAAAAAAGATGGTGATAAAGGACGAGGAAAAATTTTTATCCTTCCAATAGAAGAATGTATCCGCATACGAACTGGTGAAAAAGGGTCCGTAGCAATCGGGTAGCATTCTTTCTGTTGTTTTCTCCACGTACGCTTCTGCTAATGCTCACGCAGACCCGTATATATTATAAATACTGTTTGTACTTAGTATTAATATTTCTTATATACAAATATGAAATTATCAATAATTGGTTAAAATGATACCACATAAAAACTCATCACAATCGAAAATAGATCAATTCCATGACGCATGTGGAATTGGATTTGTAGCGGAATCCACAGGAATTCCATCTCGCAGAGTTTTGGAGATGTCATTCAAAGCGCTTAATAATATGCAGCATCGCGGTGCTACAGGTGCGGATGAAGAAACAGGCGACGGTGTTGGGGTACTCGTTGATATTCCCCAAACATTTTTCATTCCAATTGTGGAAAAATTATTCAAATACAAATTAGATTCCAACCAAGTCTTGGGTATTGGAATGGTTTTTGTACCTCCAAAATTGCAGAAGTCCACAGAAAATGAAATTAAAATTGCTTCTGAAAAATTAAAAATTCAATATTTGGGAAAGCGGAAAGTACCGGTAACGGTAGCGGTTTTGGGGAAAACTGCTTTGAAATCCTGCCCACTCATTTATCAATACTTTTTCGCTCCCAAAAAAATTAAGAGTAAATCGGTTGAACCACGCTTGTTTCTGTTGCGGAAAATCATTGAAAATAAACTAAACCGCAAGCAGGAACACATCCATTTCTGTTCACTTTCTTCAAAAACAATAGTGTATAAGGGGCTCATGGTTGCCAGTCAATTGGATCGCTTCTATGACGATTTAAACCACCCCAATTTTAAAGTTCGAGTTTCCATATTTCATGAGCGTTTTTCCACCAACACCATTTCCAATTGGCATATGGCGCAGCCTTTTCGCTTTCTGGCACATAACGGAGAAATCAATACCATCAAGGGCAATCGCTTATGGATGCAGGCTCGAGAGAAATCTCTAAAATCTTCTTTTTGGAAATCCAATTTAAAGAAATTACTGCCAATAGTTAGAATGGATGGATCTGACTCTTATAGTCTGGATAACATATTGGAGTTTCTCACCCGCAGTGGGCGATCAGTTCTCCATGCCATAATGATGTTGATTCCTGATCCGTATCAGTATGACTCAAAGATGTCCCGATCCTTAAAAGATTTCTTCATTTACCATGAAAATTTATTAGAACCCTGGGATGGTCCTGCAGCATTGGTATTTACTGATGGAGATTTTGTCTGTGCCAAATTAGATAGAAATGGACTGCGTCCACTCCGCTATACTATTGCAAAGGACGGTTTGGTGATCATGGCATCTGAAGCAGGAGTGATTGATATCCCACCCAAAGAACTGGCTCAGCATCGTCACATGTCAGCCGGAGAAATATTCAGCTTGTCCCTATCCGGAAAGGGAATACTGGAGAACAATGAAATTAAACGACAAGTATCAAAATCATTTGCCTATTCAGAATTTATTAAAAAGAATTTGGTGCGGATAAAACGACGCAAAGCAGAGGAAGAATTTCAGCCCTGGTCAAAATCTCCCATTCGATTTAATGAGCAGTTATCTATTGCATTTGGATTTGATAGGGAAGCCATTTACCGCGTTTTACTACCCATGGCACAAAGCGGGAGAGAGCCCATCGGGTCAATGGGTGATGACTCTCCCCCTGCAACAATGTCCGTCATAAATCGAAAACTTTACGATTATTTTAAACAGTCTTTTGCGCAGGTTACTAATCCTCCCATTGATCCCATTCGGGAAAAATTGGTAACAAATCTCTGTAAATATTTAGGTTCTGAAGAAAACATGCTGGCAGATACCACCCAATTTAAAGGAATCATTCGTATTCCCAGCCCCGTATTATCGCCATTGGACGTAAAACTTCTTCGACAGCAGCACGGGCGTTTTAAACATAAATTGATTTCATGTCTATATAGGAAAGATGAATCTTTAGAAAAAAATTTGTCAGAGATAGCTTTAAATTGTGAAAAAGTAGTAAAAAATGGAGCTCGGATATTATTTTTGTCAGATGAGGGACTAAATGAAAGTAAATTTCCCATTCCCATGTTATTGGTGGTATCAGCAGTACATCATCATTTGACTGAAAAAAAATATAGAAATAGGGTATCTATCATTCCCGTAACCGGAGATGCTGTTGATGATCATCAAGTCGCTTGTCTCATAGGAATGGGTGCCAGTGCTGTTTATCCCTATCTTGCCTACGAAATTATTCACCATAATTATCAAAATGAAAATTGGGCAAAATATATGTCTAATTACCGCTATGCCCTAGAAAAAGGGTTGTTAAAAATTATGGCAAAGATGGGAATTTCCACCTTCAGCAGTTATCATGGCAGTATGCTTTTTCATAGTTTGGGGTTATCCAAATCTTTCAGAAATTTATTTTTCCCCTATATTACAAACATCCCCGGAAATACCAATTGCAGAACGCTTCATAAATTGGTTAAGGCTAGAAATTCTCTCGCATTTAATATTGATAATTCCGTGCTTCCTGAATATGGAAGATATAAATTTAAAAAAAATGGAGAACTGCACTCCAATGCTCCCCTGGTTTTTAAAAAGGTGCAGAAATTGGCAGGAAATAAACATGTTGAGGAAATGAAATTAGAAACCCCTATAATGATTCGTGATTACTTTCAGATAAAAAAACGGGGGAATATCATTGCAGAACAAGTTGAAAAACCCCGAGAGATATTACGCAGATTTGGATTGGGAGCTATGTCTTTTGGTGCCATTTCTGAGCCGGCTCATAGAACATTAGCCAAAGGTGCCAATATGTCAGGTATCCGTAGTAATAGTGGAGAGGGCGGTGAGCATACGGATCGTTTCGCACATCAGAATCCAGATAAATCTGAAAATTGTTACATCAAGCAGGTGGCAAGCGGTCGTTTTGGAGTCACCCCTGATTATTTAACCGCCGCACGGGAAATCCAAATTAAAATTGCCCAAGGTGCCAAGCCTGGCGAAGGTGGTCAACTCCCTGGAAACAAGGTTACACTCTATATCGCCAATGCACGGGGAACTACTCCTGGTGTGCCCTTAATTTCACCACCACCTCATCATGATATTTATAGTATTGAAGATTTGGCACAACTTATTTTTGATTTTAAACAGGTAAATCCCAAAGCAGCAGTATCGGTTAAATTGGTAGCGCAACCTGGTATCGGCGTGATTGCCTGCGGTGTTGTAAAAGCCGGTGCCGATATTATATTGGTGGCTGGCGGAGAAGGAGGCACCGGTTCAAGTCCACTCAGTTCATTGAAACATACCGGTATGCCCTGGGAAATTGGTCTCAAAGAAGTTCATTCTGCCCTTATGGATGCCCAATTGAGGAACCGGGTTATTTTAAGAGTTGATGGGGGAATAAAATTTGCAAACGATATTATTATAGCAGCACTGTTGGGAGCAGAAGAATATGATTTTGGTACCTCAGCACTCATAGCCATTGGTTGTATTATGGCACGACAATGCCATAGCAATACTTGCCCGGTGGGAATTGCCACTCAAGATGATAACTTGGTTGGAAAATTTAAAGGAAAGCCTGAGGATGTATCTAACTATCTGAATAACATCGCCAAAGGGGTTGCAAATATTTTAGCTGAACATGGTTATCGTTCATTGAAAAATATTATGGGTAGAATAGATTTATTGGAAATAAATCCTTCACAGGAAAAAACTTCAAAAAACAATATACTTTTCTTAAATCATTTTTTAAAAGATCAAACAGCAGATAATTTTCAGTTTCCTCCATCAGTGAAAGTGAAAATAGTAAAATCTCATACTGTACCTCAAGTTGATGAACGCATTATCCAGGATCATCGGCTGGAAATTATGACTCATGGTAGGGCAGTATTTCGTCTGCCAGTTACCAATACGGACAGAGCCATTGGTACTCGCCTTTCTGGTGAACTCTCCCAACTACATGGACAGGGAATGTTTAAAGGTAATTTACAATATCGAATGACGGGAGTTGCGGGGCAAAGTTTAGGTGCTTTTTTAGTACATGGTATAGAACTTCGGCTGAAGGGAATTGCCAACGATTATGTAGGTAAAGGCATGAATGGGGGCATCATTACCATTCGTTTGGATAAGTCAGTACGGGAATCAAAAGCAAATATGACCATCATCGGTAATACTGCTTTGTATGGTGCTACTGGCGGAAGGATACATATTGCCGGTAGGGCAGGGGAACGCTTTGCTGTAAGAAATAGCGGCGCTACTGCAGTGGTAGAAGGTATGGGAAATCATGGCTGCGAATATATGACCCGGGGGACGATAATTGTTTTGGATAGTATTGGTCAAAATTTTGGTGCTGGTATGACTGGTGGAACCGCTTTCTTATATTCTAAAACCAAAAGAAATTTGGATAATATTAATAAAGATTATGTAAAAACCGCTACGGTGAATGAAGACGATGAGCTCTTAATAATGCGATTGTTGCGTAGCCATCGCTTTCATACCGGGTCGCCCTTTGCTGAGGATGTTATCACCCATTGGAAAAAGGAAAAAATTCATTTTACTAAAATAGTTCCCAAAGCCATGGAAATAATTAATTTAGACAAAATCTATAATCTCCAGGCATCCTATCGAATGGGAGTATTGCTAAATGAATAGGAGATTTTCTGAATACTTAGGTTTTTGGGTATAGAGCCTATATTCTTGGTATTGGTTTTTAAATAAAGCCCTTAATTAACACACCCTGCTTCGGCACATCTCAGCCCAGGCATTTCGCCAGCTTGCGAACGCCACTGTCAGCTTAAGGCGGACAAGTCCAGAAAGAAATTTATTCCCTCTCATAAATTAAAATCATTGTAAATTTCTGCCACATGCTGCCTAAAACTCTCCTTTTTATATCAATCTTCTTGGCTTCCGTTTACTCAGCAGAAGAAAATGACCTCACTATTTTATCATGGAATATCAAAATGCTACCAGCACCTTACGGGTGGCTGCATAATCGAGGAGAGAGGGCAGAAAATATAATTCAATCCCTAAAAACTACAGAAAATTATGAGATCATCCTCTTTCAGGAAGCTTTTTCAGATAAAATTCGAAAAACAATGTATATGGGATTGCAGTCAATGTATCCCCACCAAATAATTCCTGATGATAACAAGTGCATCGGTAAATCAAATAGTGGATTGTGGGTTGTGAGTAAAATTCCTATCACACTCATTGATGAAATTGTATTTTCTACTAAGCAAAATTGGGATGCACTCTCAGCTAAAGGAGCCAAGCTGTACTCCGTATTTCAAGATGGTCAGGAATTTCATATTATCAATACCCATTTACAGGCTGATTATAAAACTAAATATCATGAAATCCGTACCCAGCAATATACGGAAATATATGAAAAACTTATTCTTCCAAATTTGGATCCTGAAATACCCCTCTTTCTTTGTGGAGATTTGAATATTTCTCAAGCGGAGTATTTGGAAAAAATGCTGGACAAATTAAAATCTGAAAATGGTTCCCTTTCTGGAGAGTTACTATTTTCTATAACAGGAAAAAATGCAGAATTATTGGACTATATTCTGGTAAAATCAAATGATTTTAAATTTAAATCCATTGAGCGGAAAATTATAAAAATGTCACCTAATCCCACCTCCTTTTCTGACCATTATCCCATACATGGTGTATTTAAATGGGAATAAAAAAAGCCCAGCAATGCCGGGCTTTTTTACTTGATAATGCTAATTCTATTTCATTAACATAATTTTATGGGTTAAGGTATTAACATCGTTGGATAATCGAACGAGGTACATTCCACTTGGATATTCAGATGCATCCCATGTAAAATTATAGCTCCCTGCTTCATGATGTGAACGAACCAATTCATCAATCTGCTGACCGGATACATTATAAACCCCTAATTGTACTTCTGCATCGGCATCTAATGAGTAAGAAATAGTAGTTTCTGGGTTAAATGGATTTGGATAATTACCATTTAAGGTGAATTTATTAACCATGTTTACAGAAACTTCTTTTCCTGAAGATGATGCCACCATTACATCTGTTGGCGGAGAATCAAAAGTAAAGGATTCTGTATCCAATTTACCGTTCATATTCCAAATAACAGTTTTTCCATTTTTAGTTAAATAAGTATCATCTCCATTTAATTCAGATATCAACATTCCTGTTAGTTGAACTCCACCTATTGAGCCCAAAATATCAAGTTGATTCCCAATTATAGTTGCTTGGTTAGATAAAGAAGTACTTCTATTACTACCACCCAGTATAATATTTACTACGGCAACAATATCAAGAACATTAATTCCACCATCGTTATTTATATCTGCAGATTCATCATATTCCCCTGCTAATACAATATTAACGGTTGCTATTACATCGAGAATATTTACAATATCATCGCCATTCACATCACCTGTTAATACTTCTTCTTCACCTTCCACAATGAATTGACCCATCAGGCCTTCATCTTCATGTTGAAGCATATGGCAATGATACATATAGGGAACTTGATCATCTGCATGGTCTTCAAACTTAGCAATAAATCGTACGGTTTCCATTTGGGATATCCAGACCACATCCTTTCGTCCTCTTTCATTTTCAGGAGGAGAAACACCGTCACGGTCTAAAATATAGAATTGTACATCATGAATATGAAAGGGGTGTCCTACCATTGACATATTAAATATTTCCCAAATTTCCGTATCGCCTAATTGGACATATTGATTAACTACACTCATATCAAATGATTGTCCACTAAACTCAAATGGTCCCGTAATGCCATTTTGTTGCATATTGGGTGCCTGTATGGTCAATGATCTATTTACTGTAGCATCAGACTCATTTAAAGGAGTTACCTCTACCAAATCATTGGGTATTGATGTCACAGGATTGCTGGTTTGGTCACCCACGTTTATGGTTAACATTGTGAAATCACTTCCATTTAATGGGTTTGAGTTATAGCCATCAGGTGAAACGCCTTGCATTGTAGCCAATCCTGCAATACCATAAGCAGATTGGGGTAATGATGCACCATAGCTCATAAGTTCAATTGATTGCCCATTCATCCCAGTCAGGTCAACCAGTACTTCTGCTCGCTCTGCTGGAGCAAGTAATAATCGCGTCATGCTTACAGGTTCTGATAATAATCCACCATCTGAACCAATTTGGTAGAAAGTAGCATTATTTGAGAATCCCAAATTATATACACGCATGGATGACCCATTTAAAAGTCGAAGCCGAACCACCTGTGCTGGAAGTTCTACAAAGGCATCCACAGTTGAATTTGCCATGGGTACACTATCCACATGCTCACCAATCACTATCTGATTTGAACTATCAAACTGCTTAGTTTGTAGGTTTAGAGGTATATCATCCACACCATAAGTCCTAGGTAAATCTAATGCAGCCTCTTCATCATCTCTGATAATTAAAAATCCGGTAATCCCTTTGGTTACATGTTCATTGGTTTTTTCATGTAAATGAGGATGATACCACATAGTACAGGCTTTATCCATTACTGTAAAATGCGGGTTCCATGTATCTCCTGGAGAAATAATGGAATGGGGACCACCATCATTCTGTGGAGATATATGCATACCATGCCAATGAATAGTGGTTTCTTCATCCAAATTGTTGGTTACATTAATATTTACATATTCACCCTGTTCAAAAATCAGAGTTGGGGCCATATTTGGACCATTGGCACCCATAGTTTGGGTTACATCCCCCTCTAAAATTTGAGCAGTTCCATATTGCAAGTTTAAGTTAAACTCATTCCCGCTAATTGTCTCTGGAATAAAGAGTGGGTTTTCAGCCATTAAAAAGCCTACCATGGCCATTGTTATGTACATTATTTGTTTCATTTTATTGTTCTCCATTTTATTGCTCTCCATTAATAATTAGATGCAATTATTTAGTAGAGGTTACAAAGTTTTTAATTTTTACAAAGGAACTGATAATTGCCATGTTTTATTTATAAGTATATCATCTATATGCCCAGAAAGCTGTTCATCCTCAAATACAATATGCATATGGGTAAATGAGGAATGATGGGTAAAGACCGTTTGATGATTTTCGGAATAAAACCCTAAAATTTTACCCTTAAAATCTGAGTCAATTCTCTTCCATGAACTTGCCATATGCTCATCATGGCTTCCGCCAGGGTCAGGTGAGTCAATGATATGCCATTCAACTGATCCAAAACCTCCCTCAATCATAAAGGGAAATGGCTTATTGGTATTTATCCCCATTTTATCTGCGTATTGCTTAATTGCAGCATCAATAGTACCCATAGATACTGGCTCATCAAGACTTACCTTCTGCCATTTTTTAACTTCAGATGTAACCAATAACAAGGCTTTATCTTTACCCGTGACTTCCGTTTGAGTAGTTGGTGTTCCTCCATTTATGGCAGTATTGATAATAACCTTATTATCTAAAATTAATACTTCCCCATTTAAACCCTCCATAGCACCCAATCCATAGGTATGCTTTTTCTGAAGTACATCAAGAAGAGAAACTACCCCCTCTCGATGTCCTTCATGCATAATTTTGAACAATGCACCATAGATATTAATATTATAATCAAGGGCAGAATTTCCACAACCAATAAACAAAACTACCGCAATTATTAATATATTTTTCACAGTAGTCTTTACTCCTCAAATGGATCAGAAAAAGCAGGATTATTAATAAAATCAGGATCAGAAAAAGTTTTAAGGAAATTAACCAAATCAATTTTCTCCTGATCTGTGAGGTTTAACCCTTCAGATGCATGTTCCATTTCTTCATCCAGATTGGGTGAATCTATCTTAACTCCACTGTTATAATGTTCCACCACCTCTTCTAAGGTAGCAAAGCGACCATCATGCATATAGGGTCCGGTAAACTCAATATTACGCAGGGTAGGTACTTTGAATTTACCATCATCATCTGGGTCTCCAGTTACTTCTCCCAACCCGAGGTCAGTAAGTTCAGAGTCCAAACCGTTATTTCTAAACTCATTATCCGTTAGGATTGGTCCAGAATGGCAATGGATACAATCTCCCCTTTCAGAGAAGTAAATATCAAACCCATTTTCTTCTGAAGCAGTAAAGCCGGTGAAATCTCCATAAAAGTAGTCATCAAATTTGGAGTTAAACGATAATAGTGTTCGTTCAAATTGTGAAATTGCTTTTGAAATACGAACCGAATCAATGGTCTCAGTACCAAATACTTCTGCGAACATAGCAGGATAGTCTGGGTCTGCAGCGATTTTTGCTTCTACATTTGGCCAGGTTTCATTTAACTCTACAGGATTTATCACAGGACCAAAGGCTTGATCTTCCATAGTTGCAGCGCGGCCATCCCAGAAAAAGGATGTAAACCAGGCGGCATTAATTATCTGCATGGCATTTCTTCCACCAAGTTCACCCGTGATACCTTCACTAAATTGCTCGGGATCTGTAAACCCACTGGATTGTAAATGACAACTGGCACAAGACATGGTATTATCTCCTGATAATCGTTTGTCATAAAATAACATTCTACCAAGTTCAACCCCTTCTACTGACATAGGATTATCTTCGGGTATAGGCATTTCTCCTAAATAATCAGTTACAAAAGAGGGAATGTCTAACACCAATTCATCACCACAGGGACCAAAACCAAGAATACAATTGGCAACACCAACAATATCGAGGATATTTACATTTCCATCGGCATTAAAATCTGCTGCTTCCGGATTTGCAGGAGTGCTAAATTCAAGAATATAGTTTGCGATAGCAACTATATCTAAAATGTTTACCTCTCCATCTTCATTTACATCTCCATTTGGATATTCTTCTTCAGCTTCCCCTGCTTCAACTATAATAGTTCCCCAATTACTTGAATTTCCCGGATTGGTGCCACAATGAAATAGGTAAGTACCAACCTCTGTAAGAGAAAAAACTTCCGTTGGGTTACTGGAAGTGACAGTAACTGTAGGGAAAAAGATGGGTGAGTCCGTACTCCCATGCCCAGAAGTCATGGGATGGGGACCACCGCCACCATATTGAAATGTAATCTCCTGACCTGATTCTACTGTTATAGTAGCAGATGGGCTTATTCCCTGATGAGATATATTCATATATGCATCTTGTGAGAATAATCCTGTTATCATAAATATTGTCATTAATACTGCTTTTTTCATTTTATTTTCCTTTAGTTATTATTAATTGTTACCAAATAGTAAAACAGATTTTCATTTTCATAAAAATCTGCACATATGCAATTGAACCTATATAAGGGATTTTCTCTCCCAATAGGATTCAACTACAAAAAGGTTATTTATATAAGTAAGAGGGGGTTCCCGGGTGGATCGGGTTTTTCAGGTTTTACACAATGAGCAAATGAATGGTAATTAGAGTAATCCATTATTTGATCAAATGGAGGGATATAGGCTACAAATTCTATTGTAGTAGTAAAACTTTCTTCATTTGTAGGAATTGTTCTGTTAACAAATTTTTTGGGGCAATCCCCTTTTTTAGAATTTTTAGGGCAGGAAAATGGAGACCCACTCCCAGATGTATCTTGGGCAAATGGGCATTTCTTAACTGAAAAAGCTAAACTGCCAAATTTTTCAGATGCCTGAAAACTGGGTATATTGCTGTTCAGCCCTAGGCTGAAAATAGTTATGAAAATTATTAATTTCATATTCAAAGTTAACAAATATCTAAAGTTAGTATAAATTAATTTTTTGTAACATGTCGTAACCACTTTAATTTAATGAACTTTCTAAACTTTTTAGTTTTTGCTTCATGAGAATAAATTTATCAAAAACACAGCTGGTATAATCTGTAATGGGAGAGCTTAACTGTATGCTCAATTTATTTTTTATTTTATTAATAATGTCTTCAGATTCATAAATCCAGTCACCTTCTATATATAAACAGGGATATTGTAGTTTTCCACCCCCTGATTCTAATTCCTGATTATGTGGAGTTTGTAAATTATCATCGCACTCTAATAGTTGTACAGAAGTTGAAGTATTCGTCTCATGTAAATAAGAGATTACTTTTAAAGAAAATGGGCAGTCCTTTTTATAATATAATTTCATTTTAACCTCACGGGCTGACTAATTATTAAGCTCATGAAAATCCCGAAGAGGCTTTACAAGAGCTCGTACTTACGCTTGGGGAAGAAAATTTTCTATATAGCGACTTTTCACAATTCGGACAGCTTGCATGATCACGACTGGAAAATGATCTGAGCAGATTAATTTCTACATTACAATTTTTGCATTCGTATGAATAATAGGGCATCTAAACTTTTCCTTTATCCTCAGCCTGAGGAGTATATGGTGCTCAGGTTGAAATTCCAAATTTTTTGGATAAAAACCTCATAAGTACTACCCACACAATATAGAAAATAATAAAGTATAAAATGTTCATTACAAATTATCAATTGCATTTTTCAGCAACTCATTTACTTGTTTTGCAGGCTCTAGTAATTCCTCTTCATCTGCTAAAGATAACATCTTCTCAGCATTTATTGCTGATACCGTAGTGCTATTATCACCATTATCCCAAAGCACCACATTACAAGGAAGTAATAGTCCAATATTTAAATTGGTTGATAATGCCTCGTGGGCGATTTCAGGATTACAAGCTCCCAAAATTCTATATTCTTGAAAATTTTTATTAATTTTCTTTTTAAATGTTTTCTTTACATCTATTTCAGTAATTATCCCGAATCCCTGTTCTTGAAGTGACTCCCTAATTTCTGCATCAACATCGTTGATATTTTTACTAATAATTCTTGTCAATCCTAATTCCATTATTTAATTCCTTTTTTTGTCCAAAAATCTGGTAAATACCATATTAATCCGATAAAAGCTCCATAGGTAGTGCTGTTAATTGGTTTGGATGTAATCATACATGTCCCTGCATTACATCCAACAAAATAATAAAAACCAAACCCACCTATAGCACCTATGATGATTGCAGTTAACAATTTAAAATATTTATTCATTTGTTAATTTATTCCAAGCTTTCATGCCACCCTCTACATTAATGGCATTTATGCCCTCAGCCCTTAATTTTAATGTTGCTGTTGAAGAACGATTGCCACTCCTGCAAACAACATAAACGGGTTGATCTGCAATAGATTGTAAATCCATAATAGTTTGAGATATATTGGAAAGGGGTTTCAATTCTGAATTGGCAATATGTCCCAATGGTCCATCATATTCCCCTTTCGTTCGTACATCAATTATCAATAGAGAATTATCATTAATGAGGTTCTTTTTAAGGTCTTGGACTGTAATTGAACTTATTTCAACATTTGAAATTGAACATGAAATAGAAACTATCACCACTAAGAATAAAGCTAATCGATTCATATATTTAAATTTAAAGATCTAAATAAATTATTATTAACATCTTCCGGTATATCCTCATCATTTTCACTCGCTTTATAAATATTAACTACTTTTTTTATGGAATCAAAATGGACCTTGCATTCAGGACATTCTTCTAAGCTCTTTTTAACTTCATCACAAAGTTCAGCGTCAATATCTTCACCAAATTGTTGGCAGATGCGTTGCAATTCTTCTAGAGTATGTATATGTTTCATTATCTAGCCCTTTCGTTATAATAGGATTCTAAACATTCTTTTAAAAACATCCGTGCCCTCATTAATCTTACTTTTACATTTGCTTCACTTAAATTTAATATTTTTGCTGTTTCTTTCACTGAGTTTCCTTCAATATCTCTTAAAATGAAAATAATTCTTAATTTTGCATTTAATTTTTTTAAGGCTGAATTTAATTCTTTTTTCAGATCACTATTTTGTAAATCTTTTTCATCAAAATATGGCAATTCGATAGATTTTCTATTTGAATGCTCTGAATAGTCAACCGAATCAAGGTCAATCTCAAACTGCTCAGGGACTTTCTTCCTTAGTTTTTCAAGTGCTGTATTGGTAGCTATTCTATATAACCATGAATATAAAGTAGATCTACCTTCAAACTTGGAAATGTTATTTAGCATTTTTAGGAATGTTTCCTGCAATACGTCTTCAGCATCATGCTTATTCCTCATTAACCTTAGAGATAATGAATATATATCGGGGGAATATGCGTTCACAATTTCAGAAAGTGATTTATTATCACCATTTTTTGCAAGGTCAATTGTGGATTCATCTATAATTTTCACGCATTAAAGTTAAACCAATGCATTAATTTTATCTATGATGTTATTTTTTGGTAGCAATCCAACGATTGTATCTTTTAATTCACCGTTCTTATAGAATAGCAATGTAGGTATTCCTCGCACGCCCAATTCCTGAGATTTATTATTTTCATCTGAATTCAATTTGCAAATTTTAGCTGCCCCATTCATTTCATTTGATATTTCATCAATAACTGGTCCTAATATTTTGCAAGGTCCACACCATGGTGCCCACACATCTACAAGTGCTACACCTTCAAAATTGCTGATTTCATCTTCCCAGGTATTATCGGTGACATGTACTGTATTATTTTCATCTTTAAACAAACCAAACATAATTCATTTCCTTTAATTGTTTTTCTTATTTATTGGATGAGAAAACAATAAATTGGTTACAAAATATTTTAAATCTCTACATTTATATTATTGATACTCCTTCTCATTACCATATAAATTTAGATAGTAAATATGTTAAAAAAATTGAACTTACAGAAAAATCCCTTCACGGGTATAACTGCATTTATAATAGTTTTATTTGTAATGCCTCTTGGACATACTTTAATGATATTAATCGAATATTTATTCACAAACCAATATCAATTTTTTGCAGCATTCATTTTAGGGCTTTTGGGATTTTTTCTTCTAATATTAGCAATTAAAAAAAATAATGAAACTCCTGCTACCTGGCTTGGCTTTTTTGCAGGTATCTTTATTTGGACTGGCTGGGTTGAATTTTCATTTGTTTATTTTGCACATCATTTAGAGATTTCACCGTTAATTGAAAATGGAGAGGTTGTTACGAAGCCCGAATATTTAATTCTTCCATCTTCAATTGGATTAATGTTTGCAATTATCCCCTATTTTTTATTCCGTAGTGAAACACGCTGTCATTTATTTAATTGGTTTCAAAGATTATTTAAAATGGATATTTCACCTCCAGAGATTAGTCGCAAACGAAATTTTGGAATAATTACTTCTACCGAAACTATTTTTGTACTTTGGTTTTTCTATACTTTGCTCATGCTGGTTTATGATAATAGAATTTTCGGGGAAAAACACATGGCAACTTATTTTGTATTTTATGGGTCACTCGTTTGGTCCTCATATTTATTTTATAAGTTAATCAATATTAAAAAAATTGCACCTGCAATTCGATATGCAATTCCTACCGTTATTATTTTTTGGAATAGTATAGAAATTCTGGGCAGATGGGGATTTTTTGAAGAAATATGGGTTCATCCAACAACCTATGTGTGGGAAATGATTATTATTTTTATAACTTTTATTATTTTCACAACTATGTCCATTATTAATCCAAAATTAACAAATTCAACTAAGGGGTAAAATGAAATTAATTCCGATTATCAGTTTAATATCATGTTTTATATTTTTTCAAAACTGTGCACAGTCAACTACTACTTTTTCGCCCCAAGAATTAAAATCGCATGTTGTATATTTAGCATCTGATAAACTGGCAGGTCGATATCCGGGTACCCAAGGGGGGAAAGAAGCTGCTGAATACATAAGGGATGAATTTAAAAAAAATAATCTGACTTTATTGGGAGAAGAAGGTTTCCAATATTTTGATGTTGTCACTGGTGTGAAATTAGGTGAAAGTAACTCATTTTTATTGGGAAGCAATTCTTATAAGGTAGGAAAAGATTTTACTCCATTATCTTTTAGTAAAAGTATGACTCATTCAGATTCTATTTTTGTTGCTGGATATGGATTTTCAATAAAAAATGATAGCTTAGAATGG
>JACNLQ010000016.1 GCA_014381415.1 Fidelibacterota bacterium
ACCCAAATTAATTAGGGATTTTTATGCAAAAGCTGAAACTACATTGGCAAATTCTGATTGCTATGGTACTGGGAATTGGAGTTGGAGTCATTTTCCAAAATATATTTAATGGTAACCCTGAAGGAACTATTTATACTCTCATCACTTCACTGGGAGTAATTTTTGTTCGTTTGTTAAAAATGGTGATTGTGCCCCTTATTTTCACCTCAATCGTAACTGGTGTTTCAGGAATTGGTGGTGGAAAAAGTCTAGGGAGAATTGGAACTAAAACCATTCTGTATTATCTCACTACCAGTCTCTTTGCTATTATTATTGGACTAACACTCACCAATATGATTCAGCCTGGGACTGGTGTTAATCTAGGTCTTCAGGAATCATTTGACCATTCGAAACTACAAACCCCTGGTTCTCCTGCGGATATATTAATCCGTATGATACCCTTAAACCCATTTAATGCTGCTGCATCAGGAGATATGCTAGGTATTATCTTCTTTGCTATATTTCTTGGGGTTGGATTAACAAGAATTGACTCTAAACATTCAGAGGTTTTACGAAATTTCTTTAACTCTGCATTTGAAGTAATGATGAACATCACCCAATTAGTAATTAAATTGGCACCTTTGGGAGTATTAGGTCTCATTACCAAAGCGGTTGCAACATCTGGTTTTGGTTTGTTTGCGGCTGTTGGAAAATATATGCTCACAATTGCTGGGGGATTATCCATTCATTTTTTAATTGTGCTCCCCCTTCTATTTTACCTTTTCACAGGTATAAGTCCCCGAAAACATTACTCAGCAATGGCTTCGGCATTAGCAACGGCATTTTCTACTAGTTCTTCTAATGCTACCCTTCCTGTTACCATGCGCTGTGTTGAAAAAAATGCAGGAGTCTCAAACAAGGTTACTTCCTTTGTGTTGCCTATGGGGGCTACCATTAATATGGATGGAACCGCTCTCTATGAATGTGCTGGGGTATTATTTATCAGCCAGGTTTTAGGATTTGATTTAACTTTTTCCAATCAACTTACTATTGTAATCACAGCCTTACTTGCATCTATCGGAGCTGCAGGAATTCCTAGTGCTGGACTGGTAATGATATTTATTGTGACCCAGGCGGTGGGATTTCAGGATGCTGATGTGGCAGTAATTATTGGTACCATGCTGGCAGTTGACAGACCATTGGATATGATGCGTACCATGGTGAATATTTTCAGTGATAGTGTTGGGGCATCTATCATCGCCCATTCGGAAGGTGAATCTCTATATAAGGTCTAATGACCAGATAGAACAGTCTCTACTTTTTCTAACAAACTATTGTGAGCTAAAATATTAGCTCTAATATCTGTTTTTATTTCAATAATTTGTGCACCCTTGCTATTAAAACTACCCCTAATAGAAGTTTCTAAGTCTTCTAAATTCTCTGCAAAATAATATTTACAATTATACAGATCAGCCACTTTATCAATAGCTAACCCCGTATCAGTGGTCCAATATTGTTGAAAATTTTCTACACCACTCACTGCTATGGGTAGAAATGAAAAAATTCCACCTCCACTATTATTGATAACTACAATAGTTAAATTTGCTCCATGCTTTGAGGCTAGAAGTCCATTCATGTCATGATAAAAGCTTACATCACCAATTAATAAAAGTGATTGGGTGTCGTTTCCATAGCACAATCCTAAAGCTGATGAAATTACTCCATCAATACCACTAGCACCACGATTGCTGTAGGTATCTATTTTTTTTGTAGAAGTAATGGTGAACATATCCATATCCCGAATAGGCATTGAATTTCCGATAAATAACTGTCCGCCATTTTCAATGGATTCTACACAACATTTGGCTATTGTTCCTTCGGAATACTCCGATTCATACAAAAGTAGATTAGATACCTGTTTTTCCCATGTTAACAATTGATTTTTCCAATCCTCCCCACCCTGCCAACTACAAATTTTAATTTGATATTGGCAATAATCACCAATCCGTGACTGAATAAATTGTGGACAATCATCATTAAATTGTTCCCATGCGTCTAATAAAATGGTATTGCTTTTCCATGTATCTAATAATTGATTTAATACTTTAGAAGTTGGTTTACGTCCAAATCGAATAATTAACTCTGGATTTATTTCTTTACACCTCAAAAAATAATCATAATTAGCTAGAACCATTTTACTATTACTTCCAAAACGAAGTTGAGAAAGTGGATCAGCCAAAATGGGTGCATTTAATTTTTCCGCTAATTGAATGATCTCTTTTTGATGGTGATTTCCCTCCATAGGACCAACAATAATGAGCGGCCGTTTTGATTCTGGGAGAATTGGAATGGAAAATTCAACAACTGGTTTTTCAATATTCTTAAAAGTAAATAAAGGGGGAGTTATCTCACTCGCATTTTCAGGCAACAAGGGCTCATCAAAAGGAAAATTCAGATGAACTGGTCCAGGTGGTTGTTTGAAATCTCCGCCGATTGAATAATTGAATGCTGAATCCAACTTTTCTTGTAATGATTGATTATTATCTGTAGGCAGTCCCACATCAGAAAAATAACGAACATGTTTACCATACAAATCTTGTTGATTAATGGTTTGATTGGCACCAGTCCCCATTAGATAATCAGGTCGATCAGCAGTTAATATAATTAAGGGTACCCTTCCCATACTTGCTTCGATAACCGCTGGAAAATAATTTGCCCCAGCTGTACCAGAAGTACAAATGAGCACTACTGGTTTTTGGGTGGACTTTGCCAATCCTAATGCAAAAAATGCGGAAGATCTTTCATCCACATGACTGAAACACTTTATTTTGGAATGCTCAGTAAAAGCGAATGTTAGTGGAGAATTTCTGGCTCCGGGTGAAATACATGCATGACGAACACCACTATGCTGGAGGTAAGAAACTGTGTAAATCGACCAATTGATGTTATTATTGCTTCGCATTTATTTATTGTTTTATTTTAATTCCAATTCCAAAATTCGACATCCGCATTCCCAACTCCGCAATCCCAACTCCACAATCCAAAATCCGAAATCCCTCAAATTTGTCCACCAGAAAGGGCTGAAATGATGGGCTGCAATTTTAGTTCTGTCTCTTCCCACTCAGTATCTGGATGAGATTCCGAAACAATTCCACCACCGGCAAACACATGTGCCTCTTCATCTTTAACCAGAGCTGAACGAAGGGCAACATAAAATTCGCCATCTCCTTTATCATTTATCCAGCCAATAGGTCCTGAATACCACCCCCGATCATGGGCTTCCATTTCTCTAATTATATCCATTGCCCCATCAGTAGGCGTACCAGCTACTGCTGAAGTGGGGTGCAGGCGTGTTACTAAATCTAATATCTGCTCCCCATTTTCAAGCTCACCGCTAATTGGCGTTTGTAAATGCTGGACATTTTTCAATTTCAATATTCGAGGGGAATCCGGAAATTGAATATTAGGTATGATTGTGTCCAGCTTTCGAATTATCTGCTCCCTCACCAAGTTGTGCTCTTCCCTTTCCTTATGGCTATCAAGTAAAGTTTCTCCAAGGATGCGGTCTTCCTCCATATTATTTCCCCGAGCAATGGTTCCAGCTAATGCTTCTGTTTGAATAAATCCATTTTTTAATCGAATTAACCGCTCCGGAGTACAACCAAAAAATATACCCTTCCCTGGCAGAGAGAAAAAGAAACTGGTGCAATTGGAATAGGCATTCCGCAATACCTGCATGGCAGAAATGACACTGAAATCTTTCCCCACTTTCACATGGTGAGACCGTGATATCACCACTTTTTCTAATTGACTTGGTTTAATATTTCCCAATACAGAAAATATAGTTTTATCATAAGTTGCCCGATTGGGAACATCTCGGAATTTATCCACTGCCACCCGTGAAATTGGGGGCAATGTTACCGGTAGACGGTTTTCGTAAAATACTATAGTCCGTTTAAATTCATCAATTATGGTATTCAATTTTTCGTTTGGCTTGACTATCCGGGATATTGTGAGCCAAGTCCCATCATCTGTGGAGGTTCCCAGACATTCAGGTAGTAAAAAATGTTTCCTGGGAAAGTTTTTCCATGTATCATCATCTCCCTTATAATTATTAAAAGCAAAACCTCCAATAATTCTAGGACCTATGAGAGAATTATCAGTTACAGAAATTCCCATTTCCATAGTATTTTTAATTTGGCTATTTATATCATCGGCTTTTTCCATTTCTACTGAATGAAATTCTAAAATGGACCCCAATCCGGCAAACGAGAAACCCTGGGAAGGTTGTTCCCAATATATTCGGGTTGTATTTTTATCGGAAGGGTGAGTAAGAATTGGCAGTAAATCTCTAACCTCAAATCGAAATGAATATGAGAAAAGGATGCCCGTATCATATTCTATTGCTTTTTCAAGGGATTTTAGTATTCCCTGTTCCAAGTTTTTTTCTTTGGTCAATTCTACCATGTGAAAATTTACAGGTTTCAAAAGGATTGGAAGTATAAAATACTATCTTGATGTAAATTTCCCTCCCCAGTAGATAGAAGGAAAAATAGAAATGCCAGAATTTACTCATCAAGGTCATGAAAAAAAGGAATTTGTCCGGAAGATGTTCGACGATATTTCTCCCAGCTATGATTTCCTAAATCATTTTCTCAGTTTGGGAATTGACATCTATTGGCGCAAGCGGTTTATCCAAAAATTAGAAATTAAGGATGATTATTCTATTTTAGATGTGGCTTGTGGTACCGGAGATGTGGGCTTTGAAATTCTCACGAACCATTCTGTTTCTATTACAGGAATAGATTTATCCCCAAAAATGGTTAAACTTGCTCATGAAAAAGCCCAAAAGAAAAATATGGAGAATATTACTTTTATAGAGGGTGATGCTGAAAATTTACCCCTTGATAATAATTCAGTAGATTGTCTCACCATTTCTTACGGATTTAGAAATATCTCTAATTATGAATCTGCCCTCACCGAATTTTACCGTGTTCTCAAACCAGGGGGTAAATTGGGAATTCTGGAATTTTCCAAACCCAAATCAAAAATTATTGGTATTATTTTTAAGCTTTATTTCCATCATATCCTTCCTCGGATCGCCAGCTTTTTTTCACGATCAGATGCCTACCGGTATTTGCCCGAATCTGTTGACTTCTTCCCATCTCGTCATGATATCTGCCGTAAAATTATTTACTCCGGATTTCAGCGCGCCGAAATACATGACCTCACCTTTGGTATCTCTACTATATTTTTAGGGTTTAAAGATGGAAAATAAAAAGCACCTGGCTCAAGTTTCATTGGTCTTGGTAACCTTGATCTGGGGGGTAACTTTTATAATGGTGAAGGATGCCCTGAATGATGCAGGTCCATTTGCATTTGGAACATTACGGTTTACCATCGCAGGTATTCTTACTTTAGCAGTAGTAAATAAAAACATATTCACTCTGTCAAAAACAGAATTCATTGGCGGGTTGGTCTGCGGATTCTTTCTATTCGGCGGTTATGCTTTTCAAAATTTTGGACTTATGCAAACTTCTGCCAGTAAATCGGCATTCATAACCAGCGTCAGTGTATTAATGGTCCCTATTATTTTATATTTATTTAATATTCAACAAATAAAAATGAAAGTCTGGATTGCAGTGTTGGTAGCGACTCTTGGACTTTATATTTTACTTGACCCCAGAGGTGGTATGATGAATTGGGGGGATATACTCACATTTGGCTGTGCGCTTGGATTTGCAGTTCATATTATTTTTCAGGGATACTATGTTAAAAAGAGAGTGCGGATTCTACCTTTTTTTTTAATTCAGGCATGGGTTGTTGCGGGATTATCATTTATCAATAGTCTCCTATTTGAACCTGTATTTGCTATTTGGTCACCTCGGTTAGTTTCAGCATTACTGGTAACAGGAATTGCAGCTACATTTATTGCCATACTAATCATGATCAGGGCACAACAAATTCTTACCCCAAGTGAAACCGCCATCATCTTTGCAATGGAACCGGTTTTTGCAGCCCTGTTTGCCACCATATTTGCTGGAGAAGTTCTTGGATTATGGGGCTATATGGGTGGTGGACTAGTGGTTTTAGCTATTGCTTATGGGGAATCGGGGTGAACTATATTGAAGATAGAAGAATTAAGATATAAAAATTGAATTGAAATGCTAATGTTGAAAGTTCATTTTTTAGTAATATTATTTATCACCTATCTGTTTGCAGGTTTCCCCGAGGTACTGCAAGATATTAACGGCAATACCATCAACCTGAAAGAACTTACCACCCAAAAAACAGTAGCTGTTATCACCATGAAAGCACCGGACTGCCCTGTATGCCAAAAACAACTTTTGCGTATCATGCGAAATTTTGATCAGTTAAGCGTTTGCAATGTAACTTTTCTGGTGTTGGCTCCGGGTCCAATAGACAAACTTCAAGAAGCAAAGGAATTAACCAAATTCCCATTCCCATTTATTGTTGATTATGATTTACAAATTGCCCGGTCATTTGATTTAGTCATAAACGAATCTCAAATCCTGCCTTCAATAATGATTCTAAATGACAAACTGGAAGTAGAATGGGTTCAGCGAGGGCGTAATTCCCTCTATTTTGGTGACCCTGATTTGATGAAACGCCTGAAGTGTGAGGGGTGGATTTAATATTTTAATGTAGTGGCACAATGAATTGTGCCACTACAAAGCATTAGGTAATCTTATATATCTGAATTGGCTCTTCCTTACCCTTAACCATGATGGGGTCTAATTTAGATAGTTGAAAATTTTTACCTTCTAATAATTTCTTCGTACTCTCAGATATAATTACCTCTCCTGCTGCCGCAGCGCTGCAGAGACGGGCACCTAAATTTACATTGTCACCAATTACGGTAAAATCCATGCGATCTTTACTACCCATGGCACCCATCACCATTGACCCAGTATTAATTCCAATGCCAATTCCAATATTCTTACCCAATTTCTGATTTAATTTTTTAACCTCTTTCTGAATTTTCACTGCGCATTCTACCGACTCATCAGCCATTTGATCCCCTTTAAATACTGCCATTAGTTCATCGCCCACAAATTTGTCAATATCACCTCCGGTATTTTGCACAACTTCGGTTTGCTTATCAAAATAGGTGTTGAGCAGGGTCACCACATCTTCCGGCTCCATTTTTTCCGACATGGAAGTAAAGCCCCTAATATCTGAAAATAAGACGGTAGCCTCTTTGCGCTCACCTCCCAATGCCAATCCTTCTAAATCTGCTTCTTCCACCGCAGTGAGAGCTTCATCCGATACAAATTTGGTGAGGTGCAGCCGTTCCTGCAAGCCCTTGATCATTTTGTTAATCCGCTGGGCGAGGACTCCAATCTCATCCTGAGATTTTACTTTGGCATAGACTGAAAGGTCCCCACCACCAATTTTGTCTGCTACTCCACCGATAATATCCAGCGGTTTGAGAACCGTTGCCCTCATAAAAATTCTCAAGAGCAGCGTTACTAATATTATTGTCACCAGTCCCACAATGACGGATGCCTGGGTGTTTTTCTTAATTTCATCCTGAATATCCTTCATGGATGTGGATACTTTTACCACCGATCGCACCTTCCACTTGTCTTTCTGGGATTCATAGAGAGGAGAATCCTCCTCAGGGGGTTGATGGCAAGCCTGGCATTTTTCATCATTAATAATGGGTACCATTTGAGTGAGATGATCTATATCGGTGATTTGTTCAATGTATTCCAACTGCTTTTTCTCGCCAGTATTAATAAGATTATTCTTTGCAATCAAACTGGCAGCCGAGGTATCTGATGTGATGCTGGAATAATCCGGATTGGGCACCCATAATTCCTGAAAACCGGAATCGGATACATTTCCATTATCGAAAACTTGAAAATTTTCTACAAAAGACAGATTGCGGATTTCATCAATATAAGCTCCGGCATAAGAAGCTTTTTGCAGCCGCATGAGATTCTTAAAACCAATTATCGCTGAATGAATGACCTGTTCTTTCCGCACCTTGTCAGTCTGCATCTTCATTGCCAGAATACCCCGCAAATTCGAATCGGGACCATGACAGACATGGCAGGATTCCATATTGGGAAAGGGTGCAAAATGATAGCTGTCTTTTTTAATTGTACTCCCCAAATCAAGTTTATCATGGAAGGTATCAGCCACATCCTCTAAAGTATCTTCATTTACCTCTACATCGTCATCGCCAAATGCCACATAAATACCATCTTCATCATAGACCTGTACAAGATTTACCCCCATCAGTTGATTAATTTCCAGGAGTAGAGTATCGGCATATTCACCCTTCCCTGAGAGCATAATGGCTTGGAAGGCGCCATGCACCACCTGTATAAGGGCATTTCCCCAATCGGCATTCTGAGCAAAGTCCAACTGTACAGCTCCCCGATTTTCAACATCATCTGCATGACAGGCTTTACAAGAGGCTTCATTTTTTATGGGGTACAAGTTATCTGAAAACCGGTTTTGTTCCAATTGTTCTTTTAATTTTGGATTTTTTATAGGGATAGAAATATGGGGGTCTTTAGCAGGGAATATTTCTTCAGCTTTATTGTTAAACAGATGGAATTCACCTACTTTGTTAAACTCTTCCCGGGCTTCTTCAACAAAAGCTCGGACATAAGGCGCCCGCCCGGACAGCATAATATTACGGATGCCGGAGATAAGGGTTTCTCCAAACAAATGTGAGCGCAGCTGATGCTGATGCATAAGCGCTTTGGATTCTGAATTGAGGGAATAAATTACATAGGTTCCGAATCCAAGTGTCAGGCAGACTACAATCAATACTAATATTTTAATCTCCAGGGGAGTTCTGCGTAACTGCTGAATTATTGAATCCTTTGGTTGTTTCATATCCGCATTTATGCTATCCATTATGGTAATTTAGGTGAATTGAAAGATACGGACACATCTTAAATATGTGAGGATTTTGTGGATTAATCCATCGGGAGGTATATATCCACTACTCCATGTCTTCACTATTCCCACCCCTGTCACCCTGATAAAGGAAGGGTCTCAATCTTTTAATATTTCTCCTATCATTAGATTGAGATGCTTTACTTCGGCTTCGCTCAGCATAAACTTACTCAGATGACAATATATGGTGATTCCGTCATATTTACCATATGGCTTGATTAGAACAGATACTACTCAACCATTGGGGTATTTGGAAAAGTTTATATTTTGATTTGTAAATAGTAATTCTTCACATCCGAGCTTACAAAATTCTATTTTCACTTTTCTATTGAAGTTACAGTTCCCACTTGCATACCTAAATCTAAACTCATTAAAATATCCCCTGTGAAAAATCTTCCTTCCGCCATTCTCAGCTTGATGTTTCTGGTATTCTGGAGTTGTTCTGATTCCGGAGAACCTTACATTAATGGTTGTATGGATTCCACTGCATGTAATACGAATTTGGATGCAACTTATGATGATGGTTCCTGTACCTACCCCGAAACTAATTATGACTGTGAAAATAATTGTATTGTTGCAGTTGATGCCTGTGGCGACTGTGGTGGAACAATAGATAACGCCTCTGATTGCTGTTCTGATGGGCAGGTTGCTGACTGCACAGGGACTTGTGGTGGTACTGCTGTTACAGATTGCAATGGTGATTGTGGAGGATTGGCAGAAGAAGATACATGCGGAGTCTGTAGTGGCGATGGCTCAACCTGCAATATTAGTTATGGTGAAACACTTGAACCATTATTTTCAAGCTGCACCGGTTGTC